>NZ_NCTK01000002.1:965899-1287865 GCF_002251695.1 Ralstonia solanacearum K60
GCTTGACCTCGCTGATGATCGCCGCGCTCAACCAGCGCCTGGCCCAAGCGTTCGGCGAGCTGTCGACCACCTTGTTCTTCGAGTACCGGAGCATTGCCGCGCTGGCGGGCTACTTCGCCGCCGAGCATCCGCTGCGCAGCCGGCAGGCGCTGGGAATCGGGGCCAGCGCCGCGCGGCCCGCCCCGGCCGCCCGGACGCAGTACCGCCCGGCGGTGGCGCGGCGGCCGGAGCGCGATGAGCTGATCGCGGTCATCGGCCTGGCCGGACGGTTTCCCGGCGCGGCCGATATCGACAGCTTCTGGGACAACCTCAAGAACGGTGTCGACAGCATCCGCGAGATCCCCGCCGAGCGCTGGGAGCACAGCAAGTACTACAGCAACGACCGCAGCCTGAAAGGCAAGATCAACACCCGGTGGGGCGGCTTCATCGATGGCGTCGACCGCTTCGATCCGCTGTTCTTCAACATTTCGCCGCGGGATGCCGAGCGGATGGATCCGCAAGAGCGGATTTTCCTTGAAACCGCCTGGCAGGCACTCGAAGACGCCGGCTACGACCGGGCCGCGTTGCAGCGTCATTACCAGGGGGAAATGGGCGTATTCGTCGGCGTGATGCACGGCGAATACCTGCTGTACACCCGCTCGCCCGCCGCCGACTGCACCGACGATGCCGTCGATGCGTCGTTCGGTTCGATCGCCAACCGGGTGTCCTACATCTTCGACTGCAACGGCCCGAGCATGGCGGTCGACACCATCTGCTCGTCGTCGCTGACCGCGCTGCATCTGGCGGTCGAGAGCCTGCGGCGCGGCGAGTGCCAGTTGGCCCTGGCCGGCGGCGTCAACCTGTCGCTGCACCCCAACAAGTACTTTATCCAGTCCCAGTTGACGATGTCCTCGTCGGACGGCCGCTGCCGCAGCTTCGGCGAGGGGGGCGACGGTTTTGTGCCCGGCGAGGGTGTCGGGGCGGTGCTGCTCAAGCCGCTGTCCCGGGCCGAGGCCGACGGCGACAACATCCATGGCGTGATCCGGGCGACCTCGATCAACCACAACGGCAAAACCCACGGGTACACCGTACCGAGTCCCAATGCCCAGGGCGCCATGATCGCCGAGTCGCTCGACAAGGCCGGCATGGACCCGCGGGAACTGAGCTATATCGAGGCGCACGGCACCGGCACCGCGCTCGGTGATCCGATCGAGATCACCGGCCTCCAGTTGGGGTTTGCCCGCCGCAGCGCCACGCTGGGCAGCGAGGCCGCGCCGGTGCGGCAGTGCGCCGTCGGCTCGGTCAAGTCGAATATCGGGCACCTGGAATCGGCGGCGGGCATTGCCGGCATTGCCAAGGTGCTGCAGCAGTTCAAGCATCGCCAACTGGCGCCGTCGCTGCATTCGACGCGCCTCAACCCGGGCATTGCGTTTGCCGATTCGCCGTTTTACGTGCCGCAGCAGCTGCAGGCGTGGCGGCAGCCGGTGTTGAATCTCGATGGCCGGGAGCGGGCGTATCCGCGCGTCGCCTCGGTATCCTCGTTCGGATCCGGCGGCGCCAACGGACACGTCATCATTGCCGAATATAGTGCGCCGCGCCGCGACGACGAAGTCGCCGGGCAGGCAGCGATGATTCCGCTGTCCGCGAGGACGCCCGCCCAGTTGCAACAGCAGGCCGAGCGATTGCAGCAGTGGCTGCATCGGGCCGAGGCCGGGGGCACGCTGCCGCGGCTGGCGGACCTGGCCTTCACCCTGCAGCAGGGGCGGGAGGCGATGGAGTGCCGCCTGGCCTTCTGCGCCAGCTCGATCGGCGAATTGCAGGACCGGCTGGCGCGCAGCATCGAGCGACTGGCCGGACAGCCCGAGCAGGCCGGCACCTTGGATGGCATCCACGTCGGCCGGGTGAGGGACAACAAGGCGGCCATGTCGGTGCTGGCCCATGACGAGGACATGGCGGCCACCTTGACCGCCTGGGCCGACAAAGGCAAATACGACAAGCTGCTGGAGCTGTGGGTCAAGGGGCTCGCGCTCGACTGGACGGCAATGGGGCCGCCGGACGGCGAGGCTCGGCGGATCAGTCTGCCGGGCTACCCGTTTGCCCGCGAACGGACCTGGGTCTCCGGTGCGTCGCACTTTCCCCACCAGGGCCGGCAGGGGGGCGAGGGGCGGGTGCACCCGCTACTGCATGCCAACGTCTCGGATCTGTCGCAGCAGAAATTCGTCTCGGTATTCAACGGGGACGAGTTCTTCCTGCGGGATCACCGGGTCCATGGCGACAAGGTCTTGCCGGGCGTCGCTTACCTTGAAATGGCGCGGGAGGCGGTCAGCCGCTCGCTGGGCGAAGCGGCCCCGGCCGGCGTCCTGACCCTGCGCAACCTGGTGTGGTCGCAGCCCGTGACCATCGAAGCGCAGGGCGGCGAGCCGGTCGAAGTGGAAATCCGCGTCGACAGCCTGGATGAACATCGGCTGGCATTCGGCGTTCTCGAGCGCCAATCGCAGACGATGTGCTGCCAGGGGGAAGCGGTTTGGTCCCAGGCGCCAGGCGAACCGCCGGAACCGCTGGCCGCGCTGCAAGCGGCGATCCGCGGCCATGTGCTTGAGGCCGATGCCTTGTACCGGCTGTTCGATGGCATCGAGATTCACTACGGCCCTGCGCACCGCTCGGTGCAAGCGCTGCGGATCGATGGCAAGCAGGTGCTCGCGCGGATCGCGTTGCCGCAGGCGCTGGCCTGCGGCCATGAGCAATTTGTCCTGCATCCGAGCCTGATGGATGGCGCGCTCCAGGCGACCGCGGGGCTGCTGGTGGCGGACCAGATCGAACAAGGGCTGGCGCCCGGGCTGAATCAGACCTGGGTGCCTTTTGCGCTGGACCGGCTGCAGCTGGACGGTGCCGGGCTGGGCGGGCAGGTCTGGGCCTGGGTGCGCCACTGCGCGGGCCGCGTCGAAGCGGGACAGGCGACATTCGATCTCGATCTCTACAACGAGCGGGGCGAGCATTGCGTTGCGCTGCGCGCGCTTGCGCTACGGGAAATGAAGCCGCCGTGCGCACTGGAGGCGATGCTCGACGATCGGCCGCAAAGCGACTGCTGCCTGGTTGAAAAGTGGCGACGCTTCAGCTTCAGCCCCCAGGATCTCACGCCGCCCGATGGCCGGCTGTTGCTGATCGGCAATGATCCCGAGGGCCACCGGCAACTGATGGCCCGCTATCCGCAAGCCGTTGCGCTGCTGCTGGACGGCAGCGAGTCCGCCGAGCAGCTCATTGAACAGCTGCGCGGGGCCGGGCCCGCCGAGCACCTGGTCTGGCTGGCGCCGGTCGCACCGGTGCGGGATGCCGACGTCGGCGGCATGGTCCGCGCTCAGCAGGGTGGAGTGCTGGCCTGCTTCCGGTTGATCAAGGCATTGCTGGCACTTGCGTTCGACCAGCGGCCGCTGGCCTGGACGGTGATCACCCGGGGAGCACAGGCCGTGTTCGGTGACGCCGGCAGCCGCCACCAGGCCATGGCCGAACCGGTGTCGCCGGCGCATGCCGGCGTGCACGGGCTGATCGGCGCCATGGCCAAGGAATACCGACACTGGCGGGTGCGGCTGGTGGACCTGCCGGCGGGCGATGTCTGGCCCAGCCTGGATCTGTTGTCGTTGCCGGCCGATCCGCACGGCGACGCGCTGGCCTGCCGCAACGATGTCTGGTACCGCCAGTATCTTGCGCCGTGCCTGCCGCCGCCCGGGCCCCGAGCCGCGGGTGCGGCTGAAGGGGCGGACGCGGTGGATAGCCTCTATCGCGATGGGGGCGTCTACCTGGTGATCGGCGGGGCCGGCGGCATCGGCCGGTTGTGGAGCGAACACCTGATCCGCACCCGTCGGGCCCAGGTGATCTGGCTGGGCCGTCGCGAGCAGCACAGCCAAATCGACGCGGCAATCGCCGAACTGGCCCGGCTCGGCCCCGCGCCGCGCTACATCCGGGCCGACGCCGGCAACCACGCGGCGCTGAGCGAGGCCGTGGCGCAGGTCTGCGCCGAGTACGGCACGATCCACGGCGTGGTGCACGCGGCGATCCAACTGCAGGATCAAAGCCTGGCGCGGATGGATCAGCAGCGATTCGCCGCCGGCCTGGCCGCCAAGGTGGATGTCTGCGTACGCCTGGCCGAGGTGTTCGAGCATCAGCCGCTGGATTTCATGCTGTTCTTCTCGTCGCTGCAGTGTTTTACCAAGTCGGCCGGGCAGAGCAACTATGCCGCCGGCTGCACCTTCAAGAACGCCTTCGCCCATTACCTGGCGCAGCAGCGCGCCTACCCGGTCAAGGTGATCAACTGGGGGTACTGGGGGCATGTCGGCTCCGTGGCGAGCGAAGACTATCGCCGCAGAATGGGGGAGGCCGGCCTCGGCTCGATCGAGGGCGAGCCGGCGATGGCGGCGCTGGAAACGCTGCTGGGCGGGCCGCTTGCCCAGTTGACCTTCCTGCGGGCCTCGCGCCGGCTGGCCGACGCTTTCAGCGGCCTGGCGCTCCCGGCGCATCCGGCCGGGCTGTTCGGCGAATACGGCGAGATGCGTGCGCCGGCCTATCCGTCGCAGATTGACCGGATCCGGGAACGCCTCGTGGTGGACAGCAATGGGGTCCGGACAGCAATGCAGCAGGTGGCGGCTCAAAAAGCGGCCATCGACGACCTGCAAAGCCGCTTGCTCTACGCCCAACTGCGGCAACTGGGCTGGTTCGGCCGTGAGCGCGAAGTCATCGCCGAGATGAAGCAGCGCAGCGGCCTGGCGCCGATGTACGACCGCTGGATCGACAAGAGCCTGGACGAACTGGCACAACGCGGCTACCTGCACCTGGAGGGCGGCGCCCGTCCGGTGGCTTACCGCGTCGCCAATCCCCAGCCGCCGGCACTCGACTCGCTCTGGACCGAATGGGCGGCGCACCGGCCGGATTGGCTGGAGCGGGCCAGCCTGAAAGCCGAGGTGATCCTCGCCGAGGCGACGCTGCGGGTGCTGCCGGAGGTGCTCACCGGCCGGACGGCGGCCACGGATGTTCTGTTCCCCGACGCATCGATGGCCATGGTCGAGGGCATCTATCAATACAATCCGGTATCCGATTTCTTCAATGACGTGATGCTCGACGCGATGGTCGAGTTTGTCCGGGGCCGGCTGGAACAGGCGCCGCAGACGCCGATCCGCCTCCTGGAGATCGGCGCCGGCACCGGCGGCACCAGTGCGCGGGCGTTCGAAAAGCTGCAGCCCTATCAACGGCACATCGGGGAGTACTGCTACACCGACGTATCCCAGGCGTTCCTGATGCATGCCCGGCAGGTCTACGGGCCGGGCGCGCCGTACCTCAGCTATCGGCTGTTCGATGTCGACAGGCCGCTGGCGGAGCAGGGCATCGAGGTCGGCGGCTACGATGTGGTGATCGCCACCAATGTCCTGCACGCGACGCCGGATCTGCGGCGGACGGTCAAAAACGCCAAGGCTGCGCTGAAACCGAACGGCCTGGTGATGATCAACGAGATCGGTCGCAACGGCCTGTTCACCCACCTGACGTTCGGTCTGCTCAAGGGCTGGTGGCTGTTCGGCGATGCGGATCTGCGGCAGCCCGGAGGCCCCGCGCTCGCGCCGAAGCAGTGGAAGCAGGTGCTGGAAAGCGAAGGGTATCGGCACGTCCATTTCCCGGCGCTGGCCGATCACGATCTCGGCCAGCAGATCGTGATTGCCGAGAGCAACGGGATGATCTGGCAGGACCGGCGCAGCGGGCCGGAACCGGCCAAGGTTGCGCCCAAGGCGCCGGCGGTCCCGGCTTCGCGGCCGCAGCAGCGGAGCATCGCCACGGTGCCGGCGGGCGAGGTGACCCGCGCCGTGCTGAAGGATCAGGCGGTGCGCTATCTCAAGGAGGTGGTCGGCGGGCTGTTCAAGATCCGGCCCGAGCAGATCGATGCCCGCGAGCCGCTGGAGACGTACGGGATCGACTCGATCCTGGTGGTGCAGCTGACCAACCTGCTGCGCGACAAGCTGTCGGGGATCAGCAGCACGCTGTTCTTCGAATACCAGACCATCGACGCGCTTGCCGATCATTTTGTCGCGTCGCAGCAAGCGCAGTTGATGGCGCTGCTGGGGCTGGATCGGGCAGCGGAGGGTGAACGTCCCGCGCCGGCCGAGGCAGTCAGCCCGCCGGCCGAACCGGTCGCCGGCCGCCGCCTTGTCGCCAGGATGCCGCACCGTGCGCCGCCGGAGCCGCGCGACACCGATGTTGCGATCATCGGCCTGGCAGGACGCTACGCCAATGCCGACAACGTGGGCGAACTGTGGCAGCGGCTGAAGAACGGCGAGAGCTGTATCGATGAGGTGCCGCCGGATCGCTGGGACTGGCGTCAGTACTTTGATCCGACGCCCGGCAAGAAGGGCCGCATCTATACCCGCTGGGGCGGTTTCATCCGGGAGATCGACAAGTTCGATCCGCTGTTCTTCCGGATTTCGCCGCGCGAGGCAGAGAAGATGGATCCCCAGGAACGGCTGTTCCTGGAGGAGGCTTACCGCTGCATCGGCGATGCCGGCACTACCCCGGCCGACTTGGCGGCGCGGTATCGGGTGGGCGTGTTCGTCGGGGTGATGAACGGCACCTACGCCCGGCAGTCGAGCTACTGGTCGGTGGCCAACCGGGTGTCGTATCAGTTCAACTTCCAAGGACCGAGCCTGGCGGTGGATACCGCGTGCTCGTCATCGCTCACCGCTATCCACCTGGCGCTGGAAAGCCTGCACGGCGGCGTCAGCGACTGCGCGCTGGTCGGCGGGGTCAATCTGGTGATCGACCCCGTGCACTACGTGGGCCTGACCGACATGAAAATGCTGTCGCCGGGCAAGCGTTGCAAGGCCTTCGGTGCCGATGCCGACGGTTTCGTCGCCGGCGAGGGCGTGGGCGCGCTGCTGCTCAAGCCCCTGGCCCGGGCCGAGGCGGACGGCGATCGGATCTACGGGGTGATCAAGGGCAGCATGATCAACGCCGGCGGCAAGACCAACGGCTATACCGTGCCCAACCCGCTGGCCCAGAGCCGGCTGGTGGCCGACTCCCTGGCCCGGGCCGGTGTCGATGCCAGGGCGGTGAGCTATGTCGAGGCCCACGGCACCGGCACTGCGCTGGGCGATCCGATCGAGATCGCCGGCCTGACCCGGGCGTTCAGCGCCGGCGCCGGGACGCCGGTCAAGCAGTCCTGCGCGATCGGCTCGATCAAATCCAATCTCGGCCATTGCGAAAGCGCGGCCGGCATCGCCGGCGTCACCAAGGTGCTGCTGCAACTCAAGCACCGCCAGTTGGCGCCGTCGCTGCACGCAGGCGAACCCAATCCCGAGATCGACTTCGCCAACAGTCCCTTCGTGGTCCAGCAGTCGCTGGCCGAGTGGCATCGTCCCAGGGTGGAACTCGACGGCCGCGGCCAGGAATGCAAGCGCATTGCCACGGTGTCGTCCTTCGGCGCCGGCGGGGCCAACGCCCACGTGGTGATCGAAGAATACGAAGACGACCGGCCGCGGCCCGTGACGGCCGCGAGCGGGCAGCGGCCGGCGATCATTCCGCTGTCGGCCAAGACGCAAGCCCAACTGCTGCAGTTGGCCCGCATGTTGCTGGACGCGCTGGAGCAGGAAGCGCTGGGCGATGCCGATCTGCCGGCGCTGGCCTATACGCTGCAGGTCGGTCGCGAGGCGATGGAGTATCGGCTGGGCCTGCAGGCAACCTCGATGGCCGAGCTGAAAACCCGGCTGCGCGGTTGGATCGACGACCCGTCCCGCGGCGCGCGCGATGGCGGGCGGCCCCAAGCGCGCGGCCAGGCGCCGGCGCTGCTTGCCGATGCCGACGCGCAAAACGTCATGGCCGGCTGGATCGAGCGCGGCGAGCACGTAAAACTGATCGAGGCGTGGGTCAACGGCCTGACGCCGGATTGGCGCCTGATGTACCAGGAGGGCGCGCCGGCGCCGATCAGCCTGCCGGTCTACCCCTTTGCGCGCGAACGCTACTGGCGCAGCCAGGACGAACCGGTGTCGGCGGCAGCGGGCGAGACGCGACAGCTCCACCCGCTCCTGCATCGCAACGTCTCGGATCTGCGCGGCTTGCGCTACCTCAGCCGTTTCAGCGGCCACGAGCGCTTTCTGGCCGGACACCGGATCGATGGCCGCGGCGTCCTGCCGGGCGCGGCGATGATCGGCATGATCCGGGCGGCGCTGATCGACGCATCGGGCGGCGCACTGCCGGCAGGCAAGGCCCTGGTGATTCGCGATCTGTCCTGGAGACTGCCGTTCAGCGTCGACGCCGCCAACAACGGCGAACTGTTCCTCGAACTGGCTGCGCAACCGGATGGCGAATGCCGGGTCGGGATCTGCTCCTATGACAGCGCCGGGCAACTGCAACTGCATTGCCGGGCGCGGGCCGGCGCCGCCGTCGCGCAGCCGCAGGCGCTCGACTTCGTCGCCGCCGACGCCCGCCCGGTCGATGCCGAGGCTTGCTATCGGCGTTTTGCCGCCATGGGCATCGAGTACGGCGAGAGCCACCGCCGGATTCGGTCGGTGCTGCGCCAGGGCGATCAGGTATGGGTCCGGGTCGCCCCCGGGGACGCTCCGGTGGGCGCGCAGGGCGCGAGCGATCCAGGCCTGCTGGATGCCGCGCTGCAAGGGTGCATGGCACTGCTGCTGGATGAGCTCGAAGCGCGGCCGGCGCTGCTGTTGCCCGAAGGGCTGGCCGAATGCGTGTGGTTCGACGACCTCACCACGACGCTGCAGGTGCGGATCCGCAGCGCCGGACGCACAACGGGCGGCTATCGCTTCGATCTGGCGTTGTTCGACGACAATGGCCGGTGCTGCGCGACCCTGCGCCAGCTGTCATTCAAAACGGTGTCCGCCGGTGGCGGACTCCTGTGTCAGGGAGAATGGCGCGATGCCGAAGCGGCTGCGGCAACGGATACGCCGGCGGTGTCCCGCCTGGCGATGATCCTGGGCCGCCATCCCGCTTTTGCCGGCCTGCCGGAGCGGTTGCAGGCGCACGGGATTCCCAGCAGGACGCTGCCTGGGGACGATTATCAGCAGGCGGCCCTGGCCTTGGCCGGAGCGCTCAAGCCGCTGCTTGCCGCCGGGCAGGCCTGCCTGGTCCAACTGGTGATCCCGGAAGCCGATCCGCATGGCCATCGCGGACTTGGCGGCCTGCTGTGCAGCGCCAGCCTGGAGCAGCCTGCGCTGATCGGCCAACTGATCGAAGTGTCCGCCGGACTCGATGCGACGCAGCTGGCGCGGCAATTGGCGGCAGAACCCACCGCGCCCGATGCGCGCCGGTTGCGCTATCTGCCCGAAGCCGGCGCACTGCGGCGCCAGGCGCTTGCCTGGCATCACCAGCCGTTGGGCAACGGCCCCGCGCCGTGGCGGCCGGACGGCGTCTACCTGGTGACCGGCGGCCTTGGCGGCGTCGGCATGATTCTCGCACGGGCGATCAAGGACGCCGCGCCGGGCGCCACCGTCGTGCTGTGCGGCCGGACACAGGCCGGCACACCGGCGGTGGCCGGCAAGCTGGCGCAGCTGGGGGCGGGTTTCGACTACCGCTGCGTGGATCTCGGGGATGCCGGGCAGGTTGAACGCTTGATCGCCGGAATCGTCGCCGGGCACGGTGCGCTGCACGGCATCCTCCATTGCGCCGGGATCGCCCGCGATGCCCTGCTGGTGCACAAGCCGCAGGAGGATTTCGACGCAGTGTTCGCGGCCAAGGTCGCGGGCGTGCGTCACCTTGACCAGTCCAGCGCCGCGCTGGCACTGGATTGTTTTGTGCTCTGCTCGTCCGTGGCCAGCGTGCTGGGCAACGCCGGGCAGTGCGACTACGCTGCGGCCAACGGCTATCTCGATGCCTTTGCCGGCTTGCGCAACCGGCAGGTCGCGGCGGGCGCACGCCATGGCCGCACCCTGGCGATCAACTGGCCGCTGTGGCGCGAAGGCGGCATGCAGATGAGCGAGGCCGCCCGGCGCGCCCTGGCGGAAAGCACCGGCATCGAGGCGATGGACAGTGCCGCCGGCATACAGGCGCTCTATCAGGCGCTGCAGAGCGATGCGGATCAACTGATGGTGCTGGCCGGCGACCGCGACAGGCTGGCCGTGTTGCTCAGCCGCGGGCCGGGCCCCGCTGCCGCCGCGACGGCATTTGCCGGCGGCGAGGATGTGCTGGCGGGGCTGCGCAGGTTGTTGGCCGAGACGCTCAGGATCGACGAGTCGCGGCTCGACAACGACGTGCCGTTCGAAACCTACGGCATTGACTCGCTGATGGTCATGGATATGACCGCGGCGCTGGAAAAGCGCTTCGGTCCGCTGTCGAAGACATTGTTCTTTGAATATCCCAGCCTGCAGAGCCTGGCCGATCATCTGGCTCATCTGGCCGCGCGGCGGCCGCCGGCGCCGGCCGCCAGCCAGGCGGCACAGGTTTCCCGCGATGCGCTGCTGATGGAGCTGCGCGCGATGCTGGCCGGCGCCGCGCAGATGCCGCCGGAGCGGATCGACAACGAGCAGTGTTTCGAGCAATACGGCATCGACTCGCTGGCGATCATGGACATGACCCGCCGGCTCGACAAACGGTTTGGCGCGCTGCCGCCCACGCTGCTGTTCGAATACTCCAGCCTGCGGCGCCTGGCTGAATACCTCGCAAGCCGCCAGCCCGTGCCGCACATTGGCGAGGCGAGCATCGAGCCCCCCGAGCCCCCCGAATCCGCGCCGCCGGTGACGCGGGCCGCCCCAACTGGAAGCCGCCAGTATCGACGGCTGTTCGATGCGGCGGCGAACGTGCTGGAAAGCCGTGTCCGGCATGGCCGGGAGCGGGACGATATCGCCATTGTCGGCATCGCCGGACGCTATCCCGGGGCCGAGGATCCGGCCGCCTTCTGGCACAACCTGCGCGACGGCAGGAACAGCATCCGCGAAATTCCGGCCGATCGCTGGGACTGGCGCGACTACTACAGCGAAGATCGCAGCGCGCGCGGGGTACACAACAGCAAATGGGGCGGCTTCATCGACGGCATCGATCAATTCGATCCGCTGTTCTTCAATATCGCGCCGCTGGAAGCCGAGTTGATCGATCCGCAGGAGCGGCTCTTCCTGCAGATCGCGTGGGCGGCGATGGAAGACGCGGGGTATTGCCGCCGCATCGGCATCGAGCCGGCCGATGACAGCCGGCAGGTTGGCGTCTATGTCGGCGTCATGTATGGCGAATACCAGCTGTTCGGCGCCGAAGCCAGCCTGCGGGGCCAGCGCATGGGCTTTGCCGGCTGTACGGCCAGCATCGCCAACCGGGTGTCCTTCTGCCTCAACCTGCTGGGGCCCAGCATGACGGTCGACTCGATGTGCTCCGGCTCGCTGACCGCCATCCACCTCGCCTGCCAGGATCTGCGCAGCGGCCGCACCTCGATGGCCATCGCCGGCGGCGTCAACCTGACGATGCATCCCAACAAGTACCTGATGCTGAGCAGCGGCCAGTTCATCTCGAACCAGGGCCACTGCGCCAGCTTCGGCGAAGGCGGCGACGGCTATGTGCCGGGCGAGGGCGTCGGTGCCGTTGTCCTCAAGCGGCTGGCCGACGCGCAGCGCGACGGCGACCATCTCTACGGGGTGATCCGGGGCAGCTACCTCAACCACGGCGGCAAGAGCACCGGCTACAGCGTGCCGAACCCACGGGCACAGCAGGCCGCGATCAGCGGCGCGCTCCAGGACGCCGGCGTCGATCCCGCGGACGTCGGCTACATCGAGGCGCATGGCACCGGTACCAGCCTGGGCGATCCGATCGAGATCGCCGGTCTGGCCAACGCGTTGGGCGCACGCGAAGCCGGACAGACCTGCTGGATCGGGTCGGTCAAATCGAATATCGGCCACTGCGAAGCGGCGGCCGGGATCGCTGGCCTGACCAAGGTGCTGCTGCAGCTGAAACACCGGCAAATCGCGCCGTCGCTGCATTCTCAGGCGCTCAATCCCTTCATCGACTTTGCGGCGACCCCCTTCGAGGTCAACCAGCGCCTGCGGCCGTGGCCGCAACCGGTGCGCGATGGCCAGGCCATCCGGCGGATCGCCGGCCTCTCTTCCTTTGGCGCAGGCGGTTCCAACGGCCACCTGATCGTCGAGGAATACGTCGAGGAATACCGTCAAGCGACACCGTCGTCCGGCGCCGGCGGCCGGGCTGAAATGATTCTGCTGTCGGCCCGGGAGCCCGCGCAACTGCGGCAGATCGCCGGCCGCCTGCTGGCCCGGCTGGAGCACCCGCAGTCCACGGACAGCCTGGCGGCGATCGCCTACACCTTGCAGGTCGGGCGCGAGGCGATGGAGCACCGCGCGGCGTTCATCGCCAGCGGGATGGCCGGCCTGCTCGACGCATTGCGCCGCCTTGCGGGCGGCGACCGCAGCGGCTGGATCTGCGGCGAGGCGGCCACGGCCGGCGCACGCGTCGAACCGTTCAAGACCCGCTTCCAGGCACAGTGGCGCGAGCAACTGTCCACGCTCTTTGCGAACGCTGAGCACCAGCAACTGCTTGCGCTGTGGAGCGATGGGCTGTCCATCGACTGGGCAGCGCTGTGGGCCGCCAGCGGCGAACGGCGCCAGCGCATCAGCTTGCCGGGCTATCCCTTCGCCACCAGCCGCTATTGGGCGCCGACCGGCGACGGGCAACCGCTGGCGGCACCCGTGCCACTGCACCCGCTGCTGCACCGGAACCAGTCGGGATTCGACCGCCAGCAGTTCTTGACGGTCTTCAGCGGCGACGAGCCTTGGCTGAGGGATCACCGGGTCGACGGATGCAAGACCCTGCCCGGCGCGGCCTACCTGGAGATGATCCGGGCAGCGGCGGCGCATTCGCTGGCCGGCGGCGACGCAGCCCCCATGGTGATCGAGCAGTTGAACTGGCTCGCGCCGCTCACGCTGGATTCACAGCCGCGCGGAATGCGGGTCCGGCTGATGCGCGTGGACGGACGGGTCGACGTCGAGCTGTCCGGCAACGATGGCGACCCGCCCGTGGCGCACTGCCTGGCCAGGGTGACCGCCGGCCTGCCGCACGGCGAACACCGGATCGACCTGGCGCACTGGCTGGGCCGCGACTGGCCGCGCCGGCTCGACGGCGGCGAAGTCTACCGGCTCTTCGAGGCGATGGGCCTGGATTACGGCGACAGCCATCGCGGTATCCGCCGGCTGATGGTGGCGGAGCGGGGCGGCCGACGCGAGGTGCTGGCGGAGCTGGCACTCGACGGGGCCTTGCCCGGTGCAGCCGATGCGTGGTGGCTGGATCCGGGTATCACGGACAGCGCGCTGCAGGCGGCGATCGGCATGCTGTTGCCCCTCGACGGCGAGGTGCCGGCACAGGCGGCGCCGGCATCGCCCTGGCTGCCCTTTGCGCTGGAGCGGCTGGAGATCATCGCGCCTTGCCAGCGGCGGATGTGGGCCGTCCTGCGCAACGATGCCCCGGACAACCCCGCCGGCAGAATCGATCTCGATCTTTGCGATGGGCAGGGACGGGTGTGCGCACGGCTCCTCGGCCTGCGCGCGAGGCCGCGCCGTGCGGGCGTCCTGCAGGCGACCGCGACGGCAGGGCCGGCCGACCGGGCTGTCTCCCCGCCGCCGTCGGAAGCGCTGCGGCTGCTGGCGCCGATCTGGTCGGTGGTCAACGGTGAGGGCAGCGAGGGGCCCGACCACGATGGCGCGGCGCTGATCTTCGGCGCGACGCCCGTCTTGCGCCAAGCCTTGGCCGAGCGATACCCCGCCACTGTCCTTGCGCCGCAGACGGATGGCTCGGAAGCCGGCTACGTGGCCGAACTGAGCGCCAGGCCCGACCTGGCCGAGGTCGTCTGGCTGGCGCCTCCTGGCGACGACGCCTGCGTCGGCTCGCAGGCGCTGATCGCCGCGCAACAGCACGGCGTACTGGCGCTGTTCCGGCTGATCAAGGCGCTGCTGAGCCTGGGCTACGGACGCCGGCCGCTGCGGTTGACCCTGGTCACCGAACAGGCGGTCAGGGCGCTGCCCGGCGAGTCCTGCCGGCCGGCCCATGCCGCCGTGCACGGATTGGCGGGCTCGCTCGCCAAGGAGTACCCGCACTGGCGCGTGCAACTCGCGGATCTGCCCGACGGGCAGTCGGTCCAATCGGCCCAATCGGTCCGGTTGGACCGTGCGCCGTTCGATAGCGTGGCCTCCGGCGAGTTGCTGGTGCTGCGCCAGCACCGGTGGTGGCGCCGGCAACTGGCCGAGGTAACGGCCGACGCGGCGGCGGCCGGGCGGCCCGTCTATCGCGACGGCGGCGTCTACGTGGTGATCGGGGGCGCGGGGGGCATCGGCTCGGTCTGGAGCCGCCATGTGATCAGCCGCCATCGCGCGAGGGTGATCTGGATCGGGCGCCGCGCGCCGGATTTCGCACTCGAAGCCAAGCTGGATGAGCTGACCGCCCTCAGCCTGCGCCACAACGCCCCGGCACCGGTCTACCTCCAGGCCGATGCCGCGGATGCGCAGCAACTGGGCGAGGCGCGGCGCCAGATCGTCGAGCGCTTCGGCGAGGTCAACGGCGTGGTGCACTCGGCGATCGTGCTCAAGGATCAAAGCCTGGCAAGCATGGACGAGCCAGCCTTCACCCGTGTGCTGAGCGCCAAGGCCGCGACCAGCGTGGCGCTGGCCCGGGCCTTCGAGGAAGGGGCCGCATCGCTGGACTTCGTGCTGTTTTTCTCGTCGATGATGTCTTTCACCACCGCCGCCGGCCAGAGCAATTACGCCGCCGGCTGCAGCTTCGCCGACGCCTTTGCGGATCGGCTCAGGGCCGACTGGTCCTGCCCGGTCAAGGTGATCAACTGGGGGTATTGGGGGCGGGTCGGCGCGGTGAGCGATGCCCGTTACCGCGACAGGATGGCCGCGTTGGGGTTGGGCTCGATCGAACCGGAGGACGGCATGCAGGCGCTGGCGCAATTGCTGGGTGGCGCACTGGATCAACTGGCCTTGCTGAAGACCCTGCACGGCGAGGCGGTCGACGGCCTCGACAGCCTGGCCGGACTGCTCAGCAGTGAACGCATCCAGCGCTATCCGGGGCACGACGGCGGCATGGCTGCGATGCGGGGCCGACTGGAGGCCCGGCTGGCCGCGCTGGCGCCGCCGCCCGGCACCGCACAGGACAAGGACTCCACCGTGGATGGACGGCAACCGCGCCACAAGGAAATCGAAACATGCTGACCGACGCAATTCAGAGCACCGCACCGCTGTCCGGCGAGCTTGACGCGCTGGCGTGCCGCCTGCTGGCGGCCCAGCTGCGCGCACTGGGCCTGCACCGCGGCGAAGACCTGCATCGCCTGGCGACGCAGCACGGCCGCGCCGCACCTGACTATCTACACGCCTGGCTGGCCGAGAGCCTGGGCTATGTCGCCGGTGTCGAGGCCGGCGATTCCGACGCGCTCTGGCAGCAATGGGACGAGCGGTTGGCACACTGGCGCCGGGACACCGACCTGGCGGCCAGGGCGCTGCTGCTCGATGCCTGCCTGAAGGGCCTGCCCGCCTTGCTGACCGGCGCGAAGCCGGCGACCAGCCTTCTCTTTCCCGATGGCTCGATGGCCCTGGTGGAAGGGGTCTACAAGAACAACCGGATCTCCGATTACTTCAACCAGGTACTGATCGAAGCGGCCCTGGCCTATCTCGAAAGCCGTCCGGCGGACGCCGAGCCGCTGCGGATTCTCGAAATCGGCGCAGGCACCGGCGGTGCCACAGCGGGTTTGCTGGCGGCGCTTGCGCCCTGGCGGCAGCAGATCGGCGAATACTGCTACACCGATCTGTCCCAGGCCTTCCTGCAGCACGGTGCCCAGGCATTCGGCCGGGACAACCCGTTCTTGCAGACGCGGCTGTTCGATGTGTCCCGCCCCTGTGCCGAGCAGGGCATCGCCACCGATCACTATCACCTCGTGGTGGCGAACAACGTGCTGCATGCCACGCCGGAGATCCGTCAGTCGTTGCGCCATGCCAAGGCTGCCTTGCGCAAGGGGGGCCTGCTGATGCTCAATGAAATCAGCGAAGCCTCCCTGTTCACCCATCTGAGCTTCGGCCTGCTCGAAGGCTGGTGGCGCTATCGGGATGGCGCGCTGCGCATTCCGGGCTGTCCCGGGCTGTCTCCGGCCGGGTGGCAGGCGGTGCTGGAGCAGGAAGGGTTCGGCCCGGTTCTGTTCCCGGCCAGGCCGGCCCATGGCCTGGGCCAGCAGGTCATCCTGGCCGAGAGCGACGGGGTCGTGCGGCAGCCTGCCGCCGGGGCCGGGCAACCGGCGACGCCGCTGTCCGCCGCCGGCCGGCAGGACAGCGATTCCGGCCCGGCGCGGGACGAGGCCGCGCCGGCGGACAACTGGCGGCAGCGGGTCGGCGAATGCCTGCGTGGGCTGGTGGCTTCGACGCTGAAGATTCCGGCGGACAAGATGAGCCTGTCCCGCCCCTTGGTGGACTATGGCCTGGATTCGATCCTGGTCGTCCGTCTGACCGCAGTCTTCAACGAGCACTTCGACGCCGTCGACAGTGCGCTGTTTTTCGAAACTCCCACGCTGGCGGCGCTGACCGAGCATTTCATCCAGCATCGTGACGCCGAGCTGAAGACGCTGTTGAAGCAGCCCGACGTCGAACAGCGTTCAGACCAGCGGGCCGCCGCCGCGCAGCCCTTGCCGGAGCCCATGGCCCCGTCGACGCCGCAAGCCGATCGCATGCCGGGCCTCGACCACCCCCGGGCGGCGCCCGCCCCTGCCGGGCGGGACGGCGCAGACACGGTTGCGATTGCGATCATCGGTCTCGACGGCCGTTATCCCGGCGCCGAATCGATGGCCGCGTTCTGGCGCAATCTGGCCGGCAGCCATTGCGCCATCGGCGAAATCCCGGCAGACCGCTGGGACTGGCGCCGCTATTTCGACCCGGAGAAGGGCAAGGCCGGCCACATCTATACCCGCTGGGGGGGCTTCCTCAAGGACATCGATCAGTTTGATCCGGCGTTTTTCCGGATCTCCCGCCGCGAAGCCGAGCGGATGGACCCCCAGGAGCGGCTGTTCCTCGAAGTGGCCTATCACAGCATCGAAGACGCGGGCTACAACCCGGCGGTCCTGCATCGGCAGGGCGACGTTGGGGTCTTCGTCGGGGTCATGAACGCAGGCTACAACCCGATCGGCAACCATTGGTCGATCGCCAACCGGGTGTCCTACCAACTGGACCTGAAGGGCCCGAGCTTCGTGGTCGACAGCGCGTGCTCCTCATCGCTGACGGCCATCCACCTGGCAGCCGAAAGCTTGGCAAACGGCAGTTGCGGGATCGCGATCGCCGGCGGCGTCAACCTGATCGTCAATCCGCACCACTATCTCGGCCTGTGCGAGATGATGATGCTGTCGCCCGGCGAGCGATGCTGCGCCTTCGGCCACGACGCCGACGGCTTTGTCGACGGGGAAGGCGTCGGCGCGGTGGTGCTGAAGCCGCTGGACCGTGCGATCGCCGACGGCGACCGGGTCTACGGCGTAATCCGCGGCAGCGCGATCAATGCCGGCGGCAAGACCAACGGCTATACCGTGCCCAGCGCCGGCGCCCAGCAGCGCGTCCTGGAGAAAGCGCTGTCGCGTTCAACGATCGACGCCGGCCGCATCAGCTATATCGAGGCGCATGGCACCGGCACCGCGCTGGGCGATCCCGTCGAGATCAGCGGCCTGAGCCGGGTGTTTGCCAATCGCGACGGCGCGCCCGGCAATGGCTGCGCCATCGGCTCGGTCAAGAGCAATATCGGCCATTGCGAAAGCGCCGCCGGCATCGCCGGGCTGAGCAAGGTGCTGCTGCAATTGAAGCACCGCCAGTTGGCGCCGTCGCTGCACGCCGGGCAGCCCAACCCGAACATCGACTTCGAGCACACGCCGTTCCGGGTGCAGCAACAACTGGCGCCCTGGCCGGACAACGGCGCCACCCGGATCGCTGCGATCTCCTCCTTCGGCGCTGGTGGTGCCAATGCCTCGCTGATCGTCGAAGAGTATGTCGGCGCGGTGGATCAGCGGCCCGCCGCGCCCGGTCCGTGGCTGATCCTGCTGTCGGCCCGCGATAACCAGCGCTTGGCGGAATCGGTGTCCCGCTTGCAGGACTACCTCGATAGCGAAGACGGTCGCACGGTCGAGATGGCGGACCTGGCATTCACCCTGCAAATGGGGCGAGAGGCGATGGCCGCGCGGTTGGCATGCGTTGTCGACGCCGCGCCGGCGCTGCGGCGTGGCCTGGCGCACTGGCTTGCCGGCGAGCCTGCCGATGGGGTGTTCCACGGGTACGCCGATCCGCTGGACGGGGCGGCCGATGCGCAGTGGTCCGGCGTTGAGCAGCAAAAGCAGGTCGGCCGCTGGCTGGAGCAACGCCAACTGGCCGAGCTGGCGGCGCTGTGGGTGCGGGGCGGCGCGATCGATTTCGATTGGAGCCGGCTCTATTCCAACCGTGCCGGTCGCCGGCCCGTGCGGGTGAGCCTGCCGGGCTACCCCTTCGCCCGGAACCGCTATTGGATGCCCGGGCTGGCGCACCCGGTTTCCAGCAACGGCAACGCCGACACCCGGATGGCAGCGTCGCAGCCGTTGGCTGGCGAGGCGCTGGCCGGCTGCGATCTGGCCGACTATTGCTATCTGCCGCGCTGGCAGCCGCAAGCCGCCGCCGAGCCGCACGCGGCGGCCGGCCCCGGCGCGGTGGTGCTGGTGGCCGACGGGCAACACGGTACCGCGACCGGGCGGCTGCTGGAGGCTCTGACCGGCCACTATCGCGACCACCGCAGGGTGGTGCAGGTCGACTGCGGCGCGGGCATCACCGCCGAGTTGGACGAAGGGCGCTGGCGCTGCGGCGATGACGATCCGCAAGGCTTTGCGCGGATCCTCGCGGCGATCGGCGAGGTAGCGCAGGTCCTGGTGATCGGCCCGGAAGCCCGGAGCGACGTCGTGCCGCAATCACTGGCCGACAGCCTGCAGCACAGCGAATTGCCGTTGCTGAGGTTGTTCAAGGCACTGCCGCAACACCTGGCCGCCGACGCCTCCACGGACTGCTTCCTGCTGTCGCAGCGCCGCTACGCGTTTGCGGGCGAGCCGCGCCCCGGCAATCCGTACGGGGCAGGGATGGCCGGACTGGGCTACGCGATGGCCCAGAGCGATCACCGGGTGCGGCTGCGCAACCTCGATATCGATCCCGCCGAGCTGGACACGCCGGACGGCTGCCGGCGGCTGCTGGCGCAGATCCTCGCCGAACCCGCTTCGGAGCGGGGCGAGCCGGTCAAGCTCAGCCGGGGCGAGCGGTTTGTCCAGCAGTTGACGCCATTGGCGCTGCCGGCGGGCGGCGATAGCCGTTCGGCCCTGAAGCGCGAGGGGGTCTACCTGATCCTGGGCGGCAGCGGCGTCATCGGCCAGGCGATCAGTCGCCAGTTGATCGAGCATTGCCGGGCCCGGGTGATCTGGCTCGGCCGCAAGGCCGCCGACAGTCCCGAGGTGCTGCAAAGCCTCGCGGCAAGCCATTTTTACGGCCGGGTGGATTACCTCCAGGCCGATGCGACCGAGCTGCCGCAGCTGCAGCGCGCCGTGGCGCAGATCAACCAGCGCTATGGCCGGATCGACGGCGCCGTGTTCGCCGGCATGGTGTTTGACTTCGAAAACAGCATCCAGCAGACCTCGGAAGCGCAATTCCGGCAGATTCTCGACGTCAAGAGCCGCGGCAGCATCCAGTTTTATCAGGCGCTCGCCGGGCAGCCGCTCGATTTCCTCTGCTATTTCTCTTCGGGCCAGGGTTTTGCGTTCTCCGGCGCGGCCAAACTGTCGGCCTACGCGTGCGGCATCACCTTCGCCGATGCGTTTGCCGAGGCGGTCCGCCCGGCGGCAGCCTTCCCGGTCGGCGTGATCAACTGGGGCTTCTGGCGCGCCTCGCTGCGGGCGCAGGCAGTCAGTCACCACATGGACGCGCTCGGCGATGACGAGGGGTTCGCCTGCTTCAGCCGCTTTGTCGCCAACCTCGCCGGCGGTTCGATGTCCCGGCTGCTGTGCCTCAAGGCTTCGCCGGCGGTGCGCCAGCTCATGGCGGTGCCACCGGGGCGGCAATGCCGGCTGGATCCGCCTGCCGCGCCGGTACAGGCGCCGACCAGCGTCGAGCTGGCGCCCGCCGAGCTGTCCCGATTGCAGCGGGCCTTCGATTCGCGGCACCTCGACCAGTCGATGGCAGTACTGCTGCTGATCCAGCTGCAGACGCTGGGGGTGTTCACCGTGCCGGGGCAGCGCAGCGCGGAAGCCTGGCGGCAACAGGCCGGCATCGGCGATAGGTATCGCCGCTGGTGGGCAGAATGCCTGGCGATCCTGGTCGAGCATGGCTATCTGCGGCAGCAGGGCGAGACCTTCGGCCTGGCGGTGCAGATTGCCGAAACACGCCACGACGCGATCTGGGCGGCCTGGCGGGAGCAGCTCGGCCACTGCCTGGAGGATCGCGACCGCCGGGCCCAGGCGGCCCTGATCGACGATTGCCTGCGGCAGTTGCCGCAGATCCTCACCGGGCGAATGCAGGCGACGGATCTGCTGTTTCCCGACGGTTCGATGGCCAAGGTCGAGGGCATCTACCAGCACAACACGCTGTCGGACTTCTTCAACGATCAGCTGGCCGCGCTGGTGACCCGCCAGGTCCGCAGCCTGGCCGATGCGCATCCGGGGCGGCCGGTGCGGATACTCGAAATCGGCGCCGGCACAGGGGGCTCCACGGCACGGCTGCTGGCCGCGCTGGAACCGCTCGCCGGGCAGATCGGCGAATACTGCTATACCGATCTCTCCCGGGCGTTTCTGCAGCACGGCGAACGCTGCTTCGCCGCCGGCCGCCCCTACTTCACGACCCGGATTCTCGATATCGGCCAATCTGTCGACGACACGAATCCGGCCGCCGTCGGCTACGACATCGTCATCGCGACCAATGTGCTGCACGCCACCGCCAGCATGCGCCGGACGCTCGCCCACGCCAAGGCGATGCTGCGCGGCGGCGGCCTGCTGGCGCTGAACGAACTGACGCGCAAGACCGTCGGGGCCACCGTGACCTTTGGCCTGCTCGACGGCTGGTGGCTGTATGAAGACCCGCAACTGCGGATGCCGGGCTCGCCGCTGCTGGCCGAGGAAAGCTGGACCGGACTGCTGTGGAGCGAAGGCTTCCGGCAGGTCGGTCTGCGCATCGGACAGGGGGGCTCGCTCGGCCAACAGATCATCACTGCCCATAGCGACGGGGTCATCGTGCAGGATATCGGACAGCAACCGCCCGCCACGCCGCCGCGCCAGCCCGACGGCGGCCAAGTCATGACGGACGGGCCCCATGGCGACGGGGTGGGGTCATCCGAGGCGCTTGCGGACAGACTGCAACGATGGATCGTCGATGCCTTGGCCAAGACCCTCAAGGCCGATGCGGCGAGCATCGCGCCGCGCACGCCTTTTTCCGACTATGGCGTGGACTCCATCCTCGGGGTCGGCTTTGTCAAGCACCTGGGCAATCGGCTGGGCATCAAGCTCAACAGCGCGATCCTGTTCGAACACGCCACGGTGGCCAGGCTGCGGGACTACCTGCTGCATGCGCATGGCGCGCAGATCGGTCGGGCACTGGCCGAGTCCGCCATCGCCCATCCCGTTCCCGCCGAGGCCGGGGATGCTCGTGAGGCGGTATCGCCGGCATCGGCTCCGGCCGCGGCGATGAGCCCCGTGGCGGCTGCGGCGCTGGGCGGCGCCGGCCTGCCGGCGGCGACCGGGACGGCCGCGCGGGTCGATCCCGTGGCAAACGCGGCCGCCGCTGGCCGCATCGCGGTGATCGGCCTGTCCGGGCAGTTCCCCGGCGCCGATCACGCCGACGAGCTGTGGGACAACCTGCTGGCCGGCCGCAGCAGCGTGGAGGCGCTGCCGCAGACCTATCTCGATCGCCGTGCCTACAGTACCGACCGGCAGCCCGGCAAGAGCTACTGCAACCGGGCCGGGATCCTCACGGACCGCGATTGCTTCGATCCCCTGTTCTTCAGCATTACGCCCCATGAGGCGGAGTCGATGACCCCGCACCAGCGGCTGGTGATGCAGGAAAGCTGGAAGGCGCTCGAAGACGCGGGCTATAACCCGATGACGCTGGCCGGTGGCGCGATCAGCGTCTATGTCGGCGCGGAGCCCGGCGGCTATCAGCACGATTCCTTTACCGGCGGCTCGGAGGCGATCGTGGCGTCCCGGCTGTCCTACTTCCTCGATCTCCGGGGGCCGGCGATGGTCGTCAACACCGGTTGTTCGTCCTCCGGTGTGGCGATCCACCTGGCTTGCGAAAGCCTGCGGCACGGGGAGAGCACGATGGCGCTGGCCGGCGGGGTCTACGCGCTGCTGGATCAGCGCGGCTTGATCAGCCTGTCGGCGATCGACATGCTCAGCCCCAGCGGCCAATGCCATGCGTTCGACGCGGCGGCCGACGGCACGGTGATCTCCGAGGGCATCGGCATGGTGGTGCTGAAACGGCTGGAAGATGCCGAGGCGGACGGTGACCCGATCTACGGCGTCATCGAGGCCTCCGGGGTCAACCAGGACGGGGCCAGCAACGGCATTACCGCGCCCAACGGCGAAGCCCAGGAGCAGTTGATCTGCGAGACCTATCGCAAGTTCGCCATCGATCCGGCGCAGATCAGCTATGTCGAGGCCCATGGCACCGGCACCCGGCTCGGTGATCCGGTCGAGGCCAATGCGTTGATCCGCGCGTTCCGCCGGTTCACCGACGCGCAGGGATATTGCGTGCTCGGCAGCGCCAAGGCCAGCCTCGGCCACGCGGCAGCGGGCGCCGGGGTGATCGGCCTGATCAAGATCCTGCTGTCGATGCGGCATCGCACGCTGCCGGCGATGCCGGGCTTCGAGCGGCTCAACCCGCTGATCGAGCTGGAGGGGTCTGCGTTCCATATCAACCGCCAAGCGATCGACTGGCGGCCGAGCGGTGGCGAACGGCGGCTGTCGGCGCTGAATGCCTTTGGGCATAGCGGCACCAACGCCCACCTGGTGATCGGCGAATACCTGGCCGGGCCGGTGGAGACGGTGGACCGGCGTTGCGCGCCATCCGTGGCCGGCCGGATCGTTCCGCTGTCGGCCAAGACCGCCGAAAGCCTGCGGGACAACGCCCGGGCGCTGGCGCGCTGGCTGGACAGGCACGCATCGCCGGCGGCAGGGCTACTGGCCGATATCGCGTTGACCATGCAGACCGCCAGAGAAGCGATGCGGGTGCGGGCGGCGCTGGTCGCCGCCGATCTGCCGGCGCTCCAAGCCCAACTGGCGCGGCTGGCCCACGGCGAGGCACCGGTCTTGCCGGCCGACGAAGCCGGACGGCTGGCCGCCGAGTGGGCCGGTGGCGCCACCATCGATTGGGCGGCACTGTGGCCGGCCGGATCGGCAAAGCGCATCCACCTGCCGGCCTATCAGTTCGCCAAAGAGCGTTACTGGATTGATCTCGATCAGGCGCCGCAGCGGGGCACCGCAGCGCAGGACACGGTCGACGCGACGGATGCGTCAATGGGCGCCAACCCGCCCGAGTCTGCGACCGGACTGTTCCTGGCGCTGCCCGTCTGGCAGGCGCCCCGGGGCGCAACCGCCGGCGATGACGCCTGCCGTCGCCTGCTGTTGCGGGTCGGGTTCGACGCCGAGCAGTCCGCTCAGTTGCAGTCCCTGCCGATCTCCGCGGAAGGCGGGTTTCACTGGGAGACCCTGGCCTCCGATAAAACCGCCCCCGCAGCGCGCTACCAGGAACTGGCGATTGCACTGATGCAGCGGCTGCAAACGCTCGATGGCCGGGTGCAGATCGAGCTGCTGGTTGCCGAGCCGACGCCGGACAGTGGGCTGGATGCCGGTCTCGACGGTCTGCTGAAAACGGCTTGCCTGGAGCAGCCGGCGCTCAGTGCCCGTTGCCTGCTGGTCAAGGTCGACGCCGGCAGGCCATTGCCGGCATCGCAACTGGGCGAGCTGGCGGCGGCGCTCTCCGAAACCCGGCATGGCGGCCGGGCTGTCCTGCAACGATCCACCCCTGAGGGCGGCCGCCAGGAATTGCAGTGGCAAGCGCTGGCGGGCGATCTCGCCGGAGACCGGGCGCCGGGCCGCAGCGGCACGGTGCCCGTCTGGAGAGACCAGGGCGTTTACCTGATCACCGGCGGCGCGGGTGGCCTGGGGCTGATCTTCGCCAAGGCGATCGCCGAGCAGTGCCGCAGCGCCACGTTGATCCTGATCGGCCGCTCAGCCCTCGACAGCCGCCAGGAAGCGCGCCTGCGCGAGATACGGGATGCCGGCGCCCGGGTCAGCTACCACCGGGTCGACCTGACCGATGCCGAAGCGCTCGAACGGCTGGTCGACGGAATCCGCTCCGAGCACGGCGCCCTGAACGGTGTGCTGCATGGCGCGGGCATCAACAGGGATCGGCTGCTGGACCGGAAATCCCCCCAGGACGTCATCGATGTCTTCGCCGCCAAGGTGATCGGCACCGAGCTGCTGGACCGGGCGTGCCGCCGGCTCTACCTGGATTTCTTCGTTCTGTTTTCCTCCTGCTCGGCGGCGCTGGGCAGCGTGGGCCAGGCGGACTACGCAGCCGCCAACGCATTCATGGATCATTTCGCCTGCCAGCGCAACAGGCGGGTCGAGCAGGGGCAGCGCTTCGGCCATACGCTGTCGATCAACTACCCGCTCTGGCAGGACGGCGGCATGCAGGTCAGCGCCGACGACCGGGCCGCGATCCGCCGCGAGACCGGGATGGCGCCGATGCAGTCGGCCCATGGTCTCGGGGCGCTGCAACTGGGACTGAGCAAGGGGCTGGAACGGCTGCTGGTGATCGAGGGCGATCTGCCGCGGATCCGCGCGCATCTTGCCGCTGCCGGGGATGCCGAAGCATCGGCCACGACCGGCGACGGCATGCAAACAGCCCCGGCGGCGCAGGCCGACGACAACGTGGACCGCGACCGGCTGGCCGCCGCCACGCTTGAGCGGCTCAAGGCGGTGTTCTGCGATGTCACCAGGCTCCCGGCCGAGCGTGTCGAGCCCGACGTGCCGCTGGAGCAATACGGTATCGATTCGATCATGATCACCCGGCTCAACCGGGCGCTGGAAGATGCCTTCTCCCGGATGACGGCGCTGCGGCCGGCGGAGGGCCAACTGTCGAAGACGCTGTTCTTTGAGTACCACAGCCTGGATGCGCTGACCGGCTACCTGGTGGAGCGGCATCGTCTCGCCTGCCTGCTCTGGAGCGGCTTGGCAGGCGGACAGAACCGCGACCGCGAGGCGGCGCAGCATTGCGCGCCGAACGAAGGCGCGGCAGCCGCTGCGCCGACGGCGGCGATCGAGCCGATCGCGGTGATCGGGATCAGCGGCCGCTATCCCCAGGCCGCCGACCTCGACGCGTACTGGAACAACCTCAAGGCGGGGCGCGACAGCATCACCGAGATTCCGGCGCAGCGCTGGCCGCTGGAGGATTTTTACGTCGACTCGATGCAGGAGGCGGTGAAGCTGGGCCGGAGCTACAGCAAGTGGGGCGGCTTCATCGATGGCTTCGCCGAATTCGATCCGCTGTTCTTCAATATCGCGCCCCGCGAGGCGGTCAACATGGATCCGCAGGAGCGGCTGTTCCTGCAGTCCTGCTGGCATGCCCTGGAAGATGCCGGGATCACCAGGGCAACGCTGGCCGAGCGCTACCAGGGCAATGTCGGGGTCTTCGCGGGCATCACCAAGACGGGATACGGCCTCTATGGCCCCGCGCTGCGCGAGCAAGGGCACCTGGTCTTTCCGCGCACCTCGTTCGGCTCGGCCGCCAACCGGGTCTCTTATGTCCTGGGGCTGAACGGACCGAGCGAGCCGGTGGACACCATGTGCTCGTCGTCGCTGACCGCGCTGCACCGGGCTTGCGAAAGCCTGCGCCGCGGCGAATGCCGCATGGCGTTTGCCGGCGGTGTCAACCTTTACCTGCATCCGTCCACCTATGTGGAGCTGTGCGCCGGCCAGATGCTGTCGAAGGACGGCCGCTGCCGCAGCTTCGGTGAGGGCGGCAACGGCTTTGTCCCCGGCGAGGGGGTCGGCGTCGTGCTGCTGAAGCCGCTGTCGCAGGCGTTGGCGGACGGGGACAACATCCATGCGGTGATCCGCGCCACGGCGGTCAACCATGGCGGCAAGACCAACGGCTACACCGTGCCCAATCCCCAGGCGCAGGCGCGGGTGATCCGTCTGGCGATCGAACGGGCGGGGCTCGACGCAAGCCGGATCAGCTATATCGAGGCACACGGTACCGGAACCGAGCTGGGCGATCCGATCGAGGTGAGCGGACTGAGCCACGCTTTCGCGATGGACGGCGTCGCGCCCGGCCGCTGTGCGCTGGGGTCGGTCAAGGCGAACATCGGCCACCTGGAGGCGGCGGCCGGGATCGCCGGCGTCAGCAAGGTGATCCTGCAGCTCAAGCACAGGCAGATCGCGCCGAGCCTGCATGCGGCCAGGCTCAATCCCAACCTGGCGCTGGAGACCACCCCGTTCTACCTGCAGCAGGCATTGGGCGACTGGCAGCCGGCCGCCGACGGGCCGCGCATTGCCGGCGTCTCTTCCTTCGGGGCGGGCGGCGCCAATGCCCATGTACTGCTGCAGGAGAACGAGGAATACCGCGCACTGCCGGGCGGCGGCCACGCCGAGGCGATCCTGCTGTCGGCCCGGGATGCCGCGCGGCTGCGCGACTATGCCCAGGCGCTGCTGGCCTATGTCGAAGCCCGGCCGCACCTGTCCGGCAGCGATCTGGTCAACCTTGCGTACACCCTGCAGACCGGCCGGGAGATGATGCCGGTGCGGCTTGGCCTGGTGGCCGAGTCGCCTGCCGTGCTGGCGGCGAAGCTGCGGGCGTTCATCGACAGCGGCGGCCAGGCGGGCGATGGTATCTATCTCGGCGATGTCAAGCGCAAACGGTCGGCCACCCGAGCCGATGAAGCCCAGGCGCCGGCGCTGAGCGACTGCGCAGGCGCAGGCGATCTCCATCGGCTGCTGGCGCGGTGGGTCGACGGCGAGGCCATCGACTGGACGCTGCCGTACGCCGGGCGCCCCGGTCCGCGGCCCTACCGGATCAGCCTGCCGGTCTACCCCTTTGCCCGCGAGACCTTCTGGCTGCCGGACCGCGAGCCCCCGACCGGAGGGCGCGTCACCGGGGATACCCGCAACGTCGACACGGCAGCGGGGAGCGGGGCCCAGGCGGCAACGGCTGCGGATGGCGCCGTCGCCGTGGCCGCGGCATCAACCGCGTGTGACCGGCTGGGCTATCTGGCCCGCTGGCAGGTCGATGGGCAAGCCGGCGAGCCATGGTCCGGCGAGCACCGCTGCGTATTGATCGTCGCCGGCCCCTCGGCCGGGGCAGCCGCTGGAGCGATCGCGGATTCGTATCTCGGCGGCGCCGGTTCTGCCGCCGCCGGCAGCCGGGTGATCCGGCTGGAGCCGGGGCGGTGGAACCGGATGCTGGCGGCGGATCACTGGTCGCTGGACGTCGCGGACCCGCGGGCGCTGGACCGCTGTCTCGATGGCTGCGCAGCGATCGATTGCCTGTACTTCATCGGCGGCGCGGGCGAACCGACCGACTGGCCGGCGCTGTCCGACAGCCCGCAATACAACGAGATCCTGCTGCTCAGGCTGATCCAGTGGCTCAAGCAGCACGGCAGCGGCCGGACGATCGACTGCTACATCGTCAGCCAGGACAACTTCGACCTTGCCGGCGAGCCGGTGAGTGCCTACGGCGGCGGCCTGACCGGCATGGCCTATGCGATCGCACAGGGCGAGCACCGGTTCCGGGTGCGCAATATCGATGTCGACAGCCGTGAACTGGCGGGCAGCCGGCATCTGCCGCAACTGGTGCGCCAGTTGCGGAGCGAACGCGGGCTGGCGCGCGGCGAGGCACTGTGCCTGCGCGGCGGCGAGCGTTATCGCCAGCACATCTATCCCCTGGCCTGGCAGCCGGTGCCGGCCGGGCGCGACGGGCTCACCCCGGCACTCAGGCGTGGCGGGGTGTACGTGATCCTCGGCGGCAGCGGCACGGTCGGCGGAATCATCAGCCGCTACCTGCTGGCCGACTACCAGGCCACGGTGATCTGGCTGGGACGCAGCCGGGCCGACGATCCCAAGGTGCGGCAGCGGATCGAGCGCTGCCTGCACAGCGACGGTGATGCGATTGACCCGTCACGGTTGGACTACCTCCAGGCCGATGCCACCGATCCGGCCGCGCTGCAGCGCGCCGTGGCGCAGATCCGGCAGCGCCACGGCGCGATCAACGGCGCGATATTCTCCGGCGTGGTGTTCAGCCATGACGCGTCCATCACCCGGATGTCCGAGCCCGCGTTCCGCGAGATCCTCGAGGTGAAGAGCCATGGAGGCATCGCGTTCTACCGAGCCTTTGCGGGCGAGCCGCTGGATTTCATGTGCTACTTCTCCTCCGCGCAGAGCTTCGCCTTTTCCGGCGCGGCCAAGCTGGCCGCTTACGCCGCCGGGATCACCTTCGCCGACAGTCTGGTGCGCAGCCTGCGCCGCCATGCGGCGTTCCCGGTCGGTGCCATCCACTGGGGGTTCTGGCGCGCGTCGCTGGCGGAGCAGCAGGCGGCCGACCCGTCGGCGCAACCGATGAGCCGGCATGCCGGGGCCTTGGACGATCGCGAGGGCTTTGCCTGTTTCGCCCGCTTTGTCGATGCACTGAGCCGGGGGCAGCTCGATCACGCCATCTGCATGGCCGCGTCGGCGCCGGTGCAGCAATTGATGCAACTGCAGCCCGAGCCGATCGGACCCGGCGCGGGCGGCGGCCAACGGCCGGCCGACGGCTTTGCACGCTACCGCGCCGCCGCTGCGCCGCTGCTGGCGGCTCACGACCCGGAACCGTTCAACGAGGCGATGGCCGGCATGACGTTCGTCCAGCTGTGCGGCATGGGGCTGTTCGGGCAGCCGGGCGGCTTTGAGGACAGCGAAACCCTGCGCCGCCAGGCGGGGATCGGCGACCACTACGGCCGCTGGTGGTCAACCTGCATCGATCTGCTGCAGCAGCATGGCCTGGTGCAGCGCCGTGGTGCGCAGGTCGGCGCCGGTGAGCACGTGTCTGCTCAGCGACGGGCGCAACTGGCCGAGCGCTGGCGCCTGCTCAGCGGCGAGCTGAAGGCCGCTCCGCAGCGCAAGGCCCAGGTGGAACTGGTCGACGCCTGCCTGCGGCAGCTGCCGGCGATACTCCGTGGCCGGATCCAGCCGACCGATGTCCTGTTCCCCAAGGCGTCGATGGAGAAGGTCGAAGGGGTTTATCGCAACAACGCGCTGTCCGACTACTTCAACCAAGTGGTCGCGGGCGTGGTGCAGCAGCAGATTGAAACGCTGCTGGCCAACGCCCCCGGGCGCCGGATCCGGATCCTCGAGATCGGTGCCGGCACCGGCGGCACCACCTCCATCGTGCTGCCGGCGCTGCAGCCCTGGCGCGAGCATCTCGCTGAATATTGCTATACGGATCTGTCCAAGGCGTTCCTGATGCACGCCAGGAAGACCTATGGGGCAGCCAATCCTTTCCTCACGTACCAGTTGTGGGATGTCGAGCAGCCGCCCGAAGCGCAGGGACTGGAGCGGGGCGCCTACGATATCGTGATCGCCGCCAACGTGCTGCATGCCACCAGCCGGATGCGTCGCACCGTGCGCCATGCCAAGACGGTATTGCGCCGCGGCGGCATTCTGGTGCTGAACGAGATCAGTGACCGGTCGCTGTTCTCGCACCTCACCTTCGGCCTGCTCAAGGGCTGGTGGCTCTACGAAGACCCCGAGCTGCGGATTCCCGGCACGCCGGCGCTCGCTCCGGAAAGCTGGGCGGGGTTGCTGGGGGATGCCGGATTCCGCGATGTTGCCTTTCCGGCGGCGTGCGCCCACTGCCTTGGCCAGCAGATCATCGTCGCGCAAAGCGATGGCCTGGTCTCTCCGCCTGCGGAGGAAGGCGCGGGGCAGGGGAGCGGCAACCCGCAGCCTCGGGTTGACCGCGGCCAGGACAACAATGCTGGCGTTGCCGGAGACAGCGGCGGCCGCGATGCGCTGATCGCCCTGGCACGCAATGGCCTGGCCCGGACGTTGCAGCTCGATCCGGAGCGGATCGCGGCGGATCAGCCCTTTGCCGATTACGGCATCGATTCGATCCTCGGCGTGGGCTTTGTCGGTCATCTCGGCGAAGTGCTGGGCGCCGAGCTCAATACCGCCTTGCTGTTCGACTATCCGACCCTGGAGAGCCTGGTGGACTACCTGCTCGGCCAGTACCCGGTGCAGAGCGCCCGGCTGGCCGGCTGGGGAGGCGAGCGGCCAGCGCTTGCGGATACCGCCGGGCCGGCGGAGTGTCTTGATCCGGCTGCCGGTGCCGGTGCCGGTGCGCAGTGCGCGTACCGGGAGGCGGTCGCCGCGCGGGTGGTGGCGGGGCTGGCCGGAGCCTTGCAGCTCGATCCGGCGCAGATCGATTGCGAGCAGCCATTTTCCGATTACGGCCTGGACTCCATCCTCGGAGCGGGTTTTGTCGATGATCTGGGCAGGGCGCTGGGCATCGAGTTGAGCGCCGCGATACTGTTTGACTATCCGAGCGTCGCCACGTTATCGGCATATATCGCCGATAACCTGTGCACGGCAATGGCGGTATCGCCGAATGATCTTGATCATGCCGTATCGACAGGCAATAATGTGCGCGGTCAATCCCGGCCGATCGAAATCCACCCTCCGTTCGCCGATCAGCTTGAAGGCCTGTTTCTATCCGGCGAATTGTCAATCGATTCATTGCTGAATATAGTCAGCCCTGGTGTTGTGGAAATCAGGGAGGTCAGCATTTGACGCTTGCCATTGCAAGCGCACGAGCAATATCGATATTGCGCAATGAGCGCGATTTTCAAGAAAGCAGGTCAGCGGCATTCAAATCCATTTTTTGGGACGAGGCAAGGATGACAACTTCAGTCGAAGAAAACGTATCGCCGATCAGCCAGTGGTACGACATGATGACCCGGATGTTTCCCGAGGAACGCCTGACGTTCCTGAACTACGGCTACCTGGAAGACGGCAGCAACTTTGACTGGATCGAGGCGAAAGATCTGGAGCAGAAATGCTCGGCCAACCTGATCCGGACCCTCCTGGGCGATGCCGACCTGCGCGGAAAAAAGGTGCTTGAGATCGGTTCGGGACGAGGCGGCAACTGTTCCTACCTGGCCAGGTATGCCGGTGCCGCATCGGTGACCGGGCTGGATTTCTGCCCGGCGCATATCGAGTTCTGCGATCGGGTGCATCGCCTCGACGGGCTGTCCTTCGTCGGCGGCGACGCGATGGACCTGCCATTTGGCGATGAAACGTTCGACGCGGTCGTCAATATCGAATCGTCGCACTGCTACCCCGATCTCGACCGGTTCGGTGAGCAGGTGTGGCGGGTGCTGAAAAAAGGCGGCTTGTTTTTCTATGCCGATACCATGAAGGGTGATAATCAAAGCGCGATGTCCGAGCAGGACCGGATCGGCGTGGATTTTTTCACCAATGTACTGGGGCAGCATCAGGCAATGATCCGGCATGCCGGCTTCAGCGTGCAGGACCATGCCGATATTTCAGCGGGGGTGATCCGGGCATTCGAAAGCAAGCAGGGACACCTGAAACACGTGCTCAAGGCCCTGGTGAACGAGAAAAAGCAGCAGAATAGCGCGCTGCCGCCCGAGGTGTACCATGCCTTCGATACCATGTTCCATTTCTTTGACGACAGCGGAATCAAGGCTTATCAAAATGACCGCCTTGTCTACAAGCGCTGGCGCCTGAAAAAATCCGCCTAGCCTTTTAAGCGCGCTCGGGCGGAGGAAATCCAGGCATTCGGTAAAAACACGCAGCTGCGTGCTGCGTCCTCCGCCCGATTTTCCCAACTGACTCCCCACACGACGCCCCCCGCCCGCAATCATCCCGTGCGGTCAGGTCGGGGCGGCCGGGGCTCGGGCAACTGCCGGAACGCGACACGCATGAGCAGCCAGGAATTTCAATCCATCATCGCCGGGCTTCAACATCGCCAGATCACCCCGGCCGAGGCGCGACAGCGGCTGCAGCGGCTGAAGGCCGACGGTGCCAAGGCTGCATCGGGCGAGAAACCGACCGGCGGGCACAACGACGCTGCGTCCGGCGCCGGGCGGGCACAGGAACACGTCGAGATCGCGGTGATCGGCATGGCGGGACAGTTTCCCGCGGCCGACAGCGTCGATCGCTTCTGGCACAACCTCAGCACCGGGGCCGACGGCGTCGCCGAACTGGGCGAGCGCTACCTGGACCGCCGGCGCAGCTATTCCCCGGAGCGCCAGCCCGGCAAGACCTACAGCAGATGGGGAGGCATCCTCGAACAGCGGGATGATTTCGATCCGCTGTTCTTCAATATCTCGCCCCGCGATGCCGAATCCATGAATCCGCATCAGCGGCTGATCCTCCAGGAAAGCTGGAAGGCGCTGGAGGATGCCGGCTACAACCCGAAAAGCCTGCGGGACCGGCCGGTGGGGATTTTCATCGGTGCGGAACCGACCGGCTATTTCCACGAAACCTTCATCGGCGCCTCCGATGCGATCATCGCCTCGCGGTTGTCCTATTTCCTCGATTTCAAGGGGCCGGCGCTGGTTGTGAACACCGGTTGCTCGTCTTCCGCGGCGGCCATCCACCTGGCCTGCGAGAGCCTGCGCAACCGCGAGGCGGATCTGGTGCTCGCCGGCGGCGTATTCGCCACCCTCGGCGAGCCGAGCCTGATCAGCCTGTCGCAGATGGAGATGCTGTCGCCCACCGGGCGCTGCCATACCTTCGACAGCCGCAGCGACGGCATCGTGCTGTCGGAAGCGGTCGGCATGGTGACCCTCAAGCGCCTGCCGGAAGCGATCGCGGATGGCGATCCGATCCACGGGGTGATCTGCGCCTCGGGCATGAACCAGGACGGCGCCAGCAACGGCATCACCGCACCGAACGGCCAGGCCCAGGAACGGCTGATCAGCGAACTGTATCGGCGCTTCGGCATCGACCCGAGGCAGATCGGCTACGTCGAGGCGCATGGCACCGGCACGCCGCTTGGCGATCCGGTCGAGGTCAACGCACTGGTCCGGGCCTTCCGCGGATTCACCCGCGAGACCGGCTACTGTGCGCTGGGCAGCGCCAAGGCCCATATCGGCCACACCTCCGCGGCGGCCGGTGTCGTCAGCCTGATCAAGGTTTTGCTGTCGATGCGGTCCCGCCAGTTGCCGGGCTTGCTGAACTTCGAGCAACTGAATCCGCGGATCGAACTGGCCAATTCCGCCTTCTACATCAGCCGCGAACGGCAAGACTGGCGCGCCGGCGAGCGCGGGCCGCGGATGGCGGCGCTCAATTCCTTCGGCCACAGCGGCACCAATGTGCACATGGTGATCCGCGAGGCGGTTGAAGTCGCCACCGCCGGCGACAGCGTCGAGACCTCTTTGCCGCGGTTGCTTCCCCTGTCGGCGCGTACCGCCGATAGCCTTGAGCAGTACGTCCGCCGGGTGCGCGAGGCGCTGGCCGATCCGGCGCTCCGGCTGACGGATCTTGCCTATACCCTGCAAACCGGCCGGCTGGCGCAGGATCACCGGCTGATGTTCCTCTGCGCCGACAAAGACCAGCTGGCGCAGCAACTGGATGACTGGCTGGGCGGCCGTTCTCCCCGGCACGCCTGGCACGGGCGGGTCGATACGGGCGAGCGGCCCGCGGCCGACCTGCCGGCGATCGCCGATCACGCCGCGCTGCAACGGTTGGCCGAAGCCTGGGTGGCCGGCGGCCAGGTCGATTGGGCCGCATTCAACCGGCGCCATGGTGCCGATGCCCGCCGGATCCACGCGCCGGTCTATCCGTTTGCCCGGCAGAATTTCTGGATACCGCCGGCGCGCCGGGGAACGGCCGGCGGTGAGACCGGTACGGCGCCGGATGGCCCCGCCGGCCGCCTGCATCCGTTCCTCGCGCGGAACACCTCGGACCTGCTGAGCCAGCGCTTCACCACGGTGTTTGACGGAGAGGAGCCGTTCCTCAAGCAGCACGTGGTGGGTGGGCGGCGTATCTTCCCGGGCGTCGGTCACCTGGAAATGGCCAGGGCCGCGGTGGCGATGGCCGCCAACGGCCTGGCGGCGGCATCGCGGCAGCCGGTGTTCAGCAACGTGGTCTGGCTACGGCCGTTGATCATCGACAGCCAGGCACGGCAGATCGACATTGCGTTGACGCTGGAAGACGACGACCAGATCCGCTTCGAGATCTCCAGCCGCGAATGCGACCCGCGTTCCGGCCTGGCCACCGGCGAGCCGGTGCTGCACAGCCAGGGCTTGGCGGGGTTTGCTGAACCGCCTCCGCCGTGCAATGCGGATCTGCCGGCGCTCGCGGCCAGGATCAATGGGGGCAGGCTGAGCGCCGAGCAATGCTATCAAGCCTACCGGGCGATGACGTTTGAGCACGGCCCGGCCTACCAGGGGCTGCAATCGGTCGCCCTGGGCCGGGGAGAGGTGCTGGCCGAGCTTGCGCTGCCGCCCTGCCAGCATGACGGCTTCAACGACTACCTGCTGCACCCGGCGCTGATGGACTCGGCGCTGCAGGCGGCGATTGCCCTGAGCCTGGGCGCCGACGTGGTGCTGCCCGAAGGCGGCAGGGAACATCTGCCGCCGGCGACGCGACCCACGCTGCCGTTTGCGCTTGAGGGCCTGCAAGTGCTGGACCGCTGCAGCGAGCGCATGTGGGCCCGGGTGTCCTACGCCGGCCAGCGCGACGATCAGCCGGCCGAGAACCGCCTGCAACGGCTGAACATCGAGCTGTTCGATCCGCAGGGCAAGCTCTGCGTGCTGATGCAGGGGTTGACCTCCCGGGTGCTCGGCGAGCCGAGCGATCCGGTCTCGGCCGATAGCGACGAGCCGCTGGCGGAAACTCTGCTGTTCCAGCCGCAATGGACCGACGAGGCGGCGGCGGGGCACGCGCAGGCGGGCGGCTTCAACCGGCGCCTGATCCTGCTGAGCGGCTTTGACGGGCCGACCGTCGCCGGCGTGCAGCACCGGCTGGCCGGCCAGGACACCGGCTGCCGCTGCGATGTCCTGGACGAACCGCAGGCGGATCCTGCCGACGACTATCAGCAGGCGGCGCTGGCGCTGTTGCAGCGGATCCGTCCGCTGCTCGGTCAGGGCGGCGGACGGCGGCTGATCCAGCTCGCGGTCCACAACCCCGACGGCGATCGGATGATCGGCGGCCTGGCAGCGATGCTGCGCAGCCTGCAACTCGAAGCGCCGGACGTGGCCGGCCAACTGATCGAACTGGACGAGCCGTGGTCGCTGGCCCAGCGGCTGGAGGACAATGCCGCCGCCGGCGAGGTCGAGATCCGCTACCAGGCCGGGTGCCGTCAGGTGCGGCGCTGGCATCCCTGTCCGGCGGTGGATCTGGCGATCGGCGCGCCATGGAAGGACCGCGGTGTCTACCTGATCACCGGTGGCCTTGGCGGCCTTGGGCAGATCTTCGCGCGGGCGATCGACGCCAGCGTCAGCGGGGCCACATTGATCCTGACCGGGCGTTCGGCGGCCGATCCGCAGCGGCTGGCCGGGATCGGCGCGGGCAGGGCCCGGATCGAATACCGTCAGTTGGATGTCAGCGACCGCGACGCGGTGAAGCGCCTGATCGAGTCCATCGTTGCCGAGCATGGCGGTCTCGACGGCGTGCTGCACGGCGCCGGTGTGATCCGGGACAGTCTGCTGATCAACAAGCAGGACGACGAACTGAAGCAGGTGATGGCGGCCAAGGTGGCCGGTGCCCGCAACCTGGACCTGGCCACGGCTGAACTGCCGCTGGATTTCCTGATCTTCTTCTCGTCCGGTACCGGCGTGGTCGGTAATGCCGGCCAGGCCGATTACGCCGCGGCGAACGCCTTTGTCGACCGCTACGCCGCGCACCGCAGCCGGTTGATGGAGCAGGGGCGGCGCAGCGGCCGCAGCCTTGCGATCAATTGGCCGCTGTGGAAAGCGGGCGGCATGCGGGTGGACGAGGCGACCGCGCAGCAGATGGCGGAGAGCACCGGCATGGTCGCCATGCCCACCAATGCCGGAATTCACGCGCTGCGCCAATGCTTCGCGCTGGCGCGGCCTCAGTTGCTGGTGATGCACGGTCGGCGCGAGCCGATGACCGCCCTGGTGACCGGCCACGGTACCGCCGCAGACCTGGCGGCGGTCGGCGGCGAGGGGCCGCAACGCAAGGCCATGGCGCCGCCGCCCTCGACCGGTGCGGGGGCCCCCTTGGCGCAGGCATTGCATCGCGCGCTGATCGACCTGGTGTCGCGGCAGATGAAGATCCCCACCGCGGAGATCCGTCCCGATGCCGAATTCAGCCAATACGGTTTCGACTCGATCAGCCTGACCGCGCTGGCGACCACGCTGAAGCGGCAATGGCGGCTCAACCTGGCGCCGACGATTTTTTTCGAGCATGCCACGATCGGCCGGTTTGCCGCATACCTCGAGCGCGAACATGGCGGCGTGCTGGCGGCCTTGCTGTCCGTGCCGCAAACGGCACCGCAGCCGCCGGTCAGCGCGCCATCGCCGGTATTGCCTGTATTGCCGCGGCAACCCGATGCCCTTGCGGCCCGATCGTCGCCCGGCCGGCGCCAGCGCAAGGCAACGGCCGCTTCCGCTGAGACGGCGCCGTCCTTCGCTCCGGACAGGCGGCCGGATGACGACGATATCGCGGTGATCGGCGTCAGCGGCCGCTTTCCGATGGCCGACGATGTGGAGCAGTTTTTCCGCAACCTACAGGACGGCCGCGACTGTATCAGCGAGATCCCCGCCAGCCGCTGGGACTGGCGCGAGTATTACGGCGACCCGCACCGTCAGGCCGACAAGACGAACGTCAAGTGGGGCGGCTTCATCCACGGCGTCGATCACTTCGACCCGCTGTTCTTCGCCATCTCGCCACGGGAAGCGCAGTTGATGGATCCTCAGCAGCGCCTGCTGATGACGTATGCGTGGCTGGCGATCGAAGACGCCGGCTATGCCACCGCCGACCTGGCGGGCAGCGATACCGGGATCTTCGTCGGCACGGGCATGACCGGCTACAGCAGCCTGATCGCCAAGACCGGCGTGCCGATCGAGGGATACAGCGCCACGGCGATGGTGCCGTCGGTCGGCCCCAACCGGATGAGTTTTCTGCTCGACCTGCATGGCCCCAGCGAGCCGGTCGAAACCGCCTGCTCCTCTTCGCTGGTGGCGATCCATCGGGCTGTCCAGGCAATGCGCAACGGCGATTGCCGGATGGCGATCGTCGGCGGCGTGAATACCCTGATCGCCCCCGAGGCGCAGATCAGTTTCAACAAAGCGGGCATGCTGGCGCTCGACGGGCGCAGCAAGACCTTCTCGGCCCAGGCCAACGGCTACGCCCGCGGCGAAGGGGTCGGGATGATCGTGCTGAAGAAGCGCGCCCGGGCCGAGGCCGACGGCGATCACATCTACGCCCTGATTCGCAGCACCGTGGAGAACCACGGCGGCAAGGCCAACTCCCTGACCGCGCCCAACCCGAGGGCCCAGGCCGAGCTGCTGAAATCGGCCTATCGCCAGGCCGGTGTCGATCCGCGGAGCATCGGCTATATCGAGGCCCACGGCACCGGTACCGAACTGGGCGATCCGATCGAGATCGACGGCCTGAAAATGGCGTTCCGCGAACTGGCCGAGGAACTGGGCATCGACGAACCGGGGCAGGGGTATTGCGGCGTGGGTTCGGTGAAATCGAACATCGGGCACCTCGAGCTGGCCGCCGGGATTGCCGGCGTGATCAAGGTCTTGCTGCAGCTCAAGCACCAGGTGCTGTTCAAGAGCCTGCACTGCGAAGCACTCAACCCCTATATCGCGCTCGACGGCAGCCCCTTCTATATCGTGCAGCAAAGCCGCCCCTGGCTGGCCGCCCAGGACGGCCAGGGCAATGCGCTGCCGCGCCGGGCGGGGGTCAGTTCGTTCGGCTTCGGTGGTGCCAACGCCCATATCCTGCTGGAGGAGTACCGGCCGCCGCAGCACCGCCGCAGCGCGGCGATACCGGGCGCGCGGCCGATCCTGCTGTCGGCCAGGACACCGGAGCAACTGCGCGAATACGCCCGCCGCCTCGCTGCGTTCCTTGCGGCAGGACCGGCCGGGGCCGCGCACGATCCCCTGCAGTATCTCGATGATCTGGCCTACACCCTGCAGGTCGGTCGCGATGCGATGGAGGAGCGGCTGGCGCTGCTGAGCGACTCCCTGGCTGATCTGCAACGCCAGCTTGCCGACTTTGCCGCCGGCGGCGAGGCCGCCTATCGCGGCCGCAGCCAAGGCGACAGCGAAGCGCTGGCGCTGTTCCGCCAGGATGAAGACATGGCCGCGGCGCTGGCGGCATGGGTCGACAAGCGCAAGTATCACAAGCTGCTGGAGCTGTGGTGCCGGGGGTTGGCGATCGATTGGCGCCAGTTCTACCGCGAGGGCCGCTCCATGCAGCGCCTCAGCCTGCCGGGCTATCCCTTTGCCGAAGCGCGCCACTGGGTGACGGATCTGGCGGCGGCGCGAGCCGGCGGGCCCGCATCCGGCGGCACCTGGCTGCATCCGATGCTCGAACGCAATACGTCGGACTTTTACCGCCAGCGGTTCAGCAGCCGCTGGCAGGGGGCGGAGCGCTGGTTTGCCGACCATCAGGTCGATGGCCGCAAGACCATGCCCGGCGTCGGCTACCTCGAAATGGCCAGGGCGGCGATCGCCGCGTCATTGGACCCGCAGCAACTGGCCGCCGGCCCGCTGCAGTTCAGGAACATCGTGTGGCTGGCGCCCTATGTGCCGGCGCCGCAGCACGACGCACTGCATATCGAGCTGGCGCTGGAGCACCCGAGGATCGACTTCAGGATCTACTCGCAGGCGGACGGCGAGGCGATAGAGCACTGCAAGGGCAGCGCAGAAGTGCTCCCTGCCGCCGCCGTGGAACCGCTGGATCTCGAGGCTCTGCGCGCGGGGCCCTGGCTGCGCAGCCTCGATGCCTCGGCGCTGTATCCGCTGTTCGACGGCATCGGCATCCACTATGGTCCCAGCCACCGGGGGGTGGAGCGGGTGTGGCTCGGTGAGGGGCAGGTGCTGGCCAGGCTCGCGCTGGATGCCGTCACGTTCGGCAGCGATCGGGGGCTGCATCCGGGCATGCTGGACTCGGCCGTGCAGGCGTCGATCGGCCTGTTGCTGTCGCAGGCCGATGGGCTGAACGAGGCGCGGTTGCCCTTTGCACTGGAGCAACTGAGCGTGCATGGCCCCTGCCGGCCGGTCATGTGGGCGTCGATCCGCATGGATCGCGGCGGCCGGAGCAGCGCCGTGCAGCGGATCGATATCGACCTGTGCGACGAGCAAGGGCACCTCGCCGTCAGTTTCCGGGGGTTCAGCTCACGGCCGTGGCATGGCGGGCGCGGGCAGGCGGAGCGCCTTACCGCCGGCCGGCCGCTGCCGGCGGGGCTGAGCCTGCTGGTGCCGCAATGGCGCGTGGCCGACGGCACGTCGACGCTGCCCCGGCCGCTGCCGACCCTGGCGATCGGCGCGACCGGTGACCGGTGCGACTGGCTGGCCGGGCAGCACCCGCGGATCGCGTTCCTGCCGTCGCTGGCGACAACGATCGACGGGATCGCCGCGCAGCTGGCGGCTTGTGCGCCTTTCCAGCGATTGATCTGGCTGGCACCGCAAGCCGTGGCCGATACCGAGGCGCGACGGTTGCCAGACCATCCCGAGCAGAGCGTGCTGGCGCTGTTCAGGCTGATCAAGGCGCTGCAGCAACTGGGGTACGCGCAGCGCGCACTGGAATTGCAATGGATCTTCACCGCCAGCGTCGCGGCGCGTGCGGGCGAACTGCCTGCGCCGGAGCAGGCGGCCTGCCACGGCCTGGCGGGGGCGCTGGCCAAGGAATCCGAGCACTGGCGGGTCGAACTGATCGACCTGCCGGCCGACACGCAGCCGCTGCCGGTTGCGCTGCCCGCGCAGACGCTGCCCGGCGAATGCCTGGCCTGGCGCGACGGTGAGTGGCTTCGCCAACGGCTGTTGCCGCTGGCGCGGCGGGCGCCGACGGACGACGACGAGCCGGGTTATCGCGAGGGCGGCGTCTACGTGGTGATCGGCGGCGCGGGCGGTATCGGCGAAGTCTGGACGCGCCACATGATCCGGCGTTGCCGCGCCACGGTGGTCTGGCTCGGCCGTCGCGCCGCTGACAGCGCCATCCACGACAAGCTGGCCGCACTGGCGAAGATCGGCCGGGAATGCAACGCGCCGGCACCGGTGTATCTCCAGGCCGACGCCACCGATGCCACGCAACTGGCTCGGGCCAGGCAGCAGGTGATCGAACGGTTCGGGGCGATCCACGGCGTGGTGCACTCGGCGCTGGTGCTGGATGACCGTCGCCTGGAACAGATGGACGAGGCGCAGTTCACCGCCTGCCTGGATGCCAAGCTGGCGACCAGCCTGCGCATGGCCCAGGTGTTCGCGCCTGCCGACAATCCGGCGCTGGAGTTCGTGCTCTTCTTCTCGTCGATGAACGCCTTCAGCAGGGCGGCCGGCCAGGGCAACTACGCCGCCGGCTGTACCTTTGCCGATGCGTTTGCCGCGCAGCTCGATCGACAGTGGCCGTGCGCGGTCAAGGTCATCAACTGGGGCTATTGGGGCAGCGTCGGCGTGGTGGCGGACCCCGGCTATCGCGCGCGGATGGCGGAGCAGGGGCTGGACTCCATCGAGCCGGACGAGGGCATGGCGGCGCTGGATCGGCTGCTGGCCGCTCCGCTGCCGCAACTGGGCCTGGTCAAGCTGCTGGAGCCGATGACCATTGCCGGCATCGAAAGCGACTGGCAACTGGCGTGCTACCCGAGGGATGCCGCTGCGCTCCCTCGTGCCTGGGCTGAGGTGGCCCAACGGCTCGGGCCGCCGCCGCGGCATCACCGCGCGGCGGGCGAGATGGACCGGCTGCTGCTGGGGCAGATCCTTGCCTGCCTCGGCGAACTGGCCGGCGGCGGCCCGCTGACCGAGCAGCGGATCGCGGCCGATCCGGCGGTGGCGGCGAATCTCGAGGCCCATCCGTTCTATCGCCGGTGGCTGCGGGAAAGCCTTCGTCTGCTGGCCCGGCAAGGCCATCTCGATGACGAGGGGCGGTTGCTGACGGCCCTCCCCGCTGCCGCGGCACTGTGGGCGCAGTGGGATGCGGCAAGCGACGCCTGGCGCCGGGATGACGACCTGCGCGCGCAGCTGCGGCTGGTGGAAACCTGCGCCCGGGCGCTGCCGGCCATTCTGCGCGGCGAGCAGCCGGCCACCGAGGTGATCTTTCCCGGCGGCTCGATGGCGCTGGTGGAAGGCGTCTATCGGCACAACCGGATCGCCGATTACTTCAACGCGGTGCTGGGCGAAGTGGTGACCGACGTCGCCCGCCGCCATGCCGATGGCGACCGGCCGCTGCGCATCCTGGAGATCGGCGCGGGCACCGGCGGCACCACCGCCGGGCTGATCGACAGGCTGCGGCCCTGGCAGGAGCGGATCGCCGAATACTGCTACACGGATGTGTCCCAGGCCTTCCTGCACCATGCCGAAACGCATTTCGCGCCCGGAGCGCCTTACCTGCGCACCGCGATGTTCGATGTCAGCCGAGCCTGTCCCGAACAGGGCATCCGCACGGATCACTACGATCTGGTGATCGCCACCAACGTGCTGCACGCGACGCCGGACCTGCGTCGCGCGTTGCAGCATGCCAAAGCCGCGCTGCGCCATGGCGGCCTGCTGCTGCTCAACGAAATCAGCGAGCGCTCGGTGTTCACGCACCTGACGTTTGGCCTGCTCGAGGGCTGGTGGCGGCATGACGACGCGGCTGTGCGCATCGAGGGGTGCCCCGGCGTGCGTCCGGAGGGCTGGAGGCGGTTGCTGGCGTCGCAGGGCTTTGAGGGTACGGCCTTCCCGGCCGCGGACAGTCATCACCTGGGCCAGCAGATCATCGTTGCCGCCAGCGATGGCGTGGTTTGCCTGCCGGCCCGGCCAGGGACGGCCGCTGCCGAGGTTGAGCGCGGCGCTTGTGCCGCAGCGCCGGCGCCCGTGCCGGGGCCGGCCATTGCCGCCGGCGAAGACGCGTTGGCGGAACCCTGCCGCCAATTGATTACGGGCGTCCTGTCGAAGTTGGTGAACCTGGCGCCCGAGCAACTGCGGCGGGATGTCGCCTTCGATCGCTACGGCATCGACTCGATCCTGCAGATCAGCCTGATCCAGGCGCTGGAGAAGACCACCGGCGCGCTGCCGCGGACCATCCTGTTCGAGCACAGCACCATCGACCAGTTGACGGGCTACCTGCTGACCGAGCATCGTTCCGCGCTGGCGGGGCAGTTTGCGGGTGCCCAGAGCCAGCCGCACCCGGCAGCGGAGCCGGCGGCCCCGGCGAAGGCAAGTCACGGCCACACGCCGCGCCACGCTGCCCGCCGGGCCATGCCCGTCTCCGATGACGGCCGCCACGCAGGGGCCGGACCGACCGCCGCGCACGCAAGCACGATCGACCCGCCCGCGGCCGACCGGGACATCGCGATCATTGGCGTCGGCGGCCGCTATCCCATGGCCGCCGATCTGGAGCGCTTCTGGGACAACCTGCGCAGCGGACGCAACTGCGTCAGCGAGGCGCCGAGCCTGCGCTGGGCGGCATCCCTGACAGGATCCCAGCCCTGGGCCAACGATCGCTACTACGGCGGCTTCCTCGAACAGGTCGACCACTTCGATCACCAACTGTTCGGGATCGCCGACGCCGAGGCGGACACCCTGTCGCCCGAGCTGCGGCAGATGCTGGAAGTGACCTGGCGCACCTTCGAGGATGCCGGCTACAACAGCGGTGCGATCGCCCGGATCCAGCAGCGCGACGGCGCGGGCATCGGCGTCTTTGTCGGTTCGATGTACCACCAGTCGCCGTGGACCGAGCGCAGCCTGGAGCGGGCGGCGATCAAGTCGAATGTCACGGACTGGCAGATCCCCAACCGGATTTCCCACTATTTCGATCTCAAGGGGCCGAGCCTGGCGGTCAATTCGGCGTGCGCCAGCGCAACGACCGCGCTCCACCTGGCCTGCCAGAGCCTCCTGCAGAACGACTGCGCGATGGCGATCGCGGGCGGCGTCAACCTGATTCTCGACCCGTCGAAGTACCAGACGCTCAAGCTGGCCAATTACCTCGGCAGCAGCGATCGCAGCCGCGGCTTCGGCCAGGCCGACGGCATGATTCCCGGCGAGGGCGCCGGCGCCGTGCTGCTCAAGCCCCTGGCGGCGGCGCTGGCCGATGGGGACCGCATCCATGCGGTCATCAAGAGTTCCAGCGTCAACCATGGCGGCGGCAAGCTGCGGTACTCGGCACCGGATACGCAGCAGCAGGCCCGGCTGATCGCCGAGACCATCAGGCGGGCCGGTCTGCAGCCAGCGCAGATCGACTACGTCGAGGCGGCTGCCAACGGCTCGGAACTGGGCGATCCGATCGAGGTGGCGGCGCTGAAGAAGGTCTTCGGAGACGCGCGGCCCGCCAGTTGTGCGCTGGGGACGGTCAAGTCGAATATCGGCCATCTCGAAGCGGCCTCGGGCATGTCCCAGTTGACCAAGGTGCTGCTGCAACTGCAACACGGGCAGTTGGCGCCGTCGATTCACGCCGAGCCGCTCAACCCTCACATCCGGCTCGAAGGCAGCGCCTTCTACCTGCAGCGGCAGGCGTCGCCCTGGTCGGTGCCGGTGGCACCGGACGGTGCGCGCCGTCCGCGCCGTTGCCTGATCAATTCCTTCGGTGCCGGCGGCAGCTACGCGAGCCTGGTGGTGGAAGAGCACCTGGAGCGTCGCCCCCGGGCCACGCGCCGGGACGGGGCGCAACTGCTGGTGTTCGCAGCGGCCAGCCGCCGCAGCCTGCTGGCCTACCTGGAGACGGTCCGCGCATGGATTGCTGCCCACCCCGAGCTTGACCTGGCGGACCTGGCTTACAGCCTGGCGCAGCGCGAGCACCGCCAGGCTCACCGCGCGGCGGTGGTGGCCGACCACCCGGAGCAGGCGCTGGCGCGGCTGCGCCTGCTGCTGGCCGACAGTTCCCCGGCGGATGGCGGCGGCTGGCTCTCGCCGGCGGATGGGGTCGATGCGGGCGAGGCCGGGACCGCATCGGGCACGCCCGCACAGATGGCCGAGGCCTATTGCCGCGGCGCCACGCTGGATGCTTCGACGCTGTATCCCGGAGGCGGCAACCGGGTTTCTCTGCCGGGCTATGTGTTTGACCACCCTCCGGCGCCGCAGCCGGGGGGGCCGCGACGCCGCAGCCGTTGTTCGACCGGGCGCTCTATCGCCGCATCGCCAGCGGCGAGCTGGATGCCGGACAGTTCGAACAACTGATCACGACAAGCTAACCACGCTAACGAACAAATCAATGACAGCGAACATGATGAGCGATCAGCAGGAAACCACCGCAGTGGCACAGAGGGACGAGGTCCCGCCGCAGAGCAGGGCGATGCCTCCCGAGGTTGAGCGGGCCGGCGAGCCCGCCAGGGTGGCCCGGCCGGTCGCCGACAACCTGACGATGAAGGACGGCTTCCCGGTCATGCCGGGCAAGGCGCCGCTGCTGGGCCATGTCCACAAGATCAGCCAGGATGCGCTGGGGGCGCTGCGTCGGGCCGAGGCGGCCTGCGGGCCGATGTTCTGGACCTATTTCGGCACCAAGCTGCCCGTGCTGCAGATCCTGGACGAGGCGGGCCTGGCGATCCTCCAGAACAAGTACACCGACAACTCCTTTTTGCGCGAGCAGATGCCGGTGATCACCGGCGAGGCAATGAATGCCTTCGACGGCCCGCGCCATCGCAACGCGCGTCGCGCCAGCTCGGCGGCCTTCAGCCCGACCGGACTGACCCGCGCCCAAGTCGGCCAGTTCGTGGTGGATACCGTCGAACAGCGGCTCAAGCGCTGGACCCGCGAGAGCAAGCTGGCGATCTTCCCCGAGACCAAGGAGATCGCGCTGGAGGTGGTGTTCCGGATCCTGGGCATCGAAACCCACGAGCTGGCGCAGTGGCGCCACCAGTACGAAGAATTCTTCCTCGGCATGATCCCGCTGAAGATCGACCTGCCGGGCTTCCCGGCCTGGCGCTGCCGCAAGGCACGCCGCTGGCTGGAGGCGCGGGTGGCACAGATCGTCGCCACCGCGCGGGCCAACGACGACCGCGACAGCCTGGTCGGGGCGATGATCTTCGGCCGCGACGACAACGGCAACGGCATGTCCGAGGTCGAGCTGGTGCACAACATCCTGGGGCTCGGCTTTGCCGGCTCGGAAACCACCGCCTCGGTGATGGCGTGGTCGGCACTGATGCTATCGCAGCATCCGGAGGTCTGGCGGCAGCTGTGCCGGCAGGTCGCCGGCCTGCACAGCATGCCGCTCACCCACGAAGAACTGGTCAGGCAAGTGCCGCTGGCCGAAGCGATCTTCCGGGAAACCATGCGGCTCTATCCGCCGGCACCGTTCGAAATGCGCAAGGTGCATACCGGATTCGACATGATGGGTCACCGGATTCCCGCCGGCGCGATGGTCGGGGTCAGCCTGCTGCACGTCTCTCGCGACCCTGAACGCTACCCCGATCCGGACAACTGGCGGCCGGAGCGCTGGCTGGGCATCGACCGGGCGCTGACCCCGGTGGAAACCTGCCAGTTCGGCGGCGGTCCCCACGCCTGTCTCGGCCGTCATGTCGCTGCGCTGGAGATCACGCTGTTCATTGCGATGCTGGCCCGGGAGCTCGGGCCGAAGGGCATCACGCCGCGCCTGGCGGGCAAGCTGCCGCCGCCGGCCTATCTGCCGTTCCTGCGGCCGTCCAACAAGGCGTTCGTCGATCTGACCGGTCGCTGACCTTCCGGACGGAACGGGGTATTCAGAGCTTACCTGCCGTATCGGCGCCAAAGAGGGAAGAGAGCCGTGGAGAGTCCAATTCGGGTGCTGTACCGAAAAATCCGGAACGAAGAGATCAGCGTCGAAGCCGCGGCCCGGGAATTCGAAACGATCCGGGCCAGCCATCGCCGCGAGCACGGGGAGCGGGCGATCCAGGCGCCGCCGGCGACCGAGAACCCGATTGCGGCCGCGGTGTACCAGCATGACGAACCCTATCTCCGTGACCACCAGTTCAACCACCGGCGGATTCTGCTGGGGCTGACCTATGCCAGCCTGGCCCTGGAATCCGGCCTGGGCCAGCTCGCCGATGGCGAGGCGCTGCAATTGAAACGGCTGACGTTTGCCGCCCCGGTCGCGCTGGCCGAAGGCGAGCGGGTGGAGGTGGCGATCCGCGCCGCCCAGCGAGAGGGACCGGCCTTCGAGGCGGTGTGCCGCCATGCCGCATCGGCGCCGTGGCGCCCGGTGGCCAGCGGCGAGTTGTCGGCGGTTGCCGCCCGGCGGCAGCAGGCGGATCCGGCCGGGCTCAGGACCGGCATGACAGCCGTGGAGCCGCTGGCCTCAATCTACCGGATCAGCGGGCAGATCCACATCGGCGACAGCTTCCGGACCCTGGAGTCGCTCCACTGGCGGCAGGACGGCGGCGAAGCCCTGTCCCGGGTCGCCCTGGCCGCGCCGGATGCGGCGGACGCCCGCCGCTACAGCCTGCATCCTCTGCTGATCAACAGCGCCTTCCTGACCGTGATCCCGCTGCTGGCCGGGGCGGCGCTCGACGGCGACTTCATTCCCTTCGGCATCCAATCGCTGATCCTCCATCGCCGCCAGGTGATGCCGACGGGCTGGATCCACGCAAGGCTCGTGAAACATTCCGCCGAGCTGGTGCTGTTCGACGCCACGCTGTACGGCGACGATGGCGCGCTGGTGGCGGAGTTCAACGGCTGCTCGCTGAAGCGGGTGCGGGGCCAGCACTTGGCGGGCGGCGAAAGCGCGGGCGAGGGTGAGCCCCTCTCCGGCAGCGAAGGAATCGAAGACTACCTGCTGGCGCAACTGCACGCCCTCGGGGCCGGGCACATCGGCAAAAAGCAGCGCCGCCGCAACCTGATGGACTTGGGGCTGGAGTCCATGCAGCTGGTCCGCCTGGCCGGACAGATCGCGAGCGCCGCGGCGATCGAGCTGGAGCCGACCGTGTTTTTCGAGTATCCAAGTGTCGCGGAACTGGCGGCCTTTCTGTGGCAGGCGCACCGGGCGGCGTTCGCGCCGCTGCTGGCTCAGCGGAGCGCATCGGCCGCCGCCGCGCCGGCCGCCACAAGCCCCGTTGCGCCCGCGCTTGCGGCCAGCCGCCCGGACAACGCCATCGCCGGCGATGGCGCCGGCGGCGATCGGGACATCGCGATCATCGGCATGCAGGGCCGGTTCGGCGAAGCCGGCGATCTCGACCAGTTCTGGCGCAATATCTGGCAGGGCCGCGAACTGATCAAGGAAGTGCCGGCGGACCACTGGGACGCGGCGCCCTGGTTCGACGCCGATCCCGAAGCGCATGACCGGACGTACTCCAAGTGGGGCAGCTTCATCGACGGCGTCGATCGGTTCGACGCCGACTTCTTCAACATGTCCCGCCGCGAAGCCCAGTGGATGGACCCCCAGGTGCGGCTGCTGCTCCAGAGCGCCTACGCCAGCGCAGAGCACGCCGGGGTGATCAAGCGGTTGCGCGGCAGCCGCACCGGCGTGTTCATCGGTTCTTGCTTCAACGAGTATCTCGACAAGATCACCGAGCTCGGTTTGCCGATGGACCCGTACATCGCCACCGGCAGCGGGACCATCGCGGCTAACCGGATTTCCTTCTGGTTCGACTTCAAGGGACCGAGCCTGATGTTCAACACGGCCTGCTCGTCGTCGCTGGTGGCGCTGCATGCCGCCTGCGTTGCGTTGCGCAACGGCGAGTGCGAGATGGCCTTTGTCGGCGGCAGCAATCTGCTGCTGTCGTCCTGGCACTACCGGTATTTCTCGGCAATCCGGGCGCTGTCGCCGACGGGGCGCTGCCACACCTTCGATGCACGCGCCGACGGCTACGTGCCGGGCGAATGCGTGGCGACGCTGCTGCTCAAGCCGCTGTCGACGGCACTGGCCGATGGCGATCCTGTCCACGGTGTGATCAAGGGTTCGGCCGCCCTGCACGGCGGCTACACGCCTTCGCTGACCGCGCCGAGCGTGGCCGGCGAGGAAAACGTGATTGTGCACGCCTGGCAGGATGCGGGCATCGATCCGCGCAGCCTGAGCTATATCGAGGCCCACGGCACCGGCACCCGGCTCGGCGACCCGATCGAGATCAACGCGCTCAAGCGGGCCTTTGCGCGCTATACCGGCGACCGCGACTTTTGCCATATCGGGTCGGTCAAAGCCAATCTCGGCCATGCCGAGGGCGCAGCCGGCATCGCCGGGGTACTCAAGGTGCTGCAGCAGATGAAACACGGCAAGCTGCCGGCGCTGGGCCACTTCGAGCAGCAGAACCCCCATATCAGTCTCGAAGACTCCCCCCTGGTGATCGACACCGAGGGCATCGACTGGCCGGATCAGGGCGCACCGAGGCGGGCCGGCGTCAGCTCCTTTGGATTCTCTGGCACCAACGCCCATGTGGTGCTGGAGGCGTATCGCGAGCAGCGCACGTTCGCCACCCACCGGGGCGAGCGGGTGCTGGTGCCGCTGTCGGCGCGCAACGCGCGGGGCTTGCGGGCGCAGGCTGTACGGTTGCTGGAGCATCTCGCGCAACACGCGCCGGATCTCGCCGCGCTGGCCTACACGCTGCAAACCGGCCGCGAGGCGATGGCGACGCGGGCCGTGTTCATGGTCGACAGCACGGCACAACTGCGGCAGCAGCTGCAGGCCTGGATCGACGGCGAACCGGGGACCGACTTCGGCGCGGCCAGCCTGACGGCCGAAGCCGCCCTGGCCGCCGGCGACATGGGGCAACTGGCGGCGCTGTGGCTCGCCGGCGCCGAAGACGGGGAGGCATTCGATTGGATGCGTCTCTATGGCGAAAGCCCGCATCCGGCACGCATCGACCTGCCGACGTATGCCTTCGCCGGGGAGCGGTACTGGCTGGAGGCGCCGGATCCCGCCGCCGGACACAGCACGACAGCGGTTGCCGAAACGGCGGTGGCAGCCTACACGGAGCAGTGGCAGGCGGCCGACGAGCCGGCACCGGGGCCCCGGATGGAGCGGTTGATCTGCCTGCTGGGCGAACCTCGGCTGCGGCAAACGCTGGTTCGCGAGGTCGGCGCGCTGAGTCCGCAGACCGAGTTGATCTTCATTGCCGCCGACCGCCGCAACGGACGCGATGCCGATGGCCATTACCGCGTCGTGGCCGACGATCCGCTGCAGTTGCAGGAGGCGTTGCAACCGCTGCTGTGCGCTCACGGCAGCAGTCGGGTGCTCTATCTGTGGGGCATGGATGATCGCCGCTGGATCGCCGACAGCCACCCGATTGTCGCGCTGCTCAAAGCGATGGCCGCCACCGCAGCCCCCGTCGACCGGGTGTTGCTGGCCGGCCGGGCCAACGACGCGCTCGAGCGCTGCCACCTCGAATCCTGGATCGGCATCGAACGTTCCATCGGCGCGGTGATGCCGCACTGCCCGGTCGAGGTGGCGATCGATCTGCCGGACCCGGTCGGCAACGACCGCCGCTGGGTGCGCCGCTTGTGGCGGCAACTCGGCAGCGGCGCGGCAAGCGGCAGTCGGCTGTACCGGGACGCACGGGTATTCCGGCCGGTGCTGGTGCCCGCCAGCCTGGACGCCGCCGCCGAGCCCCTGGCGCTGGAGCGGATGCATACCGTGCTGATCACCGGCGGGCTCGGCGGACTGGGACTGCTGCTGGCCGCCGAGCTCTCGAGCCGGGCAAGGCAGCGTACCGGCGATGCGCTCAACCTGATCCTCAACGGCCGCTCGCCGCTGTCGGCGGCCAAGCGCGCGCGGCTCGACAGCCTGCGCCATGGCACGTGCCGGATTTTTCATCTGCAGGCCGATTGCGCCGATCGCCCGGCGATGGCCGCCGCGCTGGCCGAGGTGCTGCCGCAGAGCGGACCGATCGACGCAGTGGTCCACGCCGCCGGCCTCCAGGCCAGGCGCAGCCTGTTCGACAGCGCACCCGAAGCGTTCGAAGCCGTGCTCGACGCCAAGGTCAAGACCACACTTGCGCTGGATGCCTTGCTGGCGGACCAGCCGCTGGCATTGATCTGCCATGTCGCCTCCAGCTCAGCGATGCTCGGCGACATGGGGGCGTGCAGCTACGCGATGGCCAACCGGTTCCAGCAGGCCTATGCGCGCCACGTGCAGGCGCGGCATGCCCGGCGGGTCGTGTCGATCCACTGGCCGCTGTGGCGCGAGGGCGGCATGGCGGTGGGCGATCGGGAGTCGACCGCGTTCTATCTCAAGTCGAGCGGCCAGCGCATGCTGGACAGCGCGGAAGGCCTGACGTTGCTGCAGCGGATCGTCGCCGGCGAGGCCGATCAGGTGCTGGTGCTGGCCGGTGAGCCGGCACGCCTGCAGCAACTGGTGGACGGAATCAACGATCCGGCGGCGAAACCCACCGCGAAACCGGCGACGGCGACCCTCGTGCCGCCCCGGCCGCGAAGCCGCCCCGAGCTCAAGGGGTTGAGCCTGGAGCAGGCGCTGCTATGGGATCTGCGGGATCTGGCGAGCCGGCCGCTCAAGGCCGAGCGGCACACGCTGGGCGACGACACCAACCTGGCGGACTTCGGTTTCGACTCCATCAGCCTGGCGGAGTATGCCGGGCTGCTGAGTCGCCACTATGGCCTCAGGCTGACGCCGGAACTGTTCTTCAGCCACGCGACCCTTGCGAAAATCGCTGCCCATCTGCTGGCGCAGCACCGGCCGGCGGTGGAAGCCTGCTATCGCAGCGAAGGGACGCGCGCGGCCGAGCTGTCACCGATGCCGATGGTCGCCGCTGCTGCGTCAGGGCCAGCGCCGGATGCCGGCGCGATCGCGATCATCGGGGTCAGCGGCCGCTTTCCCGGCGCCCGCAACCCCGATGAGCTGTGGCGGCTGCTGGCCGAGGGGCGCGACGCGGTCGGCGAAATCCCGGCGGATCGCTACGACTGGCGCGACTACTACGGCGATCACCGGGAGGATCCCGGCAAGACCCGCTGCATCTGGATGGGCAGCGTGCCGGGCGTCGGCGAGTTCGATCCGCTGTTTTTCGAGATCTCGCCGCGTGAAGCCAAGACACTGGACCCCAGGCAGCGGCTGTTGCTGCAGGAATCCTGGAACGCGCTGGAGGATGCCGGCATCGGCGCGCGCCACCTGCAAGCGCAGCGGGTCGGCATGTTCGTCGGCGTCGAGGAGGGCGACTTCCAGCGGCTGGCCGGCGAAGAGAGCCTGACCTCGGGCCATAACGGCATCCTGGCATCGCGGCTGGCCTATTTCCTCAACCTGACCGGGCCGGCCATGGCGATCAACACCGCCTGTTCGTCGGCGCTGGTGGCGCTGCACCAGGCCGCATCGAGCCTGCGCAACGATGAGTGCGAGATGGCGATCGCCGCCGGCGTGAACCTGATCTTCTCGCCGGATGCCTTCATCGGCATGACCCAGGCGGGGATGCTGTCGCCGGACGGCAAGTGCTACACCTTCGATCGCCGGGCCAACGGCATGGTGCCGGGCGAGGCGGTCTGCTGCGTGGTGCTCAAACCGCTGGCCCGGGCCGAGGCCGACGGCGACCGGATCCATGGCGTGCTGCGCGGCAGCGGCATCAACTACGACGGCAAGACCAACGGCATCACCGCGCCGAGCGGCGCCGCCCAGCAGCGCTTGCTGGAGGCGGTCTACCGGCGCGCCGGAATCGACACCGACGCCGTGGAATACATCGTCACCCACGGCACCGGCACGCAGTTGGGCGATCCGGTGGAGATCAATGCGCTCAACGACGCGTTCCGGGGCAGCCGGCCGGGCCACTGCGCGTTGACCTCGACCAAGACCAATGTCGGCCATACCTTTGCCGCCTCGGGCCTGGTCAGCGTGATCAGCCTGCTGCAGGCGTTCCGCCACGACACCATCCCGGCCAGCCTGCACTGCGAGCAGGAAAACGACTACATCCACTGGCAAGCCAGCCCGTTCTACGTCAACAAGGCCAACAAGGCCTGGCCAAGGGCGGGCCGCGCCAGCGAGCGGCTGGGGGCCGTCAGCGCCTTCGGCATGAGCGGCACCAATGCCCACGTCGTGCTGGAAAGCTACAGCCGCGAGAGCGACGCCGCGCCGTTCCGGCGGCCGTGCTACCTGTTCGTGCTCTCCGCCAAGACCGCCGAGGCGCTGGCGGCGCGCGCCGAACAGCTCGGTGCCGCGCTGGAGCAGGGCGGCTACCGCGACGATCAGTTGCCGTCGATCAGCTACACCCTGCTGGAGGGACGGCACCATTTCCGCCATCGCCTGGCGCTGGTGGCGGCGGACCTGGAGGAGGCGCGCTACAGCCTCCAGCAGTATCTGGCCGGAGAACAGCGTCCCAACCTGTTCGCCGGCGAGGTCGATCGCGCATTTTCCGCCCAGAAGACCATCACCCGCTATCTCGATCAATTGCTGGACGACAGTCGCAACGCCGGAGACGGTGAGATCAGGGACCTGCTGTCCGGACTGGCCGACTGCTATCGCCAGGGGTACGACATCGACGGACGCCGGCTGTTTGCCGAGGTCCGGCATGGTGCCTGCGCGGCGCCGCCGCGCTTGTCCCTGCCGGGTTATCCGTTCGCCCGCGAGCACTACTGGCCCGACATCCGCCGCCGCCGCCAACAACAACCCGTGCCGCCCGCGGCCCAGGGCATGGCGCATCTGCACCCGCTGGTGCATCGCAATGTATCGACCCTGGCAAGGCCGTGTTTTGCCAGCAGCTTCAGCGGCCGCGAGACGTTCCTGGCCGATCACCGCATCGGTGATCGGCTGATATTCCCCGCTACCGCCTACCTCGAACTGGCCCGCGAAGCGATCGTCCGGGCCAGCGAACTGCCGCCGGAGCAAGTCGCGCTGCGGAACGTGGTGTGGCTGCGGCCACTGGCCTTTGCCTCCGGCGGTGGCGACCGCGAGGTCGCGCTGTACTGCGAGCTGGCCGTCAACGGTCACGATAGCCTGTCGTTCCGGATCTACAGCCTGGACGACGGGACGCAGCAGTTGCACGCACAGGGCGACGCGCAACTGGCCGCCGCTGCCGAGTCGCCGCCGCAGCCCGTCGACCTGTCGGCGCTGCGTGCGCGTTGCAACGTCAGCGAGCGCAGCCATGACGCGCTGTACCGCGATTTCGAGAGCCTGGGCGCGCATTACGGTGCCACATTCCGTGGCGCCGCGCACCTCAGCATCGGCCCGGACCTGGTGGTGGGCCAGTTGTCGGGCCAAGCGCCGGATCCCGGCCTGGACGGCGTCCTGCTGCCGCCGGGCGTGCTCGACAGCGCGCTTCACATCGCGGCGGCGTTGGGGGCGGGGACGGGCGGACAAGGCCCCGCCGAACCGGCCCTGCCTTTTGCCCTGGAAAGCCTGCGACTGTATGGGCCGGTGGCGCAGGCGCTCAGCGCGGGCCCCCTGACGGTGATCGCGGCCTACAGCGAAACCCGGAGCGCCGGCATGCCCGGAAAGGTCGACGTGCGGATCTGCGACGGTGGGGGCGCGTGCCTGGTCCGGCTGGATGGCTTCAGCGCGCGCAAGACCGGCGGCGAACGGCAATCGGTCCAGTCGGCGGAAATCGCACCGTTGGACGGGATGGCGCTCGGCGGCCTGATCCGCACACCGTTCTGGTCGCTGCTCGACCGCCCCGGCGAATCGATACCGGCGACCGCCAAGCCGCAGTTGCTCCTGCTCGGCCTGCCCGAAGCGGTGGTGGCGGGCGTTCACCGGCAATTCGGCGATCAGGTCACCGTGCTGCCGGGGGCGCCCGGCGAGGGCGGTGCGGCGGCCTACCGGGCGGCGGCGCTATCGCTGTTCGAATGGCTGCAGCGGCGAGTGGGCAGCCATGAAGGCGGTTATCTGCAGCTGTTTGTCGGCCAGGGTCCGGACGACCTGCGCCTGACCGCGCTGGACGCGATGCTCAAGACCGCGATGATCGAGAACGGCGCATGGAAGGCCCGCCTGTTGGCGCTGGATCCCGCCATGGGCGATCAGGCGATGATCCGGGTGATCGGCGAGCAGAGCCGCTACCACGGCAACGCGCTCGTGCGGGTCTTCGCCAACGGCAGCCTGTACGGCAGGCAATGGCGGACCCTGGCCCCGGAATCCGCGCCACAGAACGAGGCGGCACCGTTGCGCGACGGCGGCGTGTATGCGATCACCGGCGGGGGCGGCGGCCTCGGCCTGATCTTCGCGGAACAGATCGTCGGCGGCTGCCGCAACCCGGTGCTTTACCTGGCGGGGCGCTCGGCCGTCACCCAGCCGTTGCAGCAGGCCATCGACAGGCTGCAGGCGTGCGGCGCCCGGGTGCATTACCAGCCCCTGGATGTCAGTGACGCCACGGCGGTCGGCCGGTGGATCGACCGGATCCATACCGAACAGGGAGCGCTGCACGGGGTGATCCACAGCGCGGGCGTAATTCGCGACGGCCTGATCCTGCGCAAATCCGCCGGCGAATTCGAACAGGTGCTGGCGGCCAAGGTGGCGGGCACCGAGGCGCTGGATCAGGCGATCGGCGAGCGGCCGCTGGATTTCCTGGTGTGCTGCTCGTCCCAGGCGGCGATGGGCAATCTGGGCCAGGCGGATTACGCGGCGGCCAACGCCTACATGGATGCCTTCATGCACTACCGCCAGGATCTGGCCGCCGACGGCAAGCGCAAGGGGCGTTCGCTGAGCATCAACTGGCCGCTGTGGCGCGACGGCGGCATGAAGCTGGCGCCGGTGATCGAACAGCAGATGCGGCAGCAGTTCGGCATCGCGCCGATGCCGACAGCGGACGGCATCGGCAGCCTGCGGCACCTGTTGACCGGCTCGGTCAGCGCCCAGGGTTGGGTAGTCTATGGCGAGCTGTCGAGGCTGGCGGACATCGGCCTGCCGGCGGACGTCCAACCCCGGCGCCCGGCCGGGCCGGTCCCGGGGCGGACGGCCGCAACCGCAGACATCGGCGATCTCGAACTGAAGAAGCGGATCGAGGCCTTTGTCATCGGGATTGTCGCCGACGTGATCCAGATCGACGCGGCGAAAATCCATCCCGCGGAAAAATTCGAGGTCTATGGCTTCGATTCCATCATGGCGGTGGGGGTGACCCACGCGCTGGAAAAACACCTCGGCCCGCTGCCCAAGACCCTGCTGTTCGAGCATGTCAATGTGGCCGGCCTGACCGACCACTTCGCCGCGCAATACCGCGACCGCTTTGCCGCGATGTTCAGCGGCGACACCGCCCGGCCGGCGCGCGCGCGCGGCATGCAGGCCAGCGCAGCCGGCCCGGCCGGCGCCGAACCCGCACCGGAGCCGCCATTGCCGCTCAATCGTTTCGCAGCCGTCAGGCGCGGCGCCGATGGCTCCGCCGCGCAGGAGAGCGCCCCGGCGGCATCCGCCGAGCGGGTCGAGGACAGCGAGCTGGAGCACTATGTCGCGGTGATCGGCCTCGGCGGCTACTACCCCGGAGCCTCCGATATGGACGGGCTCTGGCAGAACCTGGCCAACGGCATCGACTGCATGAGCGATTTCCCCGCACAGCGGTGGGACCACGGCAAGCTCTACTACAAGAACCGCAAGGTGCTGGGCAAGACCACCTGCATCAACGGTGCCTTCATCGACGACGTCGACAAGTTCGATTACAGCTACTTCAAGATGCCCAAGGTCTACGCCGACCACATGTCGCCGGAAGTCAGGCTGTTCCTCCAGGTGGCGGTGCAGACCTTTGAAGACGCCGGCTACTCCAGGGAGACCATGCTGAGCCGCTATGGCGGCGATGTCGGCGTGCTGGTCGGCACCATGACCAACGACTACCCGTACTACGGTTTCGAGAGCAACCTGTTCCACGGCGCGATGGCCTCCGGGTCGGGCATGGCGACCATTCCGATGACGGTGTCGTATTTCTACGGTCTGACAGGACCGAGCCTGTTCATCGACACCATGTGCTCGTCATCCTTGACCTGCATCCACACCGCCTGCCAGATGCTCAAGCACGACGAGACCAGGATGGTGCTGGCCGGCGGCCTCAACCTGATGTACCACCCCTACACCACGGTGGAAACCTCCCAGGGCAACTTCACCTCGATCACCTCGGCGTCGGTCAACAGCTACGGCGTCGGCGCGGACGGCACGGTGATCGGCGAGGGCGTCGGCGCGGTGCTGCTCAAGCGGCTGGACCGGGCGATTGCCGACCGGGACCAGATCTACGGTGTGATCAAGGGCTCAGCGATGACCAACGCCGGCGAGCGCAACGGCTTCAACGTGCCCAACCCCGATCTGCAGACCCTGGCGATCCGCCAGGCGATGGATCAGGCCGACGTGCACCCGTCCTCGATCTCCTACGTGGAGGGCCATGGGTCGGGCACCAGGCTGGGGGATCCGATCGAGGTACTGGGGCTGAACAATGCGTTCCGCTGGGCCACCGGCGACAAGCAGTTCTGCTACCTCGGTTCGATCAAATCGAATATCGGCCACCTGCTGGCGGCGTCGGGCGTGGCGGGTTTGACCAAGATCCTGCTGCAGATCAAGCATGGGCAGATCGCGCCGTCGATCCACTCCGGCCGGCTCAACCCGGATATCGACTTTGCCGATACGCCGTTCGTGGTGCCGCAGCAACTGGTGGAATGGCGCCGGCCGCAACGCACGGTCAACGGCCGCACGCAGGTCTTCCCGCGCCGCGCGGGGCTCACCTCGATCGCCGCCGGCGGCATGAACGCCCACATGATCGTCGAGGAATACCCGGCCCCGGCGGACAGCGGCGGGCGCATCCCGGACGATCAACTGGTGTTCGTCTTCTCGGTGCACAAACTGGCGGTGCTGGCGGACAACCTGACCGGCTTCCGCGATTGGCTGGCGAGCAGCGAAGCGCCGCTGTCGCGGATCGCCCATACCCTGCAGGTGGGCCGAAACAACCTGCGCAACCGGCTGGCGATCCGCTGCCGCAGCCGGCAGGCACTGCTGGATGCGCTAGGCGCCTGCATCAAGGGGCACTACCGTGCCGACGCGGACAGCAAGATCTTCTACCGCTTCCAGGAGAACGACACGGCGCAGCCGCCGGACATCGACCCGGACGATCCGCTGGCCTCCCCGCTGACCCGGTGGCTGGACGGTGACCCGCAGGTCGATTGGGCGAGCCTGTACACCGAGCTGCCGGTGCGGATCAGCCTGCCGGTCTACCGCTTCGAGAAACCGCGCTGCTGGTACACCGGGCCAGCGAACGAATCGTCGATCCTGAACCCGCTGATGTTCAGCCACAAACTGCATCCGCTTGTGGCGCAGTCCAGTGCGACGCTGGAGCCGGAAGCGATGTTCCGCACCGATTTCGTTGAAGCGGAGCTGCTCGATTACGTTTATGGCACCGCGGGCGGGCGGCGTCTGAGCGCGTTCAACTTTGCCGATGTGGCCCTGGCGATGCCGGCGCTGGTATCGCGCCTGGGCAGCCGCGCGCTGTCGGTGTCGTGCGCCTTCGAGCACGACATCGCCGACTGGGCGGCGGTGGCGGCGCTGGAGTACCGGGTGTTCGAAATCGACAGCGAGCAGTTGGAGCTGGAGTTCGATTGCCGCCGCAACGACGGACAGCGCGTCAATCTGGGGTTTGCCGTGATCAACCCGCTGGCCGACGACGCACCGTCCTTGCCGCAGCCATGGCTGGACAACGCCAGCGCACTGTTCAATCGCCAGCCCTCGCACGCGTGCCAGCGGACGAGCGCCGAGGCGGTCGGCCAGCGGCTGGCGCAGGCCGGTCATGACTACGCCCCCTATCTCGACAGCGTGGGCGAGCTGGTGATCGGCCGGGCCGGCCTGTTGCTGGAGGGCTCGCCCCCGGCCCATCGCCACAACCACCACGCAGACCATCTTCAACTGCCCCCCGATGTGGCGACGACCATCGACAAGGCGCTTTACCTGTTGCTGGACGCGCTGGGGCTGCCGCAAGGCCGGGCGGTTGTGCGCACGATCGAGCGGCTGTGCTGCTATGCCAGACCGGCCGGGCGCTTCTCGGTGGTGCTCTCGGAGATCGTGCCGGCCGATGGCGCGCTGTCGCTCTGCCTGCTGGTGCTCGATGAGCAGGCACAGATCTGCGTCAAGGCGGACAGGATCAGCCTGCATCTCGGCCAGCAGGAACTGGCGAGCCTGCGCCGCGATCACGATCTGCTGGCCAGGACAACGAGCGTCGCCGCCGGCGTCCGGCCTTCGGTCGAACCGGCCGGCGATCCTGCCGCAGCCGGAAGGCAAGCGCAGGACACCGGGCCGGCCGGCGGCGATGGCGGATCCGGACGCGGGACGCGCGTCCTCGCCTTCATCCAGCAAGCGCTGCGGGACAAGCTGGGCTTTGCCGCACAGGAGATCGGCGAGTCGGCGCAGGTGCAGGATCTGGGGCTGGATTCGATCATGGTGGTGCAACTGACTGACAGCCTGAACAAACACTTCGGTACCAAATTGATGCCGGATCTGTTCTATGAAAAGCAGCGGCTCGGTGAGCTGGCGGCCAGGTTGGAAGCCGGACTGCCTCAGGCCTGAGGGGTGGTGCGCGACCAGGACGGCGGCTCGCCACATTGCCGGCCGCCTCAACTTGTCGCGCACCGTTTTTTTGAATCCGGCGCCCGGGGCGATCGACCGGATCGCAAACATGGGCCCGGCGGGCACGCCAGGACGGTGAGGCATTTAGAACGATGAAGACAACAACTGCAAACGACGCAAACGACATCAGCCCGCCCAACCAGCGGCGTGCCGGGCAACGTCCGCTCGCGCCCCAGCGGACCCGCCGGCAGATCGGCGCAGAGCCGGCGCGCGGAGCCGGCCCGCAGCCCACGCCCGAGACCGGCAAGGTGGCGATTGTCGGTTTTTCCGGGCGCTTTCCCGGCGCCGACAATCCCCGGGAATTCTGGCAACTGCTGCTGGAGGGGCGCTCGGCGATCCGCGCGTTTCCCTACTGGGATCTGCCGGGCATTGCAGAGCGCCGCCACCTGCGGGAAACCTTTGCCTGCCCGGGCGGTTTCATCCAGGATCCGACGGCCTTCGACGCCGATTTTTTCAAGATCTCCGCCCGCGAGGCGGAGGCGATGGACCCTCAGCACCGTCTCGTGCTGGAGCAGGCCTGGGCAGCCTTCGAAGATGCGGGAATCTGCCCGCAAAGCCTGCGCGGCAGCGACACCGGGGTCTATATCGGCGTCTCCTCGGCCGACTACAGCGGCCTGCTGGCCCGCGCGGCGGCCGGTGCCCACGACGCCACCGGCAACGCCCACTCGATCATCGCCAACCGGATCTCCTACCTGTTCGATTTCCACGGACCCAGCGCACCGGTCGACACGGCCTGCTCCAGCTCTCTGGTGGCGGTGCACCGGGCGGCGCAGTCCATCCTGCGCGGCGACTGTACGGTGGCGGTCGCCGGCGGCGTCAACCTCTGCTTTGAACCCATGGTGTTCATCGGCGCCGCCAAGGCGGGCATGCTCAGCCCCGGAGGACGCTGCAAGACCTTTGCCGCCGATGCCGACGGCTATGTGCGGGGCGAAGGCGTCGGCGTCTTGATCCTCAAGAACCACCGGCAAGCGCTGGCCGACGGCGACCACATCGTAGCGACCATCATCGGCTCGGCCGAGAACCACGGCGGCCACGCCAATTCGCTGACCGCGCCCAACGCCCGGGCCCAGGCCGACCTGATCAAGCAGGCCTGCCGGGGCATCGATATCGGCAGCATCGGCTACATCGAGGTCCACGGCACGGGCACCCGGCTGGGCGATCCGATCGAGATCCGCGGGCTCAAGCAGGCCTTCGCCGAACTGGGCGGCAGCGGCGCGCAGCGCTGCTACCTCGGCTCGGTGAAAACCAATATCGGCCACCTCGAGTCCGCGGCCGGCATCGCCGGCGTGATCAAGACATTGCTGGTGCTCAAGCACGGTCACCTGCCCCAGAGCCTGCACAGCGAACCGCACAATCCCTACATCGATCTGGCGGACAGCCCGTTCGAGGTGCTGCGGGAAGGGCGGGCGTGGCCGACGCAGCCCGACGGCCACGGCGGGAGCCGGCCGCGCCGCGCCGGTGTCAGTTCGTTCGGCTTTGGCGGCGCCAATGCGCATGTGGTGCTGGAGGCGGCCGAGCCCACGCCCGCCATCACGGCGCAGGGGATCGCGGCGACGATCTTTCCGCTCTCCGCGAGGACGCCCGCGGCGCTCAGGTCGCGGATCGAGCAGGTGATCGGGTTCATCGAGCAACAGCCTCGGCTTGCGTTGCCGGATCTGGCCGCCAGCCTGCAACTGGGCCGCGAGGCGATGGCGTGCCGGCTGGCGATCGCAGCGGACAGCCGGGACAGCCTCCTGGCCCAGTTGAGAGGCGAGCTTACCGACGTTGACCGCCAGGGTGGGGCTCCTGCGGGCGACATGGCGGCGGACGCAGCACCGCGCGCGCTGCAACAACAGGATCGAGACACCTTGCTGGCGCTCTGGCGCGGCGGCGCGACCATCGACTGGCGACAGCTCTATCCGGATGGCCGCGCGCAGCGGATTCCGCTGCCGACGTATCCGTTCAGCCGGGACCGCTACTGGATCAGCGATGCGCCGGTGCGTGAGCGCACCGGCGAACCGATGCTCCACCCCCTGGTGCAGCGCAATACCTCGGACCTGGCCGGACAACGCTTCAGCAGCCGATTCGACGGCAACGAGTTCTTTTTCGACGAACACCGGGTCAACGGCCTGAAGATATTGCCCGGCGTGGCTTACCTGGAAATGGCCAGGGCCGCGATCGCGCTGTCGCTTGCCGGCGATGAGGCGCCGGTCCGGCTCAAGCACATCGCCTGGCGGCAACCGATGCGCCACGACGGCGGCGCGCTGGCGATCGATATCGAACTGGCGCAGCAGGACAACGGCGAAATCCGGTTCGAAATGCTCGGCGCTACCGCGGACGGCCCAAGCTACTGCCATGGCGTGGCATTGATCGGCACCGCCGGGCCGCTCCCCCCGATCGACCTGCCGGCCATCGCGGCCGCCACCACGGAACAGCGGCTGGCGGCACAGCAGTGCTACCGGATCTTCAGCGAGATGGGGCTGGATTACGGCGAGCGCTTTCGCGGCATCCGCGCATTGCAGGCCGGCAACGGCCAGGTGCTGGCGCAGCTGGCGTTGCCCGGCGGGCCCGCCGACACCGGCGATTGCAGCGAGCCGATGCGCCTGCCTCCCGGGCTGCTCGACTCGGCGCTGCAGGCGGCGCTGGGGCTGGCATTGCTGGACCCGGCGCAACCGTCGGCGCCCCGGCAGCCCCTGGTGCCCTTCGCACTGGACGCGGTGGTCTTCGGTGACCTGAGCCTGCTCGGCAACGATTGCCATGCCTGGGTGCGCTATGCCGCCGATCACCAACCGGGACGCATCAACCGGCTGGACGTGGACCTGTGCGATGCCCAGGGCAGGGTGGCGCTGCGGCTGCTGGGCTTCTCGTCGAAACGGTTCGAGCGCGGGCAGGCCGAGCCGGTGGTGGTGATGCCGGTCTGGCGCGATCAGGCACCGCGCGCGGATGCCGAGCGCCACCATCGCCGGCACCTGATCCTGCTGGCCGAGCATCCCCACATGGCCCCCGACACGCTGGCCGGCCATTGCCGCGCGCTGGCGGCGGACGATCGGCAGCTCGACATCGAGCGGCTGCCCGGTGTTGCAGAGGATCCGGCCGCTGCGCTGCAATCCTTGGCCGGCTTCCTGATCCGCCGCCTGAAAGCGTGCGGGCCGGACTGCCTGGTGCAGTTGGTCCTGCCGGATGACGGGGAGGCGCGACATCCTCTCGCCCAGGTCTTTGCCTCGCTGCCGGCCCTGCTGAAGACGGCCAGGAACGAAGGACTGATCGCCGCGGCCCAGTCCCTCGAGGTGCCCGGCGTCGACTCGCCGGCGCAACTGGCGGTGCACCTGATCGACAGCAGCCGCCACGACGATGAGCGGGTCCGCTACGTGGGTGGCCCCGGGGGCGGCCATTCGCGTCAGGTGGCGTCCTGGCGGGGCACCTCGCCGGTCGTCGCCGCGGCCGCGCCGTGGCATGCCGGCGGGGTCTACCTGCTGACCGGCGGCACGGGCGGGCTGGGGCTGCTGCTGGCCGAAACCATCGCCCGGGAAGCACACGGCGCCCGGCTGATCCTGGTCAGCCGCTCGGCCGGCCAACTGCCGCCCCAGACCGCCGCGCGCATCGCCGCTATCCGGGCACTGGGTGCCGAGGTGCGGCTGGAAGTGCTGGATGTGGCCGACCGGCGCGCGGTCGACGCACTGATTGCGCGGTGCGAGCAGGCGTTCAGCGGTATCGACGGCATCTTCCACTGTGCCGGCCTGACCCGTGACAGCCGGCTCGGCAACAAGAGCGAGGCCGATCTGGCCGCGGTGCTGGCGCCCAAGGTGGCCGGGACACTGAACCTGGACCGGGCGAGCGCGCATCTGGCGCTGGACTGCTTCGTCCTGTTCTCGTCGGTTGCGGCGGTGATCGGCAATCCGGGGCAGGGCGACTATGCGCTGGCCAACGCCTTCATGGATGCGTTCGCCGGCTGGCGCCATCGTCAGGCCGCCGCGGGGCACCGCCATGGCCGCACGCTGGCGGTCAACTGGCCGCTGTGGCGCAACGGCGGGATGCGGATCGATCCGCAGCGCGAGCGATGGATGGCCGAGCAGACCGGCATCCAGCCTTTGAGCGATCAGGGCGGCCTGGAGCTGCTGCGCCGCGCGCTTGCCGATGCCGGCGCGCCCGAACGGCTGATGGTCCTGGAAGGGGATGCCGCCAGGATCCGGGCGTTCGTCGCGGCGCAGTGGCATGAGCCGGTGGCGGCGATGTTCAACGTGCTGGAGGAGGCGGCGCCGTCCGCACCGCCGGCGGCAAGCGCCCCGATCCCGATCGAGCCGAGCGCCATCGGCGAATCGACGGGTAGCGACCTGGTCGAACCGGCGATCCGCCATTTCAAGCAACTGCTGTCGAAGGCACTCAAGCGGCCCGCGGAACGCATCGACAGCGACGGCGCCTTCGAGCGCTATGGCGTGGACTCGATCATTCTCACCGAGCTGACCACCCGGCTGGAGCAACATTTCGGCTCGCTGCCCAATACCCTGTTGTACGAATACCAGACGGTGCGCGAGTTGAGCGCGTACTTTGCGAAGCACCACCGCGAGGCATTGCAGCGGCTGCTCGGCGAGCCGGCAGACCGGCGGCCGAGCGCCGGGCACGCGGCAAGGGCGGAAGCCGCGGAGCCGCCGCCCCAGCGCAGGCGCCGTCGCCCGAGCCCGCAACGCAGCGCGTCGCCGGCGGCCGGCCCGTGCCACGACTTGGCCATCATCGGCCTGAGCGGGCGCTATCCCGGCGCCGAGGACCTGGAGACGTTCTGGCGCCGGCTGGCCGGCGGCGAAGACCTCGTCGGCGAGGTGCCCGCGCAGCGCTGGAACCATCAGGCCTATTTCGATGAACAGCGCGCCCGCCTGGACAAGACCTATTGCAAATGGGGCGGATTCCTCGATGGGATCGAAGACTTCGATCCCCTGTTTTTCAACCTGTCGCCCCGGGAAGCCGCCATCGTCAACCCCAACGACCGGCTGTTCCTCGAAACCTGCTGGAATCTGCTGGAAGGTGCGGGGCTCACCCGGCAGCGGCTGAAACAGCAGTATCGCCAGCAGGTCGGCGTGTTCGTCGGCGTGATGTACCAGCAGTATCAGGCGTTCGAGACGGATCTCGTCAGGGCCTCGCTGGTGTCGGTGGCGTCCCACAGCGCGATCGCCAACCGGGTGTCGTATTTCTTCGATTTCCAGGGGCCGAGCCTGGCGATCGACACGATGTGCTCATCCTCGATCTCTGCGATCCACGCCGCCGGCCAGGCGCTGCGCAGCGGCGATTGCCGGCTGGCGATCGCCGGCGGCGTCAACCTGACGCTGCATCCGAAAAAGTACATCGGCCTGAGTGTCGGCAGGGTGCTCGGCAGCCACGCCGGCAGCCGCAGTTTTGCCGACGGCGACGGCTACCTGCCAGCCGAAGGGGTCGGCGCGGTCCTGCTGAAGACACTGGCCGATGCCGAGCGCGACGGCGATCGCATCCTCGCGGTGATCAAGTCGACCGCCACCAACCATGGCGGCCATACCCATGGCTTCTCGGTGCCCAGCGCCAAGGCGCAGGCCGAGCTGATCGACGGCCATTTCAAGCGGGCCGGGATCGACCCGCGCACCATCAGCTACGTCGAGTCGGCCGCCAACGGTTCAGCAATGGGCGACGCGGTTGAGCTGAGCGCGTTGAACCGGGTCTTCGGCCAGGCCGGCGTTGCCGAGCGCTCCTGCGCGATCGGCTCGGTCAAATCGAACATTGGCCATGCCGAGGCGGCTTCGGGCATGTCCCAGCTCAGCAAGCTGGTCTTGCAGTTGCAGCACCGCCGGCTGGTGCCGTCCCTGCTGCTCGCTCCGCTCAATCCGAAGCTGGACCTGGACAACTCGCCGTTTGTGCTGCAACGCGAACTCGCCGATTGGCCCCGGCCGGTGGTCGAGATCGACGGGGAGCGCCGCCCCTGTCCGCGCCGGGCGTGCCTCAGCGCCTTCGGCGCCGGCGGCTCCAACGCCCACCTGATCATCGAGGAATACCCCGGGCAGGAGGCGGACCCCGGGCAGCCGGCGGCCGGCGCGGCCCAGGTCGAGGGCGGCGTCCGCTATATCGTGCCGATGTCGGCCAAAAGCGCCGGCGCGTTGCACAAGGGCGTGGCACGGCTGGCGCGGCATCTCGAGACCCATCCGGATCTCCGGCTCAACGATCTCGCCTATACCCTGCAGACCGGCCGCGAAGCGATGGCGTGGCGACTGGCACTGCTGGTGAGCCGCATGGACGAGCTGCGTACCGTGCTGGCGGGAATCCTGCAGGTGCTGGATCAGGGCGAGGGGCTGGCCGCGCTGGAAACGCTCGATCTGCCGTTGTGCTTCGGCAATGTCGAAGCGGTGCCCGCCGCGATGGCCAGCCTGTTGGCCGGTCCGGGGGCGGATGCGTTGAGCCGCAGCCTGATCGCCGCCGATGCGCGCCAGCAACTGGCGCTGCTCTGGACCCAGGGTGGCGAGGTTCCCTGGGACACGCTGGCGGAAAACACATCCGCCGGCCATGGCACGCGCATCGTCCCGCTGCCCACCTATGCCTTCGACAAGAAGCGCTACTGGCTGGAGCCGGCGGACACGCCGGCCGCACCGCGCGACAGCGCCACGGCAGCCGACGCCGCGCCGCAGGCCCCGGATGGCGCGCCGGCGGCCACGACCGGCCACCATGCCGGCAACCACGGCGCGAGCGCGGCAGAGCATGGCCTGCGCCTGCTGGCCGGCCTGCTGGGGATGCAGCCGCAGGAGCTGTCGCCGGCCAAGCCCCTGAGCGCCTACGGCGCCGACTCCATCGTGATGGCCCAACTGGCGATGCAACTGCAGGCGGAGGTGGATCCCCGCGTGACGCTGACCGATATCGAGCCGTGCGTCACCGTGCGCGACCTGCTCGCCGTGCTGGCCGAACGCGGCGACCGCACCGGCCCCGAAGGACAGGCGCTACCGGCGGAAATCAGCAAACTCTTCACCCGTCCGCCCGCGCGCTTCCTGGAATTGCAGCGACTCAATCGGGTGGACCGCGGTCGGCCTGTCTTCTGGTTCCACGGCGCCCTGGGTGGCTGCGAGATCTACCAGGAACTGGCCCGGCGTATCGACCGGCCGTTCTTCGGGCTCCAGGCCCGGGGATGGATGACCACCCGCCAGCCGCTCCAGGGTATCCAGGCGATGGCGGCCTACTATGTCCAGGCGATCCAGTCGGTCCAGTCCCACGGGCCCTATGATCTCGGCGGCTATTCGCTGGGCGGCATGCTCGCCTACGAGGTGACCCGGCAATTGCAGGAGTTGGGAGAAGCCGTCGCGACCCTGGTGATGCTGGATTCCCCGGACGTCACCGGCGAGCGCACCGCCAGGCTGGCCGACAAGACCCGCTTGCTGCAGACCGTCAACATGGCTCTGCAGATGACCATCGGCGAGACGCCCGAACGGTTTGCCGAGGTATTGATCCACCGGGATGCGGTCGACCTGTCGCTGCCGCTGCCGGAATACCGGCAGCGGCTGACAGCACTGGCGCGGCAGCGAGGCCTGAAGATGAGCGACGACCGTCTGCTGCAACTGATGGAGCAGGTGACGGGCCTCCAGCAGGCCTATCAGGTGGAGCACTACCGGATCCTGCCATTGCCCAACGCCGAGGACGTCGCCGGCTACTACTTCCGCAACGCCAGCGGCTTGTGGATGGGCGACCTGGAACCCTATTTCTCCACCGACAGCCGAGAGTTCGCAGCCTTCAATCACGCCGACTACTGGCAGGCGTGGCAACGGCAATTGCCGAACTTCGAGATGATCGAGGTGGCTTCGTCCAACCATATGACGCTGTTGACCGAACCCGGAATATTCGAGGTGATCGCGGAGTTCTGCGCGTCGCTGTATGCCGAAACGGTGCCGGAGGACACCGTTGGATAGCGCTCCCGAACGGCGGGTGCCGTGGCACGGCACCCCGGACATGAAATTGCGTGGCTTTCTTGTGATGGAACCGATGCCGACATCCGCCCTGACCGATCCGCTGTTTTTTCTTTGCATCCTCCGCAGTCTCGAACGCCGCCGACTGATCTCCCGCCACGGAGCCGGCCGGCCGTTCGCGTTCGAACAGTTTTCGCCCGCGGCGCCGGTCAATGCCGGCCCGCTGCGGGTCGCCTTCGATGGCCTCAAGGCGCTCGGCTGGCTGAACCAGCCGGACGGCAACGTGTATTGCTTCAGCGGCCGGGCGGCCGCGCTCGGCAGCCTGCCCGACCGGATCGATGAACTGTTTGCCTGGCTGGCGCCGGCCCGCCCGGCCGGCCGGGAAGACCTGCCGCGGCTGTCGCACTGGCTGGAACTGTCGACGCTGGACTGGAACGCGCACTGTCCCGCCCTGATCCGCAGCCTCGACGCGCTGCTGGCGCTGGCGCTGCTGCGGCGGATGGCCATGAGCGGGGGGCTCGACACGGACACCGGGCGGGTGGAGCCGCGATGCATCGACGCCGAGCGGCTTCACCCGGACCTGGCACACAGGCTGACCGACTTCCTGCTGACCCGGCAATGGATTGGCGGCGATGCGCGGCAACCGGCGCTCCATCCCGCGCGGCGGGAGCCGCTGGCGGCGTTGCTGAGCGAGCCCGGCCTGGCCGATTGCGCCAGCCTGCCATCCGTCCTCGACGATCTGCTGTTTGGCAAGGACGAGCGCTGGGCCGAGGTGTCGCAGTGGCTGAGGCAGGCCGGGGAACGGCAGGCCTGGCCCGACGATCGGCCCGCGCTTGAACCGTTGCTGGGCAGGATCTTCGATGCGCAACCGCTGGCCGCGCAGCCGGACTGGATCGTTGCGTTCGGCCGCCATTGCGCCGGGGCGCTGGATGCGGCGTGGCAATGGGTCCGCCGGCACACGGCCCGGGGCCGCGTGCTGGATCGCCAGCCGCTGCGAGTACTGGCGCTCGAAGACGGCGGGCTGGGCGATCCGGCCGCGCTTCGGCGGAGCCTGGAGGCGGCGGGAGCCGGCGCGGATGCGCGGGTGCTGTGGCTGAGCGTGGGCCAGCCGCACCGCGAACGGCCGGGGGCAACGCCGACACAGTCGACACAGCCGGCGCCACAACGCTATTACATTCGTCCCGACGGTTCGGCGGCGGACGGTGCCGGTGTGCTCGGCAGCCTGCAGGCCGATTGCCATGACCTGGCCGCCCTGATCGGCGACCAGCCGATCCTGCTCAGCGAGCGCCACTGGTGCCCCGGCGGCGCGCTGGCCGACCGCTTTGCCTGCCACCACGACGTTGAGGCCGCCCATCACCTGATGGCGTTGGCCGGCGCAGGGCTGTTCGCCGATCCGGGGATGCTGCACAAGTTGCCCCGGGACGGCGCCGACAGCACGACGACCACCGGCTGCTACCAGGCCAGGGCGTACCGGGTCCGCCACGCCACGCTGGCGGACCTGCCGGCGCTGCTGGCGCTGGAGCGCGCCTGCTGGCCCGAGGGCGGGCGGGTCGACGAACCCATCCTGCGCCGCCGGCTGGGCCACTGGCCGGCCGGCCAACTGGTGCTGCAACGGGATGACGACGTGGTGGGGGTGATCTATGCCCAACGGATCGCGGCAATCGATGGCCTGTTCGGCGTCCATTTCGGCACAGTCGATCAGTTGTTCCATCCTGCGGGCGGCATCGTCCAGATCCAGAGCCTGAACATCCTGCCTGCCCATCAGCACAGCGGATACGGCGATCAGTTGCTGGAGTTCATGCTGCAATACTGCACGCTGCTCAACGGTGTCGACACCGTGGTCGGCGTGACCCGCTGCAAGGACTACCCCAAGCACCGGCGGATTCCGCTGAGCGACTATATCCACAGCCGCGACGGGCGGGGGATCCTGATGGACCCGGTCTTGCGTTTTCACGAGCTGCACGGCGCGCGGATCGAGCGACTGGTGGCCGGCTATCGTCCCGCCGATCACGACAACGCCGGGCACGGCGTGCTGGTGCGCTATGACCTGGCCAGCCGCCAGCGCCAGGAACTGCAGTTGGCCGCGGCACCGACAACCGTGCCGGCCGTCCCGGTCGATGACGCCGTACGCCGGGAGATCAACCGCTGCCTGGGCCAGGCGGAAGACAGCCGGCTGTCGCCGCGCCACAGCCTGATGGACCTGGGGCTGGATTCGGCCGATCTGCTCGCACTGGGCGAACAGCTGGGGCTGACGTTCGGAATCGCGCTGGAGTCCACCTTTTTCTTCCGCCACAACAGCATCGACAAGATCGTCGTGGCGCTGAAAGCGCGCCTGGACGGGCCGCCCTCATCGCCGGACGATGGCCAACCGCAGCCCCAGCCGGTCCCCCGGTCCGCGCAGCCCGCCACACATCCGCCATCCGCGTGCGGCGCAGCACGTGACGACTTTGCGATCATCGGGATCAGCGGTCGCTTCCCCGGCGGCGAGTTGGAGGATTTCTGGGCGGCTGTCCGCGGCGGCGCCAGCCAGATCCGCGAGGCACCGGCCGGGCGAGCCCACGCGACGTTTCCGGGCGGCTACCTCGACGATATCGATTGTTTCGACCACGCGTTCTTCGGCGTGCCGGCCGAGGAAGCGGCGCTGATGGATCCCCAGCAGCGGCTGCTGCTGCAACATGCCTGGCTGGCATTCGAAGACGCCGGGATGCCCGCCGCGCGGTTTGCCGGCAGCCGCACCGGGGTCTTCATCGCCGCCGCCCCGAGCGAATATCGCGAGGTGGTCGAGACGCCCAAGGACAACCCGTTCCTGCTGACGTCTTCCTCGCCCTGCATGTACGCGAACCGGATCTCCTACCTCCTGGATCTGCGCGGACCGAGCGAGTATTGCAACACGGCCTGCTCGTCCGTGCCGGTGGCGCTGCACCGGGCCATGCAGGCGATCCGTGCCGGCGAATGCCGCCAGGCGCTGATTGGTGCCGTCAACCTGCTGCTGTCGCCGGATGAAACGGCCGGCTATCGGCTGATGGACTTTCTCAGCTGGCAGGACCAGACCCGCTCGTTCCAGGCAGAGGCCGATGGCTATGTGCGCTCCGAAGGGGTTGGCGTCCTGCTGCTCAAGCCGCTGGCCGATGCTGAGCAGGACGGCGACCGCATCTACCTGAAGATCAAGGGCAGCGGCGTGTGTCACGGCGGGAAGGGCGCATCGCTGACCGCCCCCCATCACGACAGCATGAAAGCAGCCATGGTGGCGGCCTACCGTGCCGCGGACGTGTCTCCGGACAGCGTCGACTACCTGGAAGCCCACGGCGTCGGCTCATCGCTCGGCGACGCGATCGAGATTGCCGCCATCCAGGCAGCGCGGACGGAGCTGAGCGGCGACGCCAGCCAGGGCGCCCCCTGGACGCTCAGCACGGTGAAGCCGGTGATCGGCCATTGTGAGTTGGCCTCGGGCATGGCGTCGCTGTTCAAGATGATCGATGCCGTGGCGCAGCGGCGGCTGCCGGGCATCCCCGGGTACGGACAGCTCCATCCCGCGATCGCGCTGGATCCGCGCCAACTGAGGCTGGAGGCCGGCAGCCGCCCATGGCCCGCGCGCCAGGACGCCGATGGCCTCGAGTTGCCACGGCGGGCGAGTCTCAATAGCTATGGTTTTGGCGGCGTCAACGCCCACCTGGTCGTCGAAGAGCACCTTGCCCCCCGGCCAGCGATACGGACGGATTCGGGCCCCCAGTTGATCCTGCTGTCGGCGCGCGATACGGTACGGCTGAGCGAACTGGCGGCACGGCTGAGCCGCCATGTCGAGCGGCGGCCGGACCTGTGCCTCGCCGACATCGCTTATACGCTGCAGGTGGGGCGCACGGCGATGGCATGCCGCTGGGCTTGCGTGGCGCACAGCATCGCATCGTTGCGGCAGCAGCTCGACGAACTCGGGCAGACCTCGTCGAATGGGATCGCGACGCCCGACGAGGCGGCGATAACGGTCGATCCATCCCTGGCCGGGGGCGACGACGCGATCAGCGAGGCGCTGGCCCGTCACGATCTGGGAGCGCTGGCCGAGTACTGGCGGCAGGGCGTTGAAGTGGATTGGCACAGCCTGCCGCGCTCCGGAGAACCACGGCGGATCGGCCTGCCGGGTTATGTCTTTGCCAAGACACGGCATTGGTTACCGCCGCGGCGGGCTGAAGCCGCACCTCGGGCGAGTGCATGCGCGTCACCGCAAAGCTTCCGCCAGATACTCGCGGGGATGCTGGGGTGCGAGCCGGCGGCGCTAGAGGGCAGAGAATCGCGCAGCCTGGCCAGCCTCGGCCTGAACTCGCTGGCCGCGGTGAGCGTCAAGGCCAAGCTGGAGCAGCAGTTGCGGCGGCCCGTGCCGCTGGCGCAACTCAATCCCTATCTCAGCCTCGGCGAGGTGGAAGCTCGTCTGGCGGCGCTGCAGAGCGAGGGCGGCGATCCGGTGTCTCCCCGATTGCAGGTGGCTCCGGATGACCGGCAGCAGCCGTTCGCACTCAACGACATCCAGCAATCCTTCGTGTCGGGCCGCGAGCTATCGGCCGAGGCTGAGCGGGTCGGCTGCCATATCTACCTCGAATTCGACTGGCGGGATCTGGAGGTCGACCGGCTCGGCCAGGCCTGGAACCGACTGGTGCGCCACCATGACATGCTGCGGCTCCGACTGCTCGACATCGGCTGCCAGCAGATCGGCGAAGCGGTGCCGTATCGCATCCGGGTCCGGGATCTGCGGCAAACCGATGCGGCCGGCCGCGAACAGGCACTGGCGGCAACCCGCGCCGCGATGTCCCACAAGGTTTATCTGCCCGGGCAGGAACCGTTCTTCGAGATTGCCGTTTCGCTGCTGGACCCACACCGCAGCCGGGTCCACCTGAGCATCGACGAGCTGATCGTCGACGCAACCTCGCTGGATCTGCTGTTGCAACAATGGCTGAGGCTGTACCGGGATCCCACGGCCGGGTTGCCGGATCACGGGGTGTCGTTCCGCGACTACCAGGTGTCGCTGGAAGCGTTCAAATCGTCGCCGCGCTACCAGCGTGACCTGCAGTATTGGGTCGAGAGGCTGGAGCACATGCCGCCGGGCCTGTCCTTGCCCAAGGCGCAGCGGCCAGCCGGCCGCCTGCGCCGCCGGCTGGCCTCGGCCCTGGAGCCGAGCCGCTGGCAGCGATTGAAGCAGCTGGGGGACGCCTTGCACGTGTCCGGCACGGCATTGCTGCTGACCCTGTTCGGCCTGATCCTCAGGCAAGCGAACGCCGGCAAGGCGTTTTCGTTGATTGCCACCGCCTATGGCCGGCTCCCCGTTCATCCGGCGGTCGATCGCCTGGTGGGGCCGTTGATCTCGACCCATTTCTTTGCCTTCGACGGCGCGCGGGAAGCCCCCCTGGCCGAACTGGCCCAGGAGGTCCAGCGCCAATTGCTCGAAGACACCGACCACGTGAGCGTCAGCGGCATCGCGGCGCTGCGCGAAGCCCGTCGTCGCCACGGCAGCCGGCTGCGTTTCAGCGGCGGCGAGGTGGTCTTCACCTCGATGCTCAACAACCCGGTGATCGAAGGCGCCGACAGTTTCGCCGATGCCCAGCACTACTGCGTCACCCAGACCCCGCAGGTCAACCTCGACCACCAGTTGCGCGAGCGCGGTGGCGCGCTGAGTTTCAGCTGGGATGTCGCCATCGATTGCTATCCCGACGGGATGATCGATCGCCTGTTTGCCGACTACTGCCGCTTGCTGGACACGCTCGCGGACGGCAACGCAGAGTGGCGGACCCTGAAAACAGACGAGCTGCCCGGCACGACCAAGGCTGCCGGGCAACCCTTGCCGGTGCCTGCTGCGGGACGTCCCGCGCCATTCACCCTGGTGCCGGGCGAGCCGCCGGATCTGCCCTTCGCCCTGACCGACCAGCAGCAGGCCTACGCGTTCAGCCGCGCCCTTCACCGGGAGCGGGGCCGTTCGCACCTCTATCTGGCGGTGGCCGTGGAAGGTGTCGAGATCGACCGGCTGGAGCAGGCCTGGCGGCAACTGGCGGCGCACCACCCCATGCTGCGCGCCCGGATCCTGCCCAACGGAACCCAGCAGCCGATGGAAACGGCGCCACCGCTGCGACTCGAACCAAGCGGGCAGGGCGTCGATCCGGCCCGGATCGCCGAGGAGATGCTCGGCCGGGCGACGGCGCTGGGCGACTGGCCGTCCGCCGAACTGCGTGTCAGTCCGCTGGATGGGCGGCGCAGCCTGGTGCATCTGGCCGTCGATCTGCTGATCGCCGATCTGCCGAGCCGGGATCTGCTGATCCGCCAATTGCTGGAGCTCTGCCACGGCCGCCCGCCGGCGCCATTGCCGATCCATTTCGGCGCCTATGTGAAGGCGCTGGGACAGTACAGGCAAACGCCGGCCGCGCACCATGCCACGCGCTACTGGCAGGAGAAATTCCGCCTGCTGCCGCCGGGGCCGTCCGTGAGCGACAGCCAGGACGCCGACGACCGGCACCTGGAATACGAGCATTGCCTCGATTGCTGGCCGGCGCTGCGGGAACGCATCGAACGCGCCGGTATCTCGGCCGACGCGCTGCTGATGGCGGCCTATGCCTGGAGTCTTGCCGCGCACGGCACGCAGCGGCCGTTCACCCTGGTGGTCCCGGGTTGGCAAAGGCCGGCGGTGCACCCCGAGATCGACGCGCTCGTCGGCGACTTCACAACGTTGAGCTGGATCGACTTCAACACCGAACCGATGACGCTGATCGAGCGGGCCCGGCACTGCGACCGGATATTCGCGGAAGATCAGCGCCACGCCCCGATCAGCGGCCTGCAGGCGTTGCGCAAGGCGGCCACGGACAAACCGTCGCCGCGCAAACCGGGTTTCCCCGTGGTGTTCACCCGGCTCAATCCGAGGGGCCCCCTGGATCTGCCGGCGGGCGCGCAACTGGTCAAGTGCGCGAGCCGCACGCACGGTGTGGCGTTGGACAACCTCAGCATCGAGCAGCGGGACAGCCTGCTGATCCATTGGGATCTCGCAGCGGATCGCCTGGCTCCGGCGCTGGCCGAAGCGATGTTTGCCGACTACCGCCGGTTGCTGGAAGCGCTGGCGGCCGACGACAGCCTGTGGACGGAACGGGAGGATCGGCTCACGGCACGGCTGACGGCCGGTGCGCGGCCGGAAGCAAGGGAACAGGAGGCTGCGTACCCGTGAGGCACGGGAGGCGGCGTCGGATCGGGCCGCCGCCTCTTTTTGTGCCCGGCCGATCCGTCATCACCCGCCGAGCCAATCCCGCGGCCGGCTATTGCGTGTTTCGGATGCTGTTGACCAATTTGCTCAGTACATTCCCCGGCCCGATTTCTTCGAACTCGAATTCCCCCTGGCGGATCAGGTACTGGACGGTATCGAGCCAGCGCACCGAACCGCAGATCTGCCGGGTGAGGTTGTCGACCAGATCCTCATCCCGATAGGGCGCGGCGTGGATATTGGAAATCACCGGGATCTGCAACGGCGAATAACTGAACTGCCCGAGGTATTCGCTGAACGCTTGCATCGCGCTTTGCATGTAGCGGGAATGGAAGGGCGCGCTGACCGGGAGCGGAACAACGGTCATTCCCAGTTCCCGAAAGCGTGCTCCGGCCCGGTCGAGCGCCTCGTTGGGGCCGGCGAGAACGACCTGGGACGACGAGTTGTAGTTGGCGACATCGAGGGCCTCGAGACCGTGCCGGGACAGCAGGGAAGCGATCTCGTCCGGCGCGCGGCCGATGACGGCGGCCATGCCTCCGCCACTGGCGCGAGCCATCAGTTCGCCGCGTTTCTTGACCAGTTTGAGGCCGGTTTCGAAGGAGAAGGCGCCGGCGGCAAACAGCGCGCAATATTCGCCAAGGCTGTGGCCGGCCAGGAAATCCGGTTGACGGGGATCCTGTTGCTGTTTGCTCAGAAAGGCCAGGGCGCTGACGGTGTAGAGCGCGGGCTGGGTATATCGGGTATTGGACAGCAGTTGATCGGGGTCTTCCAAGCAGAGCGTTTTCAGTGAATAGCCGAGGATCTGATCGGCCTGCGCGAGGTGGTCGGGAAACTGCTCGAACAGCGCCGCCCCCATGCCGGCGCGCTGCGAACCCTGGCCCGGGAAGACGTAGACCCGCTTGGGGCCGGCCGAGGGCTGCGCGGCCGGCCGCTGCGCCGGGCGGACCGGTTGCTGGACTTGCCGCACCGGAGGCTGCACGGCAGGCTGTGCCGGGTGGGGCACCGCGCTTGCCGGCAGCGGTTGTAATGCCCTGCCGAGAGCCAGCACCTCGTCGAATTTCTCCAGGTCGCGGCCGAACGGACTGAGCACGGGGAAGATCTGCGGCAGTTGGCGGTCCCGGAGATTCTGCCTGATCAGATTGGCCAGCGTGCCGCTGGGGCCCAGATCCAGATAGATCAGCGACTCGCCGCGCTCGGCGGCCTCGTGCTCGATGCGAGCCAGCGTTTGCGAGAAACGGATCGGCTGGCGGATGGTATGCCAGAAGTGATCGGCCGTGAACTGATCCAGGGTCTCGGTATTGTGGCAGGAGATGACCGGGATCTGCGCGCGCCGGAGGCTCAATTGTCCGGCCAGTGCATCGACTTCAGGCTTGAGAAAATCGATATGGTGGGAATGAAAAGCCTGATTGACCGGCAGGCGCTGGAACACAATATCCCGACTGCTGAGGTGCCGTTCGGCTTCGGCAATCCGGGCGGATTGACCGGCGACGACAATCAGCGCGTTGGCGTTATAAGCGGCAATATCGCAATGCTCGCGCAGCAAGGGGGTCTGTTCGTAGAGCGACGCGTCGGACAGGATCGCCAGCATGGCCCCCTCGGTGGCCGCCGACCGGCGCTGGTGGAACAACTGCCCCTGGTCGATCACGAAGCGGATCGCCTCCGGCAGCGGCATGGCATCGGCAAGGGCCGCGGCGGCAAGCTCTCCGAGGCTGGTGCCCAGCAGATAATCGGGCGCGATCCGCTGCTCGATCAGCGTTTTGCCCAGCGCATATTCGATCATGAAGATCGCCGGGTGACTGAGACGAATATCGTCGAATGCCTTGGAACGCCCATGATTATCATGGTAAATCTCGGCAATCACGGAGTGCCCCAGTTCGGCGCGAATCAGTGCGTCAAGTTCGTTCATCCAGCGGTGAAACACCGCATTGTTCTGATAAAGCTCCCGGCCCATCTGATAGAACTGACAGCCTTGACCCGGAAACATAAAGACAACGGAGGATTTCTGTCCTTGGGAAAGATAGGGCATCTATTGCGTCCTGAATGTGGAATGCGCGGGGAGTCCGTATTCTAGTCACAACAAATAGGGGCTGCGAATTGCCTCGCGGCTTCCGATTGAACGCATTCCGATGCCTGAAAATCCGCTATTGCGCCGAAGGCGCTCGCACTCAGGTCGGGTGCCGGCGCATGAATAAATGGAAAGAAGCCGCCGGATATAACACCGGGAAAATCCCGAAATCAATCCAGGGCGCGATCGCAGAGACAGGGCGCGCGCATCGGATGGACAGCGTCTGCGCGTGCTCAGCCAGGCAGCGTGCAATACTGTCCGCGCTGGCCGGCGGGGCGCACCCCGTTCGGTCTCGAAGTGACGGACGGGTAGCTGCGCCGCGTGTTGTCGCGGGCGGCCGTTTCCAGGTATGCGGCAGAAGCCGGCGGCTGCGCCAGATCAAGTCCGGTACCGTTCCCGCATGCATACTGGAAACCGGCACGATTGTGACGGCGGCAATCCGGATGTCTTCCTTGCTCTCTTTCTCCGTCGCCTTGGGCGTGGCGTTGGCCATCGGGCTGGAACGGGAGCGCAGCCAGGCCGCAACAACGAGCGAACTCCCGGCGGGAATCCGGACGTTTGCCATCGCCGGACTGGCGGGCGCCATCGCGGCAAGCCTGCCGGTTCCGCTTGCCGTGCCGGCCGTGCTGCTGGGCGTGGCCGCGCTGGCCACCCTCGGTTACCACCATTCCGCCCAACTGGATCCGGGCATCACCACGGAGCTGGCGCTGGTCGCCACGGCGTTGCTGGGCGCCTACGCGGTCAGCGCGCCGGAAATGGCCGCTGCACTCGGGACCGTACTGCTGGTGCTGCTCTATGCGAAGACGGCGCTGCACCGCTTCGCGCGCGTCACGCTCACGCAGCGGGAGCTGGCCGACCTGCTGACGCTTGCCGTTGCGGCTCTGCTGGTCTGGCCGGCGATTCCCGACCGCAACCTCGGGCCGCTCCAGGCCTGGAACCCTCATACGCTCTGGCTGCTGGTGCTGCTGATCATGGTGACCGGCAACGTGGGCCATTTTGCCGCCCGATGGCTCGGCGAGCGTCTCGGCTTGCCTTTGGCGGGGTTGTTCAGCGGTTTTGCCTCCAGTGTCGCAACGGTCGGGGCCATGGCGACGCGAGTCAGGACGCACCGGTGCGCGCGGGGGCCGGCGGTTGCCGGTGCGCTCTTATCCAACGTCGCCACCTTGATGCAGATGGCGTTGATCGTCGCAGCCATTGATGCGGGTCTCTTGAGAACCCTGGCGCCCCCCTTGGTTGCCGGTGCGGCGACAACGGCCGCATGTGCAGCTGTGTCGATCCTGCGCAAGGAAACATCGGTGCCCGCCTCTGGACACGAAGCCACGGCTTCGTCGATAGACTGGCGCATTGCGGTCGGTTTTGGTATCTGGACGGCCGCGTTGCTGCTGGCCGTGGCCGCCGCGCGCGCATGGTTCGGGCCCGCGGCGCTGATTGCGCTCGCCCTGGCGGGGGCCCTGGTCGATGTGCACGCGACCACGGCGTCGATCGCGACTCAAGTGGCGGGCGGTGCACTCATCCGGTCTTCGGCGGGCATGCTGGTGATGCTGGCGCTCACAGCGAATACCGCCTCCAAGATCGTGGCCGCCTGGGGCGGCGGATCTGGATTCGCCCGACCCACGGCTGCCGGTTTGCTGCTGGCGCTTGCCGCGGGCTGGGCCGCCTTCCTGATGATGGCGTAAGCGATCGATCCTGTCCGATGCTCAGTACCCGGCTCACCGGCCAATCGAAGAAGAACGGGCAGACGCGGGCAAGACCCGTCGGCAGCGGCAGCGGCACCAGCTCAACCCAACCCAGCCGAGCCAGGCCGGGATCTTGCCGGACAGGGCCGGCACGACGAGCGCCACCCCGGGCACGATCCGGATGATGCGATCGACCGGCCCGATATGGGTCGGCATGGTGTTTCGTCTTCCTCTCCAGACCGGGCGGCCGCGGGATCAACAGAGCGTCAGGTTCGGCTGCTGGCCCGGCTTGTGCTCCAATGCCTGCTCACGGCCAAGGATGCCGGCCAGCAGCGTCCATTCCCCGCCGATCGCGCGGATGGCGTCGTCCAGCGTGAGCATGCCGGTCAGCCTTTGCTGGTCATCGACGACCGCCAGCCGGTGCAGCCCGTGTCCATGCATCAGGCGCAAGGCGTCACTGACCACCGCGTGTCCTGGAATCGTCAGCACGCCGCGCGTCATGACGTGGGCAACGGGAACGCGGCCACAATCGGCCTCATCCGCAAGGCCATGAACGACCATGTCGCGATCGGTAACGATGCCCACGATGCGCATCCCCGTAACGCCGTGCTCCGTGACAAACACGGCGCGCACGTTATGGTCGCGCATCTGGCGCGCTACGCCCTGCAATGTTGCCGACATGGGCACATGAACAATGCGCCGAGAGCAAATCTCGTCAACTCTCATGCACGACTCCGATGCGCATACGTTTGGGCTGGCCCGGACCGGAATTGGCTGCATGCACGGGCGGCGGCCGCACTTGCCGCCATCCATGGAACCAGGTTCCGCTTGACGCCAGTCTATGCGCGGCGATGCCTGCTCCTTTGAGGAGGATCAAGAGGGTGGTCGGTGCGGCTTTCCCCCTTTCGGGGGCGGCCGTCTTCAACTGCTGACGCAAATCAAACGGCAATCCGCTGCGTGATCCAACATGGATCCGTGGGCGCCGATCCCGTGCGTCCGAATCGGATCGTTGCGGAGGCGCGCGATGTACGAAAGGATTCTGGTAGCGCTGGACGGCAGCCCGACCTCGGATCGCGCGTTGGCCGAGGCCATCCGGTTGGCGCAGCGGCTCGATGCCGAGCTCGTCGTCGCCCATGTGATCGACAACAGTTTCATCCGGTACGACATCGGCTATACCGACGTGGGCGGCTTCATGGAGCTGCTGCGGGAGCAGGGCAAGCAGATTGTCGCCAACGGTCTCGACCAGGCCAATAAAGCCGGGGTGCGGGCGCGGACGCTGCTCGTGGACGATCCCCTGGCGTCCTTCGACATTGGCCTGGCGATCGAGCAGGTGGCGCGCGAAACCGGCGCCCAGTTGCTGGTGCTCGGGACGCACGGGCGGCGCGGTGTTCGGCGTCTGCTGCTGGGCAGCGTCGCCGAAAGCGTTGCGCGGCAAAGCCGCCTGCCGGTGCTGCTGGTTCGCGGCGTGCCTGAGGCGTCCGCGGAGCGCTCATCCGCAGGCGTCACGCACGGCGTGGCCGCCTGACGCAGTCAATCTAGGCGTTGAGCCAACGCCACCCAAGCCGGAGTCCCAGCCATGTCTTATACGAACATCATGGTGCATCTGAGCGCCGACGAGCGCGCCATGCACCGGCTCCAGTTCGCCGCGAACTACACGTTGGCCCAGGACGCCCGGCTGATCGCCGTCTTTACCGGTGCCGTGCCGAATCCCGACTGGTTCTACATGATGAACGGCGCCGCGCGTATCCTGGAAGAAGACCGGGAGCGCCGTCACCACCTCCGGGATGCGATCCATGCGCGCTTTCGCGAGGCCGTGAAAGCGCTGCCCCTGGAGACGGAGTGGCGGGCAATGGAGGGCGATCCGTTGGCGCTGGTCTTGCGCGAAGCACGGGAGGCCGACCTGCTGGTCATCGGCCAGCGCGATCCGGATGCCCCGCAGAGTCCCGTCGAGGCACAGTTTGTCGAGACACTGGTTCTGCAGGCGGGTTGCCCCGTGCTGGTACTTCCTTACACGGGGAATTTCGATGCCGCGCCGCGCCGGATCCTGCTGGCCTGGAACGGCGGGCGTGAATCGGCCCGGGCCTTGCATGACGCGATCCCCTTGATGAAGAACGCGGCCGTGCATGTGCTGCAGATCGAGGGCCCTCGCCCTCAGCCATGGACGGACGGCACGACAGTGGGGCAGGCCGCCCGCGCGCTCAAGGCCCACGGCATCAGCGCGACGGTCGAGGAGGCGAGTTGCAACGACAGCGACATCCTGGCGGGCGAAATGCTGCTGTCCCGCGCGGCCGATTTCAACGCCGACCTGCTGGTCATGGGCGCCTATGGCCATAGCCGACTGCGCGAATGGGCCCTGGGCGGCGTGACACGCACCTTGCTCGGATCGATGACGCTTCCGGTGCTGATGTCGCATTAGCAGGAGGTCCAATCCTGGAGACCACCATGAAGAAGGGCGATATTCAGCTCAAGCAGGATGTCGAAGACGAACTGCAGTGGGACCCGGCCGTGACGGCGGAGCGGTTCGCCGTGCAGGCAAAGGATGGCGTTGTCACCATCAGCGGCACCGTCGATTCATTCGTGGACAAGCATGCAGCGCAGGCGGCTATCGAACGCGTTGCGGGCATCGTCGCCGTCGTGGTCCATATCGACGTGCGTCTGCCGCCGGAGCCGGAGCGGCCCGACGAGGACGTGGCCGCAGCGATCGGTCACGCGTTGCGCTGGAATGCGGCTGTCCCGGCGGAGGCGATCCGGCTCACGGTGGAAAACGGCGCCGTCACCTTGCGAGGCGAAGTCGACCAGGACTTCCAGCGCCGTGCCGCCGAGGACACCGTACGCAGGGTGCGTGGCGTGACGTCCATCGCAAACGCCTTGACCTTGCGTGATGCCGCCGGGCCCGCCGATCTGTCGCAGCGCATTACCCGGGCGCTGCAGCGGCTGGCCGTGGTGGACGCGTCACGCGTGCAGGTCTCGGTGGCGGACGGCACGGTCACGCTGACGGGGTGCCTGCGCAATCTCAGCGAATGCCGCGCCGCGCGCGAAGCCACGTGGGATGCGCCCGGCGTTCGCGAGGTCATCGATCGTCTCTGGGTCGGTACCTGACTGGAGTGCCCATCGTGGAAAAGAACCTGATCGTGTACTACTCGCGCACCGGCACAGCGCGCCAGACCGCGGAACTGATCGCGGCCCAGAGCGGCTGGCCGCTCGCGGCAGTCTCGGATGTGCGTCCTCGCGCCGGCTTTGCGGGCGATTTGCGCTGCATCCTGGAGGTGGCGCTCCACAAGCGCGCGCCGTACCGCTACGAGGGGCCGCCCCTCGAGGGCTTCGACCATGTGATCGTGCTGGCGCCGGTCTGGATGGGCCGGCTCGCCTCGCCGATGCGCGATTTCCTGAAGGATCGATTGCCGTTTCCGGCGCCTCTGGCCGTCGTGTGCGTGATGGCGGCGCGCGGCGCGTTCAACGCGGTGGAAGACATCGCACGCATCACGTCGATCCTCCCCGCGCCCGTGCTGGCACTTTGCCAGCGGGACGTCAGCAGCGGGATCTCGCACGAAGCGATCGCGGGCTTCATCGACCAGGTCAAGGCGGCCGGCCGCTGGAGCGCATCCAAGCGCCGACCGGCGTGGCTGTCGCCGTCGGAAGCCTGAACGTACGCATCCGGATGCGGATCGACACGGACCCGGGAGACTGAACATGCCCCACCTGACAGAGATGCAATGGACGCGGCTGAGGGCGCTGCTCGATGAGCAGGATGCCCGTATCCGCCGCCAGTTGGAAAACCTTGGCGCATCGAATACCGACGGCCCGCAGGAGGGCCCGCTTGACGAAGCCGATCTTGCCGACCAGGAGATGGCCGGGCAGACCAGCGGCATCATGCTCAATCACTACCGGGAGGAGCTCGCGAAGGTCGAGGCTGCCCGCGAGCGGATGGCGCAGGGGCAATACGGGGTGTGTATGGATTGCGGCAAGCCCATTCCGTTCCTGCGGCTGCAGGCCCAGCCTGTCGCTAAACGCTGCCTGGCTTGCCAGGCCTCGCGCGAACGCAGGTTGGCATAGAGAACGTCGCAAGACGAACTGTGGAACAGGAGACCGGTATGAAAAGCGACCTGGGGATCAAGCAAGACGTCAATGACGAACTGGTATGGGAGCCGGCCGTCGATGCCGCGGGGATCGGCGTGGAAGTCACCCATGGCGTGGTCACGCTGACCGGTCAAGTTCGCAGCTACGTGGAAAAGCTGGCCGCCGAGCGTGCCGCCGAACGGGTCGCGGGCGTGCGTGGCGTGGTCCAGAAAATCGAGGTGCAACTGCCCGGTGCGCACGAGGATGAAGCAGTCGCGCAGGCGGCGCGGGCCGCGCTGGAATGGCATGCCAGCCTTCCGTCCAACCGGATCGAGGTGCTGGTCGAAAAGGGGTGGGTGACCTTGTCCGGTGAGGTCGACTGGCCGTACCAGAGCGAACTGGCGGCGTATGCCGTCGGTTCGCTGCGCGGCGTGGGCGGCCTGATCAACCGCCTGACGATCAGGCGGCGCGCGGTGCCGGCGGACGTGGCCGCCCAGATCGGGGCAGCCCTCAAGCGCCATGCCGAGCGCGAGGCCAGCCACATCCAGGTCTCCGTGCAAGGCGGAACCGTCACGCTCAGCGGCCATGTCGATTCCGCCGCCGAGCGGCGCGCAGCCAAGGGCGCGGCGTGGTCGGCGCCCGGCGTGACGGAGGTGGTGGACCAGATGCGTCTTGGCGAGTAGCCGTGCGGTGTGGTGCGCTTGGCTGGCCCGCTACACGCAGGCCAGCGCCTCCTTGTCGAGCAATTCGATGTGCTTGCCCTCCACGGCAAGCCAGCCTTCACGCTGGAAACGCGAGAGCGCGCGGCTGACGGTTTCCAGTTTCATGCCCAGATAGCTGCCGATCTCTTCGCGCGTCATCCGCAGCATGAAGCGGGTGGGGGAGTAGCCGCGCTCGTGCATGCGCGCAGACAGGTTGAGCAGGAAGGTCGCCACGCGTGTCTCGGCGCCCAGGCTGGTGAGCTGGAGCATCAGGCTGCAGTCACGCACGATTTCTTCGGCCAGCAACTGGTGCAGCCGATGTTGCAGCGGCTGGATATCCCGGCACAGGTCTTCCACGTACTGAAACGGCATGAAGCATACCGTGCTGTCCTCCAGCGCAACGGCATCGCAGGTATGGCGATCGCCGGCAATGCCGTCCAGGCCGAGGGTCTCGCCGGCCAATTGAAAGCCCGTGACATGGTCGGCGCCGTTCGGGTGCGACACCACCGTCTTGAACGAGCCGGAGCGCACGGCATACAGCGCGTGAAACGGGTCGCCGGCGCGGAACAGCGTTTCGCCCTTGCCGACCTTGCGCCAGGTCTGCACCAGCCGCTCCAGGCGTTCGCGCTGTGTGGCCGGTACGGCACCCGCGATGCAGGCCCAGTGCATCATGCAATTGGCGCATGGACTCGCGGGCGCGTGCTCGCAAGCGGGCTGGGACGATGCCGCATCGCGCACCAGCCGGAGGACGGGCGGCTGGGGTTCGCGGACGTTCGCCACGGGCCGGGCCGGAATGGAAATCGGGATCATGAAACGCTCCCAGAGAGAATGGGTGTGAGGGCCGTGTCCCGGTTGCCGCAGCCGCGCGGCGGGGTGCCTGAAGGGGGACGATGGTGGCCCGCGGTATGCGGGAACGCCGTGTCTTCAGTATCGAAGGCCGGGCGGACACACGAAATCAGGCGGTGCTGAGATGCGCGTCGGAAAAGGTCCGCCGCTCTTGTCAGGAATCCCTGACGGCTGAACGAACGCGGGCTTGCGCCGACTCCGTCACACGGCTGGTATCGGCGAACCACCGGATGGGCTATTTTTGAAAGATATCTCGGTGAGATCGGGGGCGGTGTTCGATGATGAGGGGACACAAAGCGCATCCGGCGACGACGTTGCGCGGCCGCCTGTCGCAGCGGGATTCGGCGCCGGTGGAACTGGCGACCGGCGCTCTGGCCGTTGTGCTGCTGTTCGTGTCGGCGGCGTGGCTGTTGCTGGCCGTCAGCCCCCGGGCAGACGGCGCGACGGTCCTGTTGCTGGCCGTGGCCGGTATCGCGGCCGCGCTCGCGCTGGCGTGTTCCTGGTTGCGCTTGCGCACGCTGCGGGCGGCCGCGGCGAATGACCTGGCCAGCCTGGAGAAGAGCGAGGCGCGCTTGGCGGGCATCATCCGCTCGTCCATGGAGGCCATCCTCTCGGTGGATGAGCGGCAGCGCATCGTGCTGTTCAATCCCATGGCCGAAACCCTGTTCGGCTGCCCGGCGCGCCACGCGATCGGCCGGCCGCTGTCGGACTTCATCCCGGAGCGGTTTCGCGGCGCGCATGAAGCGCACGTCAGGCGTTTTGGCGTGACGGGCGTGTCGGAGCGGCAAATGGGCAAGCAGCGGGCGCTGTTCGCGTTGCATGCCGATGGCAGGGAATTCCCCATCGAGGCCTCGATTTCCCAGATCGATGACGGCGGCAGCAAGCTCTTCACCGTGATGCTGCGCGACATCACCGAGCGGGTGCGGGCCGAAGCCGCGCTGCGGCGCTCGCAGGAAGAGCTGCAGCACCTGTCCGACAGCATCCTGGCCGCGCGCGAGGAAGAGCGGCGCCGCATCGCCCGTGAACTGCACGACGACCTGGGGCAGCGCCTGAGCGCGCTGAAGATGGATCTCACGCTGCTGGGCGCCGACATCGACGCCGCGGACAGCACGTCTTCGTTGACCGCGCAGACGGACGCCATGCAGCGCGTGATCGACGACACCATCGCCGCCGTGCGCCAGATCTCCGCCGACCTGCGCCCGCCGCTGCTGGACGAACTGGGGCTGGTGCCGGCCATCGAATGGATTGCCAAGCACTTCCGGCAGCGTTACGGGCTGTCGATCAACGTCCGGGCGCAGGAGGCGGCGATGGACGAGCACGCCGCGATTTCGGTCTTCCGGATCGTGCAGGAGGCGCTCAACAATGTCGTCCGCCACGCCGATGCCACGCGCGTCGACATCACCTTTGCGCGCAGCGGCGACATGCTCACGCTCGGCATCGAGGACAACGGACGCGGCTGGAGCGGCGCGCCGCCGGCCGAGGGCGGGCGCAAGCCGCTGGGGTTGCTGGGCATCCGCGAGCGGGCCCGCTTGCTGGGCGGCCAGGCCACGGTCACGCAGGCGCCGCGCGGCGGCTTTTGCCTGACCGTCCAGTTTCCGGCCAGGCGGGATTCGGCGGCGGAGGCGTTGCAATGGTCCGCGTGATGATCGCCGACGACCACGCCGTGATGCGCGACGGCGTGCGCCACATTCTCGAGCGCGCGGGGGATTTCGAAGTCGTCTGCGAAGCCTCCGACGGCACGCAGGTCCTGCAGTTGGTGCGCGATCACCGGCCCCAGGTGATTGTGCTGGACCTGTCGATGCCGGGGCGCAGCGGGCTGGACCTGGTCCGGCAGCTCAATGCCGAGCACCCCGGCGTGCGGGTGCTGGTGCTGACCATGCACGCGGAAGAGCAATACGTGGCGCGCGCGTTCCGCGCGGGCGCGGCGGCCTACCTCACCAAGGAGAGCGCCGCGACGGAACTGGTGACGGCGTTGAAGAAGGTCGCGCAAGGCGGGGCCTACGTCAGTCCGGACATGGCGGAGAAGCTGGCGCACAGCCTGCACGAGGACAGCGTCGCGCAGGCCCACACGCGGCTGTCCGACCGCGAGATGGAGGTCTACCGGCGCCTGGTGCGGGGCGAGGCGCTGACCGACATCGCCGCCAGCCTGTGCGTCAGCGCCAAGACCATCAGCACCTACAAGATGCGCCTGATGGACAAGCTCCAGCTCTCCAGCGAAGCGGCGCTCGTGCGCTATGCGATACGCCATCAGCTGTTTGCCGATGACGACGTGCTGTAGTTGATCTGCCGCAAGATGGCCGGCATCGCGCATGCCACGATGAATGTGCCGGCCGTTACGGCGGTCGCCATCACAGTCATTGCGCGGTCGTCGCGGCCATTCACCCAGCAGGAGACAGTCATGAATCAACTCAGACGTTACGACCCGTTCGCCATCGAACCCGTCGGCGATCTCTTCCAGGGGTTGCTGCGCTCGGTCCGCAGCAACCTGGATGGCCCATTGCCGTTCAAGGTCGACGTGACCGAGTCCGATACGGCCTACAACATCGTCGCGGAGATCCCCGGAGCGAAGAAGGAGGATATCGACGTCACCGTCGATCGCGGCACCGTCATGATCTCGGCCAAGGTCGAACGCCATTCCGAGCAGAAGGAGGGCGAGCGCGTGATCCGCAGCGAGCGCTACAGCGGCAGCATGCAGCGCCTGTTCACGCTGGATGCGAGCATCGACGAAAGCAAGGTGGAAGCGGGCTACGAAAACGGCTTGCTGCGCGTGGTGCTGCCGAAGAAAGAGGCTTCGCCGCAGCAACGCATCACGATCCGCTGAACGGGAGCGCGCGTGCGGCTGCAGTTTCTGGGGGCCACCGACACCGTCACCGGTTCCAAGTACGTGCTGGAGGCGGGCGGACGGCAGGTGATGGTCGATTGCGGGCTGTTCCAGGGCTTCAAGTCGCTGCGGCTGCGCAATTGGGACAAGCTTCCGGTCAATCCGCATCATATCGACGCGGTGCTGCTGACGCATGCGCACATCGACCACAGCGGCTACCTGCCGCTGCTGGTCCGCAACGGCTTTCGCGGTCCGGTCTATTGCACGCGCGGCACGGCCGAGCTGTGCGGGATCATGCTGCCCGACAGCGCGCGGCTCGCGGTCGAGGATGCGACATACGCCAATGCGCAGGGCTTTTCGCGCCATCATCCCGCATTGCCGCTGTATGACGAGAACGATGCGGCGAAGGCCCTGCGCCGGCTGCACCCGATCGCCTACGGCGAGCGCTTTCCCGTTGCCGAGGGGATCGAAGCGGAGTTTCATCGTGCCGGGCACATCATCGGCGCGGCCAGCGTGACGCTGTATGCGCAAGGGCAGCGGGTGGTCTTTTCCGGCGATCTCGGCCGGCAGACCGATCCGGTCATGCGCGCGCCCGAGCCCGTGGCCGAGGCGGACCATCTGCTGGTCGAGTCCACCTATGGCGACCGGCTCCACCCGTCCGGCGACCCGCTCGATCTGCTGGAGCGGGTTGTGCGGCGGACGATCGATCAGGGCGGCACGCTGCTGATTCCCGCATTCGCGGTGGGGCGCACGCAAGCGCTGCTGTATTGCCTGTATGCGCTCGTCCGGCAGCATCGGATACCGCATGTGCCGATCTACCTGGACAGCCCGATGGCCGAGCGTGCCACCGAGGTGTTCGCGCGCCACGTGGACGATTTGCACATCGACGCGGCGGACTGCCAGGCCGCGTGCGCGCTGGCCGTGCCGGTGCAGAGCCCGCAGCAGTCGATGCGCCTGGCCAGCGACCGCACGCCGAAGATCATCCTGGCCGCCAGCGGCATGGCGACCGGCGGGCGTGTTCTGCATCACCTCAAGGCCTATGGCGGCGGCAAGCGCAACACGATCCTGATGTCGGGGTTCCAGGCGGCCGGCACGCGCGGCGCGGCCCTGCTGGCTGGCCAGCGCCAAGTGCGGGTGCACGGCCACGATGTGGCGATCCGTGCGACGGTCGAGCAGATCCAGCATCTCTCCGCCCATGCCGATGCCGACGAACTGATGGCCTGGCTGCGCGGCTTTACGCGTGCGCCGCGGCAAACCTTCATCGTCCACGGAGAACCGGCGGCCAGCGACGCACTGCGCCAGCGCATCGAGCGCGAGCTGCGCTGGCCGGTCTGCATGCCGGAGTATCGCCAGACCTACCCGTTGGGCTGACCATGGAATCCTCCGTGCCACCGTGCTTCCAGAACGAGAACGGCAACGCCGGCCAGCGCATCGTGCTGGCCATACCGGGTAACCATGCATCGGCCGCGCAGCTCGCGGATGCGCTGGGCGCCAGGATGGGCCAGGCCGATATCGAGCGCTTTCCCGACGGCGAATCGCGCGTGCGGTTGCGCACGCCCGTGAGCAGGGCAGAAGTCGTCATGGTCTGCACGCTGGACCGGCCGGACGAGAAAGTCCTGCCGCTGCTATGGCTCGCGATTGCCGTGCACGAGGCAGAGGAGCCGGCCGCGCAGGCCTGGTGGCCCCGTATCTCGCCTACATGCGGCAGGATGCGATCTTCCAATCCGGCGAGATCAGAGCGGCCGGACATTTCGCGGCCATGCTGTCCCGGTATGTCGACTGGGTGGTGGCGGTCGAGCCGCACCTGCATCGCATTCCCGCCTTGTCCGATCTGTTCTCCGTACCGTCCGCTGCCGTGCCCACGGCGCCCTGCATCGCGGCCTGGCTGCGTGCAAACGTGCGGACGCCGTTCCTCATCGGGCCGGACGAGGAGAGCCGCCGGCAGGTGCAGGCCGTGGCGGCGCTTTGCGGGGCGGACTGGACCGTGCTGAAGAAGACCCGGCACAGTGCCCGGGACGTGGATGTCGAGGCCATGGACGCCGCCCGGGCCGCGGGATGCACGCCGGTCCTGGTCGACGATATCGACTCGACGGGCCGCACCCTCATCGCCGCCGCCGGGCAAATCCGGGCCGCCGGCCTGCCGAAACCGCTGTGCGTGGTCGCTCACCCCATCTTCGCGGGGCCTGCGTATGCCGAGCTTGCCGCCCACGTGGCGGATGTCGTGACGTGCGACACCATCGCCCATCCGAGCAATCGGATCGCGGTCACGGAGCCGATGGCGGGGGCTGTCCGCTTGATGTTTGATCTGCCTCGGCCGCGCGCGGTGCCGGGCCTTGTCCGGTCATGACGGCGTTTCTAGACTGACACCATCGGCGGCACCGGCGACCGTCGCGCGCCGGCGTTCAACCCAGGAGGGGCATGATGAAGCAGATCGTCTTTTCTCCCGGCGAGCCGAGTTACTGCCCGGTTGGCCCCGTATTGCAATGCGCGGCCTCCGTGGACGGACACCAGGCTTGCTACGCGATCACGGCGGAGGCGCTCGAGGATCACTTCGGCGCGCGCTCCTATCGCTCGGAGGATCTGAAGCAGGCGTTCACCGGCCACCGCGACGATATCGAGTCGATGGCCCGGGCCCTGTTCGAGGTGACCGGCTCCAAGGACATCACGCTGCACAGCGGGCATTTCCGCTTCGCGGTCTGAGCGCCTCGCCGGCCAAGGGGCCCACGCACGCCGAGGCGTGCCCAAGGGGAGCGTCAGCATGCCGGTTCAAACCGAAGCAGCGTCGTCCGAATGCCTGACATTCAAGCCGCTCGGCATCGATACGTGGCAAGAGCACGTCATCTACATGCACCCGGATTCCGCGATCTGCCGCGCCGAGGGCTTTGCCGCGCAGGCGCGCGTCGAGGTGCGGATCGGTGGCCGATCGCTCATCGCCACGCTCAACCTGGTCGGCTCGGGGCTGCTTGCCACGAACCAGGTGAGCCTTTCCGCCAGCGCGAGCCAGTCGCTGATGGCCCGTGCCGGAGACGTCGTCTGCGTCACCCATGCGCCGTCGCTCGAATCGCTGCGCGCGCTGCGTGCAAAGATGTACGGCGCCCACCTGGATGCCGGCCAGTTGGGCGACATCATGGGCGATATCTCCAGCGGGCGATACGCCGATGTCCATATCGCCGCGTTCCTCAGCGCGTGCGCGGGCGGACGGATGTCGATCCGGGAGACCATCGACCTGACGCGCGCAATGGTCGATTCGGGCGAGCGTCTGCGGTGGGATCGCCCGGTCGTGGCGGACAAGCATTGCGTGGGCGGGCTGCCGGGCAACCGGACCAGCCCGATCGTCGTTGCCATTGCGGCGGCGGCGGGCCTGCTGCTGCCGAAAACGTCTTCGCGCGCCATCACCTCGCCGGCCGGCACGGCCGATACCATGGAGACCCTCACACGGGTGGCATTGAGCGCCGACGAGCTCAGGCGCGTGGTCGAGCGGACCGGGGCGGCCCTCGCGTGGGGCGGCGCGCTGAGCCTGAGCCCCGCCGACGACGTTCTCATCCGCGTGGAGCGCGCGCTCGATGTGGACAGCGATGCCCAACTGGTGGCGTCGATCCTGTCGAAGAAGGTCGCGGCGGGGTCCACGCACGTCCTGATCGATGTGCCGGTCGGTCCGACCGCGAAGGTCCGGCAAGCGCGCGACCTCGAACGCCTGGACCTGCTGCTCAGCCGTGTCGCGCAGGCCTTCGGCGTCTGCGTCGGGATCGAATGCACCGACGGGACACAGCCCGTCGGGCGCGGCATCGGGCCCGCGCTGGAGGCGCGCGATGTGCTGGCGGTGCTGCAGCGCACGGCCACGGCGCCCTTCGATCTGCGCGAGCGGTCCCTGCAACTGGCGGTGTCGCTATTGGAGTTGTGCGGCGCGGTGCCGACGGGGGCCGGGCTGGCGGAGGCAATCCGCCTGCTCGACAGCGGCGCGGCCTGGCTCAAGTTCGAAGCCATCTGCGAGGCACAGGGTGGCCTGAAGCTGCCGGGGGAGGCGGTGTTCCGGCGCGACATCGTTGCCGATCGCGACGGCATCGTGGCGGGCATCGACAACCGGCATATCGCGCGCACCGCCAAACTGGCCGGCGCCCCCATGCGGCAGGTGGCGGGCGTTGAAATGAAGGTCCGCCTGCACGACAAGGTGTCGGTGGGCCAGCCGCTGTTCGCGATTCACGCACAGGCCTCGGGCGAACTGGATGATTCCCATGCCTATGCCTGTGCGCATCCGGCGGTGTGCGTGACCGGGACGGGGCCAGCGTAGCGCGTGCCGGATGGCCGGACGGATCAAGGGCCTGGAGCAGGACTTGGCGGTCGCGCGCCCAGCGCTGGAGGTCTACCGGCGCCGGGCGGCGGGCGGGCTTGAGTTTCCGCTCGGGGGCAGTTGGCTGCACCTCGGCCGCCAGGCGATCGGGCCCGGAGGGCTCGATTCGGGCTCGAGCGGGCCCCATCCGGCCGTCTGGGACCGCGCCGTTGCGCCGGCGCCGCATGACGTCGCGGGCCGGATGCGGGTAAGATAACGCCATTCCACTCCACCCGGATTCGCGCCGTGCCTGCCCGTCCCGCTCCCAAGACCCAGCCGCTGCTGAAAGTGGCAGCGAAGCGACCCGTGCGCCGCCGGGTCGAGGCGGTGGCCGCGCCGCGGCGCGGGGCGATGACGGTGTCGTTCGGCGACGTGTCGGTGGTGGTGGCCAAGCCCAGCGCCGAAGCGGTCGAACTGGGCGTCAAGGCGAGCGCGCGCGTGATCGCGAAGCTGGGCCGGCGCCTGCTGGAGCCGGGGCTGACCATCGCACATGGCCGCGATGTGCCCGTCTTTACCGCGGACCCGGCCGACCCGCAGCGCGTGGTGCGCCAGCTCAACGGCAAGACCGAGACCGGTCGATTCGTGCGCGGCAAGTTCAAGCCCGAACTCAAACACGCCTGACGCTCGATGGCAACGTCGAAGCGGGCGCCGCGCAATTCGCTGCGCACTTCTGTATCGGACATCATTGCGCGTGCCAAGCACTCCGGCAAGCCCCTGGCCATCATCCTGGCGGGCCACAACGGCTCCGGCAAATCGACCATGTGGTACGAGCATCTGGTCGATGGCATCCGCATCCCCCTGATCAACGCCGACCGCATGATGCTGTCGATCCTGCCTGTGCCGGACACGGCGGGTCGGCTGCGGCCGTGGGCCCAGAAGCTGCGCGACCAGGACCCGATGTGGATGGCCGTGGCGCAGAAGGGGGTCGAGAGTTTCGTGGCGCAGGCCATGGCCAAGAAGGTGCCGTTTGCCGTGGAAACGGTGTTCTCTTACTGGCAGCGCCGGCGCGATGGCAGCCATGCCAGCAAGATCGACATGATCACGAATCTGCAGGCAGCGGGGTATTTCGTGCTCCTGTTGTTTGTGGGCCTGACGAGCAGTGCGTTGTCGATCGGTCGGGTCGCCACCCGCGTGGCCGAGGGCGGTCACGCGGTCGACTTCCAGAAGTTGCTCGACCGCTTCCCGCGCACGCAGCAGGCGATCCGCCATGCGTTGCCCGTGGCCGATGCGGTGGTGCTGGTGGACAACAGCCGGGAGGCCGCCCGGGCCTTTACGCCGTGCTATATCCGTGCGGACGACGATGTGCTCTACGACATCCGCGCGCAGGGCGGCGCTGCGATCGAAATTGCGACCTGGTTGAACCTGGTGGTGCCGGCTTAGCTGCCCCGAGGCTGATGGCGCGCCTGACACCGGCGGACATCGCCGGCAGCACGGGAGCGCTGGCGGTGCTGGAGGCAGTCTGCGCGGCGCGCGAACGTATCGGAGGCCATGATTCACATCGCCATGAGTAGCTTGTTACTGCGCAGAATCGCTCATCCGTGAATTTCCAAACGGGCTCTAAGAGATGGCCGGCAAGACAGGTTGATCATGCGCAACCCCCATACGCTTGCGGTGACGGCGGGATGCGGTCGTCCACGACGATGGCGACGCGTTCGCGCGCGCGTCATGGAAAAGCTGTGCCAGCGTGCGTGGAGCTGGAGCGCGCCACCGTTCCCGGCCGGCACAATGTCGAAATCGCCATCGCATGCCGCGGCAACGAGGTGCATCGGCACGGCACCGCGGTGCGGATAGCCGGCACCAACGGATGGGGTCCCCTGCATGCCTTCCGCGCCGTAGCGGCGCTTGCATCGTACGATGCACCACGCTACGTGGGGGCCGGTTCGCCTTGCCGGTGCAGATGCATGGAGAACCCATCCCGGGCCAGCCTCGCAACCTGCTCCAGGGTGCCGGGCTCTTCGAACAGGTGGGTGGCGCCCGGCACGACTTCGAGCGCTTTCTCACAGTGCATCCGCCGCAGGCAACTGTCGTTCAGTCTCAGCACTTCTGTATCCATGCCGCCGACGATCAGGAGCGTGGGCGCCTGCAGGGCCTGCAGCGCCGCACGGCCTGCCAGGTCGGGCCGCCCGCCGCGGCTGACCACGGCATCGATCCGGTAAGTGTCGTCGTCGCGGGCCGTGGCGGCGCGGATCGCGGCCGCCGCGCCCGTGCTGGCGCCAAGATAGCCAAGGCGCAGCCCCCGTTCCCGCACGAGGTATCCGACCGCATGCGTTGCGATCCGCAGCCGCTCGGCGAGGAGGTCGATGTCGAAGCGGCACTCAACGTGGCGGGCTTCATCGTCGGAGAGCAGGTCGAACAGCAGCGTACCCAGGCCCGCCTCGTTCAACTGTCCGGCAACAAACCGGTTGCGCGGGCTCAGGCGCGAACTGCCGCTGCCATGCGCAAACAGCACCAGGCCGCGCGCGTGGTCCGGGCAGACAAGGTCGCCTTGCAGGACCGCGTCGTCCGCCACGATCTCGAACGCCAGGGCATTCACCTGCGTCACCCCACGCTCAACGGCTGCTGCGTGCTTCCGGTGGTCTCCCGTTCGCGCTCGTTGCGCTCGAGCCTGGCAATCAGGTCCCACTCCAGCGCCATGGCGCCGAGCACGTCGAGCACACCGACCAGCGCCTGGTCGGCCACCACGCCGACACGCCGCACGCCGGTGGACAGCATTTCCTGGAGCGCATCGCTCAAGCTGGCATCGTGCGCCACGCTGACGATGCCGCGGCTCATCACGTCGCACACGCACGTCTGGCTCGGATCCGCGCCCGCCGCCACGGCGTCGAGAACGATGTCCCGATCGGTGGCGACGCCGACGGCGCGCGGTCCGATCGGTGCATGCTCCGTGACGATCAGCGCGCCGACGTGCTCGTCCCGCATCTGGCGGGCGGCTTCCTGCAATGTGCACGACAGCGGAATGTGAACCGCTGCGGGCGAACAGGCATCTTGCACTCGCATGTTGAATCTCCGGTTGACCTCAGCCGGCGGCGCCGGCTGTGCTTGCGGCCCCGCGTGAGCGCGGCGGCTGGCGCGGTTCGCGTCGGCCGGGAAGCCATCCGATCTGCAGCGTAGTCGCCCGGTGCGACGGCGGGTTGATGCAACGCAAGCCGGGCGCGGTTGCGGCGCCAGTCGCGTGCGCCCGGCCGGCTTGGCCGCCGCCGGACACCGCGAAAGCGCGGGCCGCGCGGTTTCAGTCCAGGCCGAACCTGCGCACAAACCACATCTTCATCGAATGCGTCAGCAGGACGTATCCGGCAAGAATGCACGCCAGCCCCACCCAGTACAGCGACGGCAGCCGCACGAAGCCGAGCAACCGGCCGAGCCCGGTCAAGGGCATCGCGATCCCGATCAGGGCGATGACGAAGCTAGTCGTGGTCAGGGCGGCGCTGGCGCGGCTTTCGAGCAAAGGCACCTTGGCCGTGCGGATGACGTGGATGATCAGCGTCTGGGTCAGCAGCGACTCCACGAACCAGCCGGTCTGGAACAGCGCCGGCTTGTCCCAGGCGTGGAACATGGCCAGCATCATGAAATACGTCACGTAGTCGAACACCGAACTGATCGGGCCGATCATCAGCATGAACTTCATGATGTTGCGGATCTCCCACCGGCGCGGCTTGACGAGGTAGTCGTCATCCACGTTGTCGGTGGGAATGGCGGTCTGCGAGAAATCGTAGAGCAGGTTGTTGAACAGCACCTGGATCGGCGCCATGGGCAAAAACGGCAGGATCACGCTCGCCCCCAGCACGCTGAACATGTTGCCGAAGTTGGAGCTGGCCCCCATCTTGATGTACTTGACGATGTTGCCGAACACCTTGCGGCCTTCAATCACGCCATCGCCCAGCACGGCGAGGCTTTTTTCGAGCAGGATGATGTCCGCTGACGCCTTGGCGATGTCGACCGCGCTGTCCACGGAGACGCCCACGTCGGCGGCCTTGAGCGCGGGTCCGTCGTTGATGCCGTCGCCCATGAACCCGACCACGTGCCCCCGGCGCTGCAGCGCGTCGATGATGGCGGCCTTCTGCGCGGGCGACACCTTGGCGAAGACCGCTGCATCTTCGACGGCGGCGTCCCACTGCGATGCGGGCAGCGCTTCGAGTTCGGCCCCGAGCACGACCCGATCCGCCGCGATGCCGACCTCCCGGCAGATCTTGCGCGCCACGATGGCGTTGTCGCCGGTCAGGATCTTCACGTGCACGCCGCTGGCTTTGAGCGCGGCGATGGCAGCCGGTGCGGTTTCGCGGGGCGGGTCCAGGAAGGCGATATAGCCCAGCAGGACCAGGTCGGCTTCGTCCCGCACGGAATAGGCGGTCTGCTGGGCGGGCATCTCCTTGTAGGCCACCGCCACGACGCGAAATCCGTCGGCGTTGAGATTGCCGGTCAGGGTCTGCGCGGCGGCGAAATGGCCGGCATCCAGGTCATGGGCCTGCCCGTCGACGGCGTAGCGGGTGCAGACGGCAAAGATCTCTTCGACGGCGCCCTTGCAGATCAGGATGTGTGCGCCGTCGTCGCGCCCGAGGACCACCGACATGCGGCGCCGCTCGAAGTCGAACGGCATTTCATCGATCTTGCTGAAGCGGTGCTGGGCCTGCAGGTGTTCTTCCAGTTCCACGTGCTTGAGCACGGCCACATCCAGCAGGTTCTTGAGGCCGGACTGATGGAAGCTGTTCAGGTAGGCATATTCGAGCACCCGGGCCGACTCCTCGCCGCGCATGTCCAGGTGGTGCTTGAGGATGATGCGGTCCTGGGTCAGCGTGCCGGTCTTGTCGGTGCACAGCACGTCCATTGCCCCGAAATTCTGGATGGCGTTGAGCCGCTTGACGATCACCTTCTTGCGGGACATCGCGATCGCGCCCTTGGCGAGATTGACCGTGACGATCATCGGCAGCATTTCCGGCGTCAGCCCCACGGCAACCGCCACGGCGAATAGCATGGCCTCGAACCAGTCGACCTTGGTCAGGCCATTGATGAGCAAGACCAGGGGCGCCATCGCCGCGATGAAACCCAGCATCAGCCAGGTGAACCGGGTGATGCCCTGGTCGAAGCTGGTCTGCGTGCGCTGCCCCGCGACCATCTCGGCGACCCCGCCGAACGCGGTGCGCGCGCCGGTCAGGACGACCACACCGCAGCCGATGCCACTGACGACCGCGCTTCCCATGAAGCAGATGTTGGGCAGGTCGAAGTCGGCGCCGACGCTGCCCGGGTGCGGCTGAGGCTGAGACTGCTTCTCGACCGGCATCGCCTCGCCGGTCAGCGTCGACTGGTTCACGAAGAGATCCCGCGTCGACAGCAACCGCAGGTCCGCCGGGATCATGTCGCCCGCCGACAGCATGACGATGTCGCCCGGCACCAGTTGCTCGATGGGGATCTCCAATTGCATGCCGCTGCCGTCCGGCGTGCGCCGCCGCACCGTGGCCGTGATGTGGACCATCTTGCGCAGCGCTTCGGCGGCGAGGTTCGAGCGGTGCTCCTGCAGAAAACCCAGCGTGACGCTGAGCGCAACCATGACCGCGATCAGGATGGCCGCGCGCTGGTCGCCCAGCAAGGCGGAAATGGTCGCCAGTGACAGCAGCAGGACGTTGAGCGGATTGATGGAGCGGTGCGCCAGCTCGCTCCAGATCGTGTGATGCGCGCCATCGGCGACGCGATTCGCGCCCACCTCGCGCAGGCGCTGCTCGGCTTGCGTGGCGGTCAGGCCGTCCGGGCAGGTCTGCAGCCGGTGCAGCACCTCATCGGGTGAGGGCTGTGCGTATGCGCGCAGGGCGGTTCCGTTCGCGGGCGCGGCAGGGCCCGCCGACGCGGGCCTGCGCAAGAACCGGGCAACGGCGGACTGCATGGCGCGATACATGGATTGGGCTCCGCAAAGGCCGCCGCCGGGCGCATCGAGGCAGATACGGCGCTGTGCCGCGCGCAAGTCCGTCGGCCTATTTTTCCATCACGTAGGTTCCGGGGGCGTCGGCCAGCGCGGAAAACGGGGGCGCCCCCATGGGCGGCGGCGGCGCCTCTGGCGCATCCGACGCATGCGCCAGCAGCCACCCGTGCCACGCCGGCCACCACGAGCCCGGCGTCATGGGGGCCGAGGCGAGCCACTCGTCGGGCAGTACCGGCGCGTCGCCGCGCCGGCGGGTCAGCATCTGGAATTGCCGGCCCGGCTGTTCCGGCGGGTTGACGATGCCGGCGTTGTGTCCGCCGCTGGTGAGGACGAATGTCAGCTCGGCGTCCGTCAGGCGATGCAGCTTGTAGACCGAACGCCATGGCGCCACGTGGTCCGTGACCGTGCCGACCATGAAGATGGGCACATCGATGCCGCTCAGCAGCACCGGCTTGCCGTCGACCGGGTAACGGCCCTCGCTCAGGTCGTTGTTGAGAAAAAGGCGCCTCAGGTACTGGCTGTGCATGCGCGCGGGCAAGCGGGTGGCATCCGCATTCCAGGCCATCAGGTCGCTCACGGGGGCACGGTTGCCCATCAGGTACTCGCCCACCATGCGGGACCACAGCAGGTCGTACGAGCGCAGCATCTGGAAGGCGCCGGCCATCTGGCTGGCACGCAGGTAACCGGTCTCGGCCATCTGGGCTTCGAGCAGGCTGACCTGCGCCTCGTCGATGAAGAGTCCGAGCTCGCCGGGCTCGGAGAAATCCGTCTGTGCGGCCAAGAGCGTCATGGACGCGAGCCGATGGTCGCCGTCGCGGGCCATGGCCGCCGCGGCAATGGCAAGCAGCGTCCCGCCCAGGCAATAGCCGCACGCGTGAACGCGCCGGCCGGGGACGATGGCGCCGACGGCCTGCAGCGCGGCAACGAAGCCGAGCTGCAGGTAGTCGTCCATGTCGAGGTCGCGGTCGGCCTGCCCCGGGTTCTTCCAGGAAATGCAGAAGACGGTGTGGCCCCTGTCGACCAGGTAGCGGATCAGCGAGTCGTGCGGCGAGAGGTCCAGGATGTAGTACTTCATGATCCAGGCCGGGACGATGAGGATGGGCTCGGCCCGGACGGCCGGCGTGGCGGGCGCGTACTGGATCAGTTCGATCAGGCGGTTGCGCAGGACGACCTTGCCCGGCGTGACGGCGACATCGCGGCCAATGACGAAGTGCCCCGAGCCGGCCGTGGGCGCATCGCTCAGGACACGTTCCAGGTCTTCCAGTGCGTTGAGGGCACCGCGTACGAGGTTGGCGCCGCGCTGATCGAACGTGCGGCGCAGCACCACCGGATTGCCCAAGAGCTGGTTGCCCGGCGAGAGGGTATCGAGCAGTTGGCGCGCGGCGAACGCCACCACGTCTTCGTGGTGCCTGTCCACGCCCCACACGCCATGCGTTGCCGCATCCCACCATTGCTCGGTCAGCAGAAAGGCCTGGTGCCATATGTTGAAAGGCCACATGCGCCATTCCTCTGCGCTGAAACGGCGATCATGTGCCGGCGGCAGCACGCAGCAGCGTGCCTCCAGGGGGTTGGCCGTCAGGCAGTCGGTCAGGTAGCGGGTGAACTGGGCCGCCTGGTCCAGCGCCAGTTGCACCAGTTGCAGGCGCTTGCCCGGAGACAGCGCCAGGTGCCACGCCCAGTCCAGCAGCGCAAGCAGCAACGACACACGCGACAGCGAGAACGTGGTGCGCGCGATCGCGGCGTGCAGCGGAACATCGATCTGCTCGACGGCCGCGGAAGACGGAGCGGATTCGGTCGGCATAGGGGGCATAGGGGGCATAGGGGGCATAGGGGCGTGCCTCGTTGCGTGATGCCTTGCATTAAAGGACAGCGCCGGGTCTGCGCGGTTGATGCATCTCAAGCGGGCAGGGCCGGGCGTGTGCCGGACGATGCACCGGCCACGGCGCTCGCCGCGGGCGTGACATGCTCAAGCTCGTCGGCGGTGAACGGTTCCTGTGTACGGAGCTGCATTTCCAGCACCGGGAGGCCGGCTTCGGAGGCATCGCTGCCTTCGCGCATTCTCGACAGGATACGGCTGCGCAGGGTCGGCACATCCGCCTCGCAATGAACGATGGTCATCGGCACCCGCATGCGGCACGCCAGATCGCGAAACCACCGGCGGTGCCGGTGCGCCAGGAAGGTGGCGTCGGCAATCATCGGCAGGCCGGCGGCAAGGCCGAGCTTGCAGATGGCGCGCAGGCGGCGATAGGTGCGACCGATCTCGCTCGGAGCATATCGGAGCGTTGCCGTGTCGCAGCGGGTGCGCCGGCGCTCGACGTCCGAGCGGACGCAGACCATGCCGGCGGCCTCTGCCAGCTCGGCGGCCGTCGTGGATTTTCCGCTGCCGGAAAGCCCATGCATGATGACCAGCCGGGCAGACTCGCCCCGGACCAACTGCAGCGACAGCCCGAGCAATGCCTGTGCCTGGACGCGTACCGCCGTCGCGTCGGCCGCCGTGCCATCCAGTTGGTGCGCCCGCTCCAGCAGCACGCGGGCCCGCACCAGGGCGCGCATGGCGGCGTAGAACGGCAGCAGGGCGAGCCCCGCGTAGTCGCCGCTGCGTTCGAGGTATCGGTTGAGCAGCCGATAGGCGAGGTCCGGCCGCGCGCAGGCGAGCAGGTCCATGAACGGAAATGCGACATCGTTGATGGTGTCGATCCAGCGCAGCGCCGGCGAGAACTCCAGGCAGTCGAAGGGCATGGGCGTATCGCCCACCAGCACGACGTTGCCGAGATGCAGATCGCCGTGGCACTCGCGCACGTGCCCGCGGCGCCGTCTCGATTGGAATGCGCGGGTCAACCGCCCGGCGCACGCTTGCAGCCTCGCCGTGAGGGCCAAGGCCGGCCCGGGCTCGGGCAGCAGTTCGGCGGCGGCCTGTCCGCAGGCATCGAGCGTTGCGCGGATGCTCTGCGGCGTGCCGTAGTCCGTGCTCAGGTCAGCGCTCGGCACCGCGCGATGAAAATCGGCAAGCATGCCCGCCAGCGCGTCGATATGCTGGTGCGCGATGCGGTGCTCGGCCACCACGGCATGCAGCAGGTTCCGCTGATCGAAGCGGCGCATGCGCACGGCGTATTCGATCGGGATGCCGCAGCCGCCCACGCGGACAGCATTGGCGTGCTCCGCCCGCGTGATGGCCACCACGCCAAGGTACAGCTCCGGCGCCAGGCGGCGGTTGAGCCGCAGTTCCTCCTCGCAGTCGGCGCGGCGCGAGGCCAGCGTGGAAAAATCCACGAAATCGAGCCGGACCGGCTTGCGCACCTTGTAGGCAAACGCTCCGGCCAGGAAGACCCAGGAGAGATGGGTTTCGATCAGGCCGACGGGCCCGGCGGCATGAGGATACGCGGCCGGGTCAAGCAGGGCGCTCACGAGCTGGCAGGCCTCCGCACCGGTGGCCGCCGGGCTTGCGTCTTGCGGCTGCGGTGTGTCCCGTGGAGGGTGGCTCACTGGGGCACCTCGCTCGTGGCGTGGTCTTCCGACAGCATCCGCCGCAATTGAACGCCGTCCGGCGTGTGCTGCGCCGCAAACCCGCAGGCCCTGGCCAGCGCCAGCATCGGCTGATTGCCGGGCAGCGTGGTGCCCACCAGTTCCCGCGTGCCGTGGGCCCGGCTGTAGGCGATGAGCTTGTCCGCCAGCAGGCGGCCAAGGCCCTTGCCTTTGCAGTCCGAACGGACCGACACGGCGAATTCAGCACGGATGTTGTCCGAATCTGCGACCGCGCGGCATTCACCGAGGATGGCCTGGGGGCCGTCCGGCCGCGCAGCCACCGCGACAAAGCACATCTCGCGCGCATAGTCGATCTGCGTCATGCGCGCGAGCTGGCTGTGCGGCGGATGCCGGAACATGCACAGGTAGCGCAGGTGCAGATCTTCCGGCGTCAGGCTCTCGAGGAACGCCCGGTAGGCGGGTTCGTCGTCGGGGCGGACCGGGCGCAGCAGCAGAGGGGCGTGGTTCCATGTCACCGACGCTTCCAGGGCTTGCGGGTAAGGCAGGATGGACAGCCGGCCGGCCGGATCGCGCACGGCCGTCCCTTGGGCCGCCCGTACGCCGATGCGCGCGTCCAGCGCCAGCACGCCATGCTCGTCGGCGATGAGCGGGTTGATGTCGAGCTCGGCCACCTCCGCGATATCGCACACGAGTTGCGAGACCCGGATCAGCGCCGCGTACAGCGCCTCCAGGTCGGCCGGCGGCTTGTCGCGGTAGCCCGCCAGCAGGCGGCTGATGCGCGTGCGCTTGACCAGTTCGCCGGCCAGCACGGGGTTCAGCGGCGGCAGGCCGACGGCCCGATCGCCGATCCGCTCGACGGCCGTGCCGCCCTGGCCGAACAGCAATACCGGACCGAACACCGGGTCGCAAGCGGCGCCCACGATGAGTTCGAACGCGCCCGCGCGCCTGACCATGCGCTGGACCGAGAAGCCGGTCAGGCGCGCCTCGGGACGGTGCGCGCGCAGTGCGTCCTGCATCGCGACGGCGGCGGCGCGGACTTCATCGGCCGATGCCAGGTCAAGGGCGACGCCCCCCACATCGGATTTGTGGGTCACGTCGGGTGAAACGATCTTGAGCGCGACCGGAAAGCCGAGCGCCTGCGCCATCGCGGCGGCCGATCCGGCGTCGGTCGCCAGGCGCGTTTCCACGACCGGAATCCCATAGGCGGCCAGTACCGTCTTGGCTTCCACCTCGCTCAAGAGCGGTCTTCCCTCCGCCAGCGCCTGACGGACGATGCCGCGCACACGCGCGGTTTCGGGCGCGCGGCCGGCCGGCGTGGCCGGCGGCGTCTGCATCAGCAGTTCCAGGTTGCGCTGATACTCGAGCGTCTGAAGGAAACCTCGTACCGCCTGCTCCGGCGTCTCATAGGTCGGAATGCCGGCTCGGCGGCAGATCTGCCGTGCCTGGGCCACCGCGTCGCCGCCGAGCCAACTCGTGAACAGCGGCTGGCGCAGTGCGGGCGCGGCCTGGACAACCGCCTCGGCGATGTCCGTGCTGGGGACGATGGCCGTCGGCGCGTGGATCAGCAACGTGGCGTCGGCGGCGGGGCAGGCCTGCAGGATCTGCAGCGCGCGCACGTAGCGCTCGATCGGCGCGTCGCCGACGATGTCGATCGGGTTGCCGTGGGACCACGTCGGGGGGAGTACCTCATCCAGTTGGCGCAGGATGTCGGCGCCCGGCACGGCGAGGCGGCCGCCGCTGCGCACGAGCGCGTCCGTGGCCATGACGCCGGCGCCGCCGCCATTGGTCACGATGCCGAGCCGTTCGCCGTTGAGCGGCCGGGCGCGCGCCAGTGTCTCCACGGCGTCGAACAGGTCTTCCGTGGAGTCGACGCGCAGCATGCCCGCGCGGCGGATGGCCGCGTCATAGACGTCGTCTGCCCCGGCAAGCGCGCCCGTGTGCGAGGCGGCCGCCTTGGCCCCTTCGGGCACGCGTCCCGCCTTGACGATCAGGACGGGCTTGTTGCGCGCCGCCGCCCGCGCGGCTGACATGAATTTGCGCCCGGAACGCACCGCCTCGACGTACAGCAGGATGGCATGGGTGGCGGGATCGCCGGCCAGGTAGTCGAGCACATCGGCCAGATCGACGTCCGCGCTGTCGCCCAGCGAGATGAAGTACGAAAAGCCGATCTGCCGCGAGCGCGACCAGTCCAGCACGGCGGTCGTCAGCGCGCCGGACTGCGACGCAAAGGCGAGCTTGCCGGGCAGCGCCATGGTGCTGGCGAAGCTGGCGTTCAGCCCGATCCCGGGGACGATCAGGCCCACGCAGTTCGGCCCGAGGATTCTCAACTGGTAGGGGCGCGACGCATCCAGCACGGCCTGCCGCAGAGACCCGCCCGCCGCGTCGGCCTGTTGCTCGAAGCCCGCGCTCAGTACGATGGCGGCGCGACAGCCCCGCCGGCCGAGCGCCGCGATCAGGCCGGGCACGGTCGGCGCCGGTGTGCAGATCAGCGCCAGCTCCGGGCACGCGGGGAGGTCGTCCACGCTGGCGTGGCATGGCTGGCCATCGAGCTCGCGGTACTTCGGGTTGACCAGGTGGATCGGGCCGCGAAAGCCGCCGGCCTTCAGATTGGCCAGGGCCGTGGCGCCCACGCTGTGCGGTCTGGGCGTCGCCCCGATGAGGGCGACCGAGCCGGGATGAAAGAGGTGGGAGAGGTGCCTGATGCTCATGTGACGCGCCTTTGATGCATGCAGGTGGCCGCGGCCGGGGAAGGAGCGAAGGCTGTCGGCCGGCGAGACGCGGGTATTCGCGGGCGACGCTCACGTCAATGCAACGCCGCCTTCGGCGGCAGCGGGTACGCCGTCCAATATGGCCGGGAATCGGGTTCGAGGGTTGATGCAAGTCAATCGTTGCGCCCCCCGGTGAGGCGCATCGGTCGCGTGGTGGGCCGGCGGCACGGTTTGACGCATCGGCCGGGCCGGCCATGCGCATTCCTTGCTGCGCATCAACTTCCGGCGGCGCGGCTTGCCTAGCATCGAACCATCAACCACGGATGGCCGCCCCCATGAAAGCGCTCGTCTACCTCGGCCCCGGCAGGATCGCGCTCGCCGAGAAGGAACACCCCGTGCTGCAACAGCCGTCGGGCGCGATCGTCCGGGTTGTCAAGGTCATCATGACCGCGTAGGTGCGCCATGCCGGGCATTCTGAGGCTTGCCTATAAGCTGCTGGTCAACGACCGCGCGAAGTTCAGCGGCCTGCTGGTCGGCATCACCTTCGCGGTCTTTCTGATGATCGAGATGACGTCGCTGTTCGCGGGGGTGCTGAACCGGGCCTCTTCCACCGTGTACAACATCGGCGCGAGCATGTGGGTGATGGACCCGGCCGTCAATACCGTGGCCAACACCATCGGCATGCCCGACTACGTGCTGGACGCGGTGCGCAGCATCGGCGGCGTGAAGTTTGCGGTGCCGCTGTATTCCGGCGGTGCGCTGGTGCGGCTGCGCAGCGGCACCTACCAGTCGGTGACGGTGGTGGGCATCGACGACACCAGCCTGTTCGGGCGCCCGCGCATGCTGGCCGGCCGGATCGAAGACCTGTACGGCGAAAATGCCTTCCTCGTGGTGCGCGATGCCGAATTCGGCAAGCTCGAAAACCCGCGCGTCGGCACCGAATTCGAGATCAACGACCACCGGGGCGTGATCGTGGGCGAGGCGGAAGTCGTCACCAGCGGGCTGTTCGGCGTGCCGACCCTGTACACCACCTACCGGCGGGCGGTGCAGTATCTTCCGGGCACCCGCTACACGATGTCGTACATCCTGCTCGAACCCAAGCGCGCGACAGATATCGTCGCGATCCAGCGCGCGGTGGAACGGCTGGGCTACCGCGCGCTCACCCGCGACGAGTTCGTCTCACGCATTTCCCGCTTCTACACGTACCAGACCGGCCTCGGCACCAACATCCTGCTGATGACCGTGATCAGCTTCATTGTCGGCCTGTCGATCTCGGGGCAGACGTTCTATACGTTCATCCTGGAAAACCTGGACAAGTTCGGCGCGCTCAAGGCGATCGGCGCGAAGGGCCGCGAATTGATCCTGATGATCGTGTTCCAGGCGACCTTCGTCGCGCTGACCGGCTACGGCCTCGGGATCGGCCTGTGCGCGCTGATGATCAGCGTCGCGCGGCTGCGGATACCCGACTACGCCGCCATGATCACCTTCACCAACCTGGGGCTGGCGCTCGTCATGGTGATCATCATCGCCGCCGTGTCCGGATACATCGGGGTGCGCAAGGTGCTGCACATCGAACCGTTCGACATCTTCCGGGGGTAGCGATGCCGAATGTTGCGATTGCCGCCCACGACATCGACAAATGGTTCGGCCAGGCCGAAGCCCGCACCTATGCCCTCAAGCGCGTGAGCTTCGAAGCGTACTTCGGCGAGATCCTGTTCATTGTCGGGCCCTCGGGCAGCGGCAAGACCACGCTGCTGAGCGTGATTTCCGGCATCCTGCGGCCGAACGGCGGCCGGGCGCTGGTCGATGGCACCGACATCTGGGGCTTGAGCAACGACGCCCTGGCCGACTTCCGGTTGCGCAAGATCGGCTTCGTGTTCCAGGACTACCACCTCTTTCCGCGCCTGAGCACGGTGGAAAACGTGGCGATTCCGCTGATCCTCCGGCACCGCGACTGGGATGCCGCGCTGGAGGAAGCCATGCACTACTTGGAGGTGGTCGGCCTGAGCAACCGCGCGCAACTGCCGCCGATCAAGCTGAGCGGCGGCGAACAGCAACGCGTGGCGATCGCGCGGGCCATCGTCAGCCAGCCCGACATCCTGATCCTGGACGAGCCGACGGCCTCGCTGGACGGCGATACCGGCCACGCCATCATGGCGTTCATCAAAACGAAGGTGCTCAACGCGGCGCGCTGCATCGTGATCGTCACCCACGATGCGCGCATCTTCGACATGGCCACGCGCATCCTCGACATGGAAGACGGCCGCCTGAAAGGTATCGAGCGGGGGGAGGTGCGATGAAGGGCCGGTGGATCTTTTACCTGTCGGCGCTGGGTGCGTTGGTCGGGGTGGTTGCGGCCGTTCTGTACGCGCGCCAGAGCCCACCGCTGCCGCCGGTGTTCCAGCCGGCCGCCAATCCGTATGCCCAGGGCATCTATGCCAACGGCATCGTCGAGAGCGATCAGCAGAGCGGCGCCAACGTCAATCTGTACCCCGAGGTGTCCGGCACGGTCGTGCGCATCGACGCGCGGGAAGGCCAGGCCGTCAGGCGCGGCGACGTCCTGATCGAGATCGAGGACTCCGTGCAGCGTGCACTGACCGCCCAGCAGACAGCGCAGGCCGAAGCCGCCGACGCTCAACTGGCGGCGCTCAAGGCCCAGCCCCGCAAGGAGACGCTGGAGGTGATGCGCGCTCAGGTCGGCGCCAGCCAGGCCAGCCTGAAGACCGTGCAGGACCAGCTCGACAAGCTGCAGACCGCCAGCCGGCTCAACCCGAAGGCGGTCAGCCGCGACGCGCTGGACAACGCCATCAACGCCGAGCGCGTGGCGCGCGGCAACCTGGCCATCGCGCAGCGCCAGCTCGAACTGACCCGCGCCGGCGCTTGGGTGTATGACATCCGCAACCAGGAACGGCAGCTCGACGCCCTGCAGAAAGCCGCGGCGGCCTCCGCGGCCTTGCTCAACAAGTACGCGGTGCGCGCGCCGATGGATGGTGTCGTCATGTCGATCAATACCGCGGTCGGGGCATATGTCTCGCCGCAGGGCACCTATGACGCCTATACCCAGGGCAACACGCCGCTGGCCGTGATGGGCAGCGGGCAGGGCAGGCTGGCGGTGCGCGTCTACCTGGACGAGATTCTCGTCAACCGGCTGCCCGCGGGCACGGTGGAGGCCCGCATGACCCTGCGCGGAACAGACATCAGCATCCCGCTCGAATACGTCCGCACCCAGCCGTATGTGTCGCCGAAGATCCAACTGTCGGACCAGCGCACGGAGCGGGTCGATGTGCGCGTGCTGCCGCTGGTGTTCCGCTTCGAGCGCCCCGCGAACGTCATGGTGTACCCGGGGCAACTGGTCGATGTCTATCTGCGGGGGGCGCCATGAGGCCACCGCCCGGGCTGGCCGGTGTGCTCGCGTTGTCCGCGCTGCTGGTGGCCGGTTGCGCGGTCGGCCCGGATTTCGTGGCGCCCAAGGCGCCGGCGGTGCAGGCTTACCTGCGGGGTGGAAACCCGGAGCAGACCGCGGCGGGCGACGGCGTTGCGCAGCGGTTTGCCGCGGGTCCGGATGTGCCTGCCAACTGGTGGCGCATGTTCGGCAGTCCGCCGCTGGATCGCGCCATGGACGCGGCGCTGGCCGCGAATCCCACGCTGCAGGCGGCGCAGGCCAACCTGCGCGCGGCCCAAGCGTCGCTGCGGGCGGGGGCCGGCGTGTTCTACCCGCAGGTGGCCTCTTCCGCGGAGGGTGCCCGGCAGGCGGTCGTGCCGGCGCGGCTCGGGCAGGCCGGGGCGCCGAGCGTGTTCAATCTCTGGACACTGAACGCTTCGGTCAGCTACGTGCTGGATCTCTTCGGCGGCAACCGGCGTGCCGTGGAATCGCTGGCGGCCCAGGCGGAAGCCCAGCGCTATACCGTGGCGGCGGCCTACCTGACACTGACCGGCAACCTGGTCAACACCGCCATTGCGCGGGCGGGCTACGATGCGCAGATCGACGTGACCCATACGCTGGTTGCCCTGGTGCGCGAACAGGTGGACATCACCCACAGCCAGGTCGAAGCGGGCATCGTGCCCCATGCCACCGAACTGAGCGTGGTGGCGCAGTTGGCCGCGCTGGAAGCGTCGCTGCCGCCGCTGGAGCAAAAGCGCGATCAGGCCGAGCATCTGGAAGCCACCCTGATGGGCCGATACCCCGCACAGGCGGAACCGGTCGCCTTGGCGCTGGCGAGCCTGCGTCTGCCGGCCGATCTGCCGCAGTTGGTGCCGTCCGCGCTGGTGCGGCAGCGTCCCGATGTGCTGACGGCCCAGGCCCGGCTGCACATGGCAAGCGCCGAGGTTGGCGTGGCGACCGCGGCCATGCTGCCGAGCATCACCCTCACCGCCGCGTATGGACGCGAGAGCAACCAGGTGGCCCGGCTCTTCGGCGGTCAGGCGGGGACATGGAGCGTCGGCGCCAACCTGCTGGCGCCCGTGTTCCAGGGCGGCAGCCTGTATTACCGGCGCGAGGCGGCCACGGCCGCGCTGCAGGCGGCCGATGCCGATTACCGCCAGGTGGTGCTGTCGGCGTTCGAGCAAGTGGCCGACGCGCTGCGCGCGCTCGAACACGACGCCGCGCAGGTGGATGCCCAGGCACGCGCGCAAGAGGCCGCGCGCATCGCGCTGGAAGAACTGCAGGCCGACTATCGCGCCGGCACCGCAAGTTATCTGCAGGTCTTGTCGGCGGATACGCAGTACCAGCAGACCGCCCTCGGCTATCTCCAGGCCCGCACGCAGCGCCTGCAGGATACGGTGGCCCTGTTTCTGGCGCTGGGTGGCGGCTGGCGCAATGAAGAGGAACGCGCCGGTGGTGCGGCCCCGCCGGCGATGGGCGAGACACCGGGCAATGGCCGGCCGCACGGTGCGCGCGAATCGTTGGCCGACGCACGGATCGCGGCGGTGCATCGGCCCGATTGACGGTGGCATGCAATGTTGAGCCCCATCAAAGCGCCATCGCACTTGCCGACTACCCTCCAGGCATAGCGGCCGACGGCTGTCTTTCCCCTCACGAGGTACGCGCCATGGGTGAAGCCTTGTTTCTCTCCTATGAACCGGTGCACGGGCTGCTGCCCAAGCCGGTCGCCCTCCAGCCCGCGGCGGTCATTGCGCTGCCGTCGCCGCACCTGGGCGGCGGCGAACCGCTGATGGCGGCGCTCGCGCACCGCAAGAGCACGCGCGAATTCGCTTCGACCGCGCTAGCGCCGCAACAGCTCGGCGAACTCCTGTGGGCTGCCGACGGCGTCAACCGGCCGGCCACCGGCGGGCGGACGGCGCCGTCGCCGCACGGCCTGAACGAAATCGATATCTATGTGGCGCTGCCGGAAGGCGTCTATCGCTACGATGCGGTTGAGCACGTGCTGGACCTCAAGCACGCTGTCGATGCCCGCAACCTGACCGGCTACCAGGACGTTGTCGGCCACGCACCGCTCGATCTCGTCTACGTGATCAACCATGGCCGCCTGGGCCGGCTGCCGCAGCAGCAGCGTGCAACGTTTGCCGCGGTCACGGCGGGCGCCATCGCGCAGAACGTCTCGCTGTACTGCGCGTCGGCCGGGCTGTGCACGGTCGTGCGCGGCTGGCTGAATCAGCGGCAACTGGCGGAGGCCTTGTCGCTCAATGAAGACGAAATCCCGGTGCTCGCGCAGACAGTCGGGTACCCGGTGCAGCCGAATTGAGGTGGGCCATGTTGCGAGTCATCCTGGCGATCCTGTTGGCGCTGCCGTGCGCCATCGCAGATGCGGCCCCATCGACATCCGCCCCCGAGGCGCCCCAAGCCGGCCCGGCCGGCCCTGAAATCCGCTACCGCGACGATATTGCCTACCTCTCCGGCGGCATCGGCCGTGACGAGGTTGCCCGCATGCAGGCCATGGCGGGGCGTTTCAACGTGCGCCTGCGGCTGGTGGCAGCACGCGGCGGTGAAGCGCTGTCCGATGTGGCGGTCTCGGTTGTGGACGCGCGGGGTCGACTGCGGCTGCGGCTCGTCACTGCCGGTCCGCTGCTGTATCTCAGGCTGCCGCCCGGCGTCTACCGCATCCACGCTGAGTACAGGGGCGCCATGCAGACCGTGGCGATCACGGCACGCCGGCGGTCGGCCGACGTGGTCATCCGCCTGCCGGTCGATGCGAACGCTGGAGAGTGGCTGCTGTGCAAACAGGGGGCCCGCAGTCCGAGCACGGTGACGGGCCGGCCGCGCGTGCCGGGCGGTAGCCCGCAAGGCATCCTGCCGCAGATTCCCGTGGGCCGGCTCGGGCATCCGGACGAAGTGGCGGCGCTGGTCGCTTTCCTGTGCACCGACGACGCGGCGTTCATCACCGGGGCCAACCTGGCCGTCAACGGCGGGCAGCACATGCAATAGGAGCAAGGCAGCCGGCCGAGGGGCGATCCTGCCTGTGTTGGGGGAGGAAAACGCGCCGGCCATCCGGCGGATGACCATCGGGTCGGATGGCGCAACGGCCGATTGTCCAGCGCAACGCATACGTGTGCCGCCACGGTAGCGCGGGGGGAAGCATTGCGGAGTGAAGCATTCTCGAAACCCTGGGGGTGTCTCCCAGCATGTTCTTAGGACCCACACGGTGAACCCAGTACAACGGCACGCTGCCGCACACGGCTTCTATCACCTTGAACAGTGCACGATCAGCGCATGCTCGTGCGCGGGGTTGGCCTGCTTCGCCGCGCGCGCCGACCGGCCGGAACGCTGGCAGGCCGCCGTCAGCCGAACACCCACACTCTATTGCCTGGGCAAATGCTATGACGCCCCGAGTGACGGCGCACACGATGTCCGGCCGCACATCGGCGAGCATGCCCGTCATCCCGTTCTGCTGGGCAATGTCTTGCACGGCGGCGTGCGCGACCTGCAGACCTATCGCAAGGGCGGCGGCGATGCGCTCGCCATGGCCCGGGCGATGGCGCCGCAAGCGCTGGTGAACATGGTGTGGGACTCCAGGCTGCGCGGACGAGGGGGGGCGGGATTTCCGGCGGGCATCAAGTGGCAGGCCATCGCCAATGAAAGCGCCCGGACGAAGTACGTGGTGGTCAACGCAGACGAAGGCGACCCCGGTGCGTTCTCCGATCGCTTCCTGCTGGAAGACGATCCGTTCCGGCTGATTGAGGCGGTCGCGATTGCGGCGCATGCTGTCGGTGCTCGCGGCGGGTACATCTACCTGCGCAAGGAGTACCCGGCGGCGGCGCGCGTCCTCGCGCGCGCCTTGGAAGAGGCGCGCGCCGCGGGCTGGCTCCCTCCGGCGTTCGCGCTGGAACTCGTCGTGGGGCGGGGCGCCTACCTCTGCGGGGAGGAGACATCGCTGTTGAACGCGCTGGAAGGCCGCCGTCCGGAAGTGCGGCCGCGACCGCCGCAAATTACCCGACAAGGGCTGTTTGGCGCTCCCACGCTGGTGCATAACGTCGAGACCTTGTGCGCGATCCCATGGATCGTGACCCACGGAGCCGCCGCCTACGCCGCGCTCGGCTTCTCCCAGAGCCGGGGCACCAAGCTGCTGTCGCTCAACTCGCTGTTCCGCCGCCCGGGGCTTTATGAGGCGGAGTTCGGGATCACCCTGGCGGATATCGTCGAGCGGCTCGGTCAAGGTTTGCGCCGTAGCAGATTGAAGGGGCTCATGGTAGGAGGGCCGCTTGCCGGCATCGTCCCGCCGGAACTGTTGCATACCCGCCTCGGCTACGAGGAAATGCAGGCCATCGACTGCGCGGTCGGGCACGGCGGCGTGATCGCGTTCGCCGACGACACGCCGGTCGCACGGATCATTGCCGAGGTGCTGCGCTTTGGCGCGCGCGAGTCCTGCGGAAAATGCACGCCCTGCCACTTGGGCGCGCCGATTCTTGCTGCGATGGCCGCCGCCGCAGCCGATGGCGGACCGATCGACCGCGGCCGCTGGCAGCGCCTCGTCACGGCACTCGCGCAGACCAGCCTGTGCGGGCATGGCCGGGGACTGGCCGAATTCGTCCAATCCGTGCAACAGCACTATCGTTCGGAGCTGCCAGCATGGTTCGACTGACCATCGACGGCATCCCCTGCGAGGCGCCGGAAGGCTCGCTTCTGATCGATGCACTGGCGGCGGCGGGTGCGGTCGTCCCGCACCTGTGCCACGACAAGCGCCTGACGCCGTCCGGTGCTTGCCGTCTGTGCCTGGTGCACTTGCAGGGCCAGGCGCGGCCCGTTGCCAGTTGCACGGTCGAGGTGGCCGAGGGCATGCGCGTGCAGAGCGATAGCGGCGTGCTGCAGGCCCTGCGCCGCACGAACCTGGAGCTGATGGCCACACACTATCCGGCCTCGGCGTGCGCCACCGAGCCGCATCACCCGTTCCACCGGCTGCTGGCCGAATACGGCGTGCCGCCAGGCGGCAAGCCCCAGGGCGGGCTGTTCCAGGATGGCAGCCCCCCTTACATCGGCGTGTCGATGGACCGCTGCATCTACTGCGAGCGCTGCGTGCGCATCTGCGAAGAGGTGCAAGGCCAATTCGTATGGGAGGCGAGGGGACGCGGCGATGCCACGCGCATCGCGACGGCCAATGGACCGACCATGCTCAGCGCGGGCTGTGTCAGTTGCGGCGCTTGCGTGGACAGTTGTCCCAGCGGCGCCCTGTTCGACAAGCGGCGCATTGTCGAACCGACTGCGTGGGCGCGCACCACATGTACCTATTGCGGTGTCGGGTGCCAGATGGACGTGGGGACGGCGGACGGATGTGTGGTGGCCGTGCGCCCGGCCGACAGCCCGGTCAACCGCGGCCACCTGTGCGTGAAGGGACGCTATGCGTTCGAGTACAACCATGCCGCCGACCGCGTCACGCAACCGATGATCCGCCGCGACGCCGCATGGCGGACGGTGAGCTGGGACGAGGCGCTCGACTTTGCCGCGGCCCGGCTGCAGGCGATCGTCGGCCGTGACGGTCCGGATGCCGTCGGCGTGCTGGGTTCGGCGCGCGCCACCAATGAAGAGAACTACCTGGCCCAGAAGTTCGCCCGCGTGGTCCTTGGCACGCACAACGTCGACTGCTGTGCCCGCGTCTGCCATACGCCCAGCGCCAAGGCGCTCAAGACAATGCTCGGCATCGGCGCTGCCACCAACAGCTTCGACGACATCGAGCAGGCAAACGCCTTCCTGATCTGCGGCGCGAACCCGACCGAAAACCATCCGGTGGTCGGCGCGCGCATCAAGCAGGCCGTGCTGAAGGGCGCGCGCCTGGTCGTCATCGACCCGCGCCGTACCGAACTGGCGGCGCTCGCGGACGTCCACCTGCCGGTGCGCCCGGGGCAAAATGTGCTGCTGTTCAATGCAATCGCCGCCACGCTGATCGAGGAGGATCTGCTCGACCGCGCGTTCGTGGCCGAGCGGGTGACGGGCCTCGACGCGTTTGCCGCGCATGCGGCCGATTTCGCGCCGGAGCGCGTGGCCGGCGCATGCGGCGTGCCGGGCGAGGCGATCCGCGCCGCCGCCAGGCTCTATGCCGCTGGCAAGCCGTCCATGTGTTTCCACGGCCTTGGCGTAACCGAGCATCTGCAGGGGACGGAAGGCGTCATGGCGCTCATCAACCTGGCGCTGCTGACCGGCAATCTCGGCCAGCCGGGCGCGGGGATCAATCCGCTGCGCGGCCAGAACAACGTGCAGGGCGCCGCGCAGATGGGGTGCGATCCCGTCGCGCTCACCGGCGGACAGACGATTGCGCAGGCGGGCGAGCGCTTCGAGCAGGCCTGGGGCGCGAAACTGCCGGCCCGCCACGGTCTCGACCTGCTGCAGATGATGGATGCTGCCCAAGCCGGCCAATTGAAGGCGCTTTGGGCGATCGGCTACGACCTCTATCTTTCGCTGGCCAACGCGAACACCACGGCCGCGGCACTGGGCGCGCTCGACCTGGTCATCGTGCAGGATCTGTTCATGACGCAAACGGCGGAAGCCTTTGGCCACGTGTTCTTTCCCGCGGCCTCGTCGTTTGAAAAGGACGGCACGTTCATGAATTCGGACCGGCGCGTGCAGCGTGTGCGCGCGGTGGTGCCGGCGCCGGGCCAGGCACGGCCGGACTGGTGGATCATCCAGGCACTCGCTGCCCGCATGGGCCGGCCGGCCGGCTTCACGTTCAGCAGCGCGCGCGCGATCTGGGACGAGGTGCGCTCGCTGTGGCCTGATGCCGCGGGCCTCTCCTACCCAAGGCTGGAGCATGAAAGCCTGCAGTGGCCGTGTCCGCAAGAAGATCACCCCGGCACGGCCGTGCTGCACCACGGTGCCTTCACCGGCGGCAAGACCGCCGCGCTGGCACGGATCCCCTATGTGCGCACACCGGAGCAGCCGGACGACCGGTATCCGTTGCTGCTGACCACCGGCCGCACGCTGGATCATTTCAACGCCGGCACGATGACTTACCGCACCGCCAACAGCAGGCTGCGGCCGTCGGACACGCTGGACATGTCGTCCGAGGATGCCGCGCGCTACGGCCTCGCGGACGGCGAAACGGTACGGCTATCGAGCCGCCATGGAACGGCGGTCCTGCCGGTTCGCATCAGCCCGGCGATGCTTGCCGGGCAGGTCTTCTGCAGCTTTCACCGGCCCGATCTGTTCATCAACCGGCTGACCTCGCCGGTGCGCGACCGGATGGTGCATTCGCCCGAATACAAGGTGGTTGCCGTGCGGATCGAGAAGCTGGCGGCGTCCTCCGATGGCAGCGCGTGAGCACGATGGCTGCGGGGCCGCCCCCTCAAAATTGGTCGCCATCGGCAATGCGTGCCCGTGTCGCGCGTGATCGCCCCCAAAGGCGCGCAGCGCGCCGCCCAGTACCACGGCAAGCACAAGGATCGCCGGCAATAGCTGGCGAATCGGTTCAGCCCCCTCATCGCGCGCCTGTCTGGGCGAGGGCAAGGTCTCGCCCCGAATGACGCGGATGATGCGGTCCGTGCCGGCATCGATGCCCTCGTAGAAGTTGCCGGCCTTGAAGCGGGGAACGATGTCTTCCCGAATGATGCGGCCGCTGATGGCATCGGTCAGCACGCCTTCGATTCCGTAGCCGACTTCGATGCGCACCGCACGGTCATCCTTCGCAACGATGAGCAAGGCGTCATCGTCCGCGTGCTTGCGTCCGAGCTTCCATTGCTCCACCACACGCATCGAATACTGCTCGATGGGTTCCGGCTGCGTGGTCGGCACCATCAGCACCGCCACCTGGCTTCCCTTCTCCGTTTCGAATTGCTGCAGTTTCTGTTCAAGCGCGGCGGCTTGCTCGCGCGTCAGCGTACCGGTGAGGTCGGTCACGCGCGCCGACAAGGCCCGTGTCAGCGTCGCCTGACAGGGCGCGCAGCCATTCGCCTGAAGGGCGGAGCGCGCGGCTCCCGATGACTGTGGCGACGCCGTTCCGCCTGCCACGGGGCGAAGCGAAAAAAGAAGGAGCGACGCATCGGTCGCAGCCGCATGGGCAGCGGCCGCGCCGGATGTCCTGGCATGCGACATCCAGTGGCGCATTCCCCGCCAACCGCCGCCTCTGTGCGCGCCATCGCCGGAAAAGGCATACTGCGCGTTGGCTTCCCGCCGCCTTGCGCGGGTCGGGCAGGGTCGGCGGCAACCGTCCGCATGTCCTTCCGCCCTTGCGTGCGCGGGGCATCCGCCGACGCCCACCGCCGTCATACTTTCTGCCCGGAATCTATGGAATCAGGGATGTCCTCTTCGCGTCCAGCGCGAGCCATCGGCGCTATTGAGGTTCTAGCGGCCTTCCTCAAGCTCGGGCTGACGTCCTTCGGCGGGCCGGTCGCCCATATCGGCTACTTTCGACGCGAATTCGTCGAGCGCCGGCGCTGGCTCGACGACGCAACCTTCACCGATCTGGTCGGCCTGTGCCAGTTCTTGCCCGGCCCGGCCAGCAGCCAGGTCGGATTTTCGATCGGACTGCTGCGCGCGGGATGGCTCGGCGGCCTCGCGGCCTGGTGCGGGTTCACGCTGCCGTCGGTCTTGCTGCTCATCGCCTTCGCGGCGGCGGCCCCCGTGCTGAGCGGCCCCGTCGGCGGCGGATTGATTCACGGCCTGAAGCTTGTGGCGGTGGCCGTCGTCGCGCAAGCCGTGTGGGACATGGCAAACCGGCTCTGTCCGGATCGTCGCCGCGCCGCCATTGCGCTGGCCGTCATCGGCCTGCTCGGCATGGTGACCTCCGTCTATGCGCAGATCGCTGCCATCGCGCTGGGTGCGGGATTGGGTTTCGCGCTGTGCCGGCATCTGCCGCGCCCCGGCGGCCCCGGCAGCCACGATACGGCCGGGCACGGCGCGGCGTTCCGGGTTTCCCGGAGCGCCGGGGCACTGGCGTTGATGCTCTTCAGCATGTTGCTGTTCGGCTTGCCGGTGTTATCGCAGATGGGTGCCGGCGATGCGGTGCGCGTGTTCGAGGCGTTCTACCGGTCCGGCGCGCTGGTGTTCGGCGGTGGTCACGTGGTGCTGCCGCTGTTGCAAGAGCAAACCGTGCCGGCAGGGTGGATCACATCGAACGACTTTCTCGCCGGGTACGGCGCCGCACAGGCCGTGCCCGGGCCCCTGTTCACGTTTGCCGCGTTTCTTGGCTGGATGAAGGCCGGGGCGCCCAACCACCTGAGCGGCGCGCTGCTCGCCACGGCCGGCATCTTTCTGCCGGGACTGCTGCTGGTCGTTGCCGCGTTGCCCTACTGGCAGGCCTTGCGCGCGCAACGGGCCATGGCGGCACTGCTCGCGGGCGTGAATGCTGCTGTCGTCGGCTTGCTGGCGACGGCGCTGTACTCGCAGGTCTGGGTCAGCGCGGTTCGCTCGCAGCTCGATTTCGCCATCGCGGCGATCGGGTTCTTTCTGCTGACGCGGTGGAAACTTCCGCCCCTCTGCGTCGTTGCCCTTTGCGCCACTGCCGGCGTGGCCGAAGCCTGTCTGCGATAAGGGATCCGGCCGCTGGCATCTTGCCGCGAGGGCCCCCGGCCGGGACCGCATGGCACGTTCGACGACATGGCCCGAATACCGAACAACGATGCCTGCCTGAGCAACGGCACCGTGTCGCTGCGCTTTGATCGTTGCACATCACATGATGCCTGGACAACAGTTCCGGCCCGACCGCAGGGCCGGTGCGGACCGGTTCGCCCCCGAATGCGCCCCTTGACCTGCATCAAGGCTTCCTGGTGCCCAGCCTTTAGCCTGCGTCTTCGTGCCGGCGCCTTCCGCGTGCGCCAGATCGCCACCGCCTCGTTGAGCATTGACGCCCATGGTCACGCATCCTGTTGAAGTCTCGTTTCAAGACGTGCCGTACTCCGACGCCATCCAGGCCGCCGTGAGCCGGTTTGCCGCCAGGCTGGATCGGCTTCGCTGCGGCATCACGCGCTGTCGGGCGATCCTCACATCCGGCCAAGCGACGAAACGGGGGCCGAGGTGCCCATTCACCGCGCATATTGAAGTGGAGATTCCCGGTCGGCGGCTGGTGTCCGACACGGTGTCCGACATCGACGTGCATGTTGCTCTTCTGGGCGCCTTCCAGGACATGGTGCGCGCAATGCAGCTAGCGGGTCCGGGAGGCTAAGCCGTTCGAGCGTCGGGCGATGCCGCTCCCGGCGGAATCCGGGCATGAATGTGCCGTTGGATATCTCGTTTCAGGGCCTGTCCCATTCCAGAGCGCTCGAGGCGGTCGTGATCGAGAACGCGAACGGGCTGACCCACGTTCGCCACGGTATCGAGCGGTGCCGCGTAATCCTTGGCCACGGCGCCTTGGCCACGGCGTGCAACACCCGCATCCCGGCGGCCCGTTCCGCGTTCGCATCGACGTGATGACGCCTCTCGGCGAACACGTCTGCAGCCAGATGTCGGGCGCCGATCTGCATGCCGCGCTCCGCGATGCCTTCGCCGACGTGGCAGGCATGCTCAAGCACGCTGTCGGAGAACTCCGGATGTAAGGCCGGGCACCGCACGCCCTGCCTGTCAGGATCCATGCGCCAGAAAGGTTCACCGGGGCGACATGGTTGACATACGGTCGTCGCCCGCCGCGTGCAACGCCCCGGCGGCCCAGCCGGGCGGATATCCGGATCGGCGAGCGGATACGCTCGCCGGGTCAGGCGTCCGGCCTTGCGTGCCCCGGCGTTCCCGCCGATGCGGGCGTGCCCGTTCCGGGGCCCGGCTTGGATTGCGGCATCGGCCAGACCTTCTCCGACAGGATCCTGTCCAGATCCTGGCGATCGACCACCTCTTTTTCAAGCAGCATCCCGGCCAGCGCCTGGAGTTTCGCGCGTTGTCGTTCCAGCGTGGCTTTCACGCGCGCGCCCGCATCCGCCAGGACCTTGCGCACCTCGTTGTCGATCATCCGGGCCGTGCTCTCGCTGTACGCCTTGCGCTCATACTGCTGGAGTCCCGTGCCGGAGAAGAGCGGGTTCGGCGTCTGCTCGTAGGTCGCCAGCCCGAGCTGCTCGCTCATGCCGAACTGGGTGATCATCTGGCGGGCCAGGTCGGTGGCCCGCTGCAAATCGTTCTGCGCGCCTGTCGAAACATCGCCATAAACGATTTGCTCCGCCACGTAGCCGCCCAGCAGGACGTCGAGCCGGTCCAGCAGCTCGCTGCGCTTGAGCAGATAGCGGTCTTCGGTCGGCGTTTGCTGGGTGTAGCCCAGGGCCGCGATGCCTCTTGGAATGATGGAGACCTTGGAGACGCGATCGGCCAGCGGCCGGTGCTCTGCAACGATGGCATGCCCGGCCTCGTGGTAGGCGATGGTTTCCTTTTCCTTGGCATTCATCACGCGATTCTTCTTTTCCAGCCCGCCGACGATGCGGTCCAGCGCTTGGTCGAAATCCGACGTCTCGACGGCAGCCTTGCCGTTGCGGGCCGCGAGCAGCGCCGCCTCGTTGACGAGGTTGGCCAGATCGGCCCCGGCAAACCCGGGGGTGCGGGCGGCAATCGTGTCCAGGTCGACGTCGGGGGCCAGGGTGACGCTCTTGACGTGAACCTTGAGAATCTGCGCGCGCCCCTTGAGGTCGGGCCGGTCCAGCGCGATGTGGCGGTCGAACCGGCCCGGGCGCAGCAGCGCCGGATCGAGTATCTCGGGGCGGTTCGTGGCCGCCATGATGATCGCGCCCTTGTTGCTGTCAAAACCGTCCATCTCCACCAGCAGTTGGTTCAGGGTCTGCTCGCGCTCTTCGTTGCCGCCGACGATGTTCAGCGCGCGGGTCTTGCCCAGCGCGTCGAGCTCGTCGATGAAGATGATGCAGGGCGCCATGCACTCGGCCTGGTTGAACAGATCGCGCACCCGCGCGGCGCCGACCCCGACTTGCTCGGATACGAACAGCGTCTGGACGGCGAGCATGGCCAGCATGACCACGATGGCGTACCAGAGCGAGAACTTTTGCTGCCGCGGTTCCATGGTGTCCTTCCGCGCCCGTCGGGGCACTCAAAACGAGGCTGCCGTTCCGGACCAGAAGCCCCTGGGGCGGTTCAACGGTGTGACGCCTGCGGTTCACGCGCCGCACGGCTGCCACGCCAGGTCGAATAGCCGCTCTGCCGGCAAGAAGGCAGACCCGGCGGGCATGATCGGTCGAAGAGACGCCACCTTCAGCCTCCAGCGTAGTGGCCGGCCGGGGATGAGGGTTGATGCAGCACAAACGCGGCCCCCCGCGCGCTCAGTAGCGCAAGCAGGTGCCGTGCCCCGAGCAAAAACCGCTCCGAGACTGATGGCCGGGTTGATCTGCCTCAGTGTCCTCCTAGCGCCGGCGATCAGAATGAACAAAAAGTCAGCGGGACGGGGTACACATGCGAGGCCTCCTTTCAGCGGCGCCGCCAGTCAGTGCGATGGCGTTGCAACTTGCGGCCGGCGCAGTCGGAGAAACGTGCATGGATCGCCATGGCGTTCGGCGCCGCACCGAAGACGCCGGCGATACCGGCACGCGGGTGCGCAACACACCGGCCGCCTGGGCAGTTGCGGCCGGCAAAGATCGGGCCGGCATTGGCGCTGGCGCTCTATCAATACAGCCATGAAAGCGGTGGATCGGAATCTCGACGAGGCCCGTGAGGCGTTGCCATCGATCAGCGCGGCGGTGCTGGCGGACCGTTACCTGGCGCCGGGGGAGACCACGCGCCGGGATGTGTTCAAGCGTGCCGCCCGCGCACTGTCCGGCACGGAGGCGCCGGACAGGCGAGGGCGCATCGCGCGCCTGTTCTACGCAAACATGCTGCGGGGCGCCATCGGCGCCGGACGCATCATGGCGAACGCCGGGCGCCCCCGCGACGTCACCATGGTGAACTGCTTCGTGCATCCGATCGGTTCCGGCGCATCGGGGGCGGTTGCCACCGTGGCCGATGTCGATCGCGCGCTCGCCGATGCGCGCACCACGCTCCTGATGGGCGGTGGCGTCGGCTACGACTTCTCGCCCGTGGCCCCCCGCGATGCCGATGGCGCCGGCCAGGACTACAACGCCGGCGGCGTTTGCACAAGCATCGACCGATTCGATGCCGCTTGCGCGACGCTGCCCTTTGCCGATACCCGCGGCGGCGCGCAGATGGCCGTGCTCCGGTGCGACCATCCCGATCTGCTCGACTTCGTGATGGCCAAGCGCGGGCGCCGCCGCTGGTCGACCTTCAACGTCTCGGTGGCCATCACGAACGCCTTCATGCAAGCCGTGGCCGGCGACGCGCCCTGGATGCTGCGGCACGGCGCACGACCCGGCGTGCAGCGGCTGGCCGACGGGGCCCATCGGCTGGTCGACGGCGATTGGTGCTACGCAACGCTGCCGGCCCGGCGGCTGTGGCAGACACTGGTGCAATGCGCGCGCGATAGCGCCGAACCGGGGCTGCTGTTCATCGACACGATCAACGCCGCCAACGCACTCGCCTCCATCGAGACCATCGCCGCGACCAACCCGTGCGGCGAGCAGCCGCTGCCGCCATGGGGCAGTTGCGTACTCGGTCCGATCGACCTGTCGCGGCTCGTGCATTGCCCGTTCGGAGTCGGGGGCGCGCCGCGGTTCGATTTCGCCGGTCTGGCCGAGCGGGCGCGCGTCCAGGTCCGGATGCTCGACAACGCCATCGATCTCACGCGCTGGCCGCTGCCCGAGCACATGCATGAAGCGCGCACCAAGCGCCGCATCGGCGTGGGCGCGACGGGGCTGGCCGATGCGCTGGCGATGATGTGCCTGCCCTACGGCACGCCGGCGGCCACGCACCTGGCGGCCAGGATCGCCCAATGCCTGCGCGATCAAGCCTATGCAGCCTCCTCGGCGCTGGCGGCCGAGCGGGGTGCCTACCCAGCGTTCGATGCCGCGCACATCCTCGGCGCCGGAAGCTTCGCCTCGCGGCTGCCCGGCGCCGTACGCGACGCGATTGCGCTGCATGGACTGCGCAACAGCCACCTGTTGTCGTTCGCGCCGACGGGCAGCGTCAGCCTGGCGTTCGCGGACAACTGTTCGAGCGGCATCGAACCGGCCTACGATTGGGTTTACCTGCGGCGGTTGCGCGTCGGCCATGGCGCACCGCGCGCTTACCGCATCGAGAACCGTGCCTACCGATTGTTCCGCAGCCTGCGTGGCGACCGCGCCCCGCAACCGGCTTACTTTGTCAAGGCGGTCGATGTCGATCCCGCCGAGCACATCGCCATGGTTGCCGCCTTGCAGCCGTTCGTCGATGCGTCGATTTCCAAAACGGTCATCGTGCCGCCCGACATCACGGCCGACCGGGTCGATGCGCTGTTCTTCCAGGCATGGCGAACAGGGTTGAAGGGCATCACGATCTTCCGGCCCGACCCGTCGCTCGATGACGTGCTTAGCGCTGAGCCGGCCGCGCAGACCCGCTCCGCCTGCTATTGCTGAATGCACTCCCCGGTTGACTTCGCATCGGGCGCGATGCCTACCCGGCTATGCGCGCGTCTTGGCGAGGCGGTCTGCCGAGCGACGAGGTTGCTGTCGGGCAAACCGGTCGCCTTCGCGTAGCCGGACAAGATGGCCATCTCCCCACCTGCATGGCACCGGATTGGCGCGCTCACGGTCCCCCTGGATGCCGAGAGTCCGGCAGCGCGTTGGCGGTTCGGCTATTGGGCCTGCAAGAACGCGGCAACCGCTGCTGCCTGTTCGTCCGTCAGCGTGTGGGCGACGGCGCTCATCACCGGGGCGTTGGCGCGTGTGCCATTCTTGAATACGCCGATCTGCCGCAAGAGATACGCCTCATGCTGCCCCGCCAGGCGCGGGAAGGTGTCGTTGCCCTCCGCGTGTGCGCCATGGCACGACGCGCAGGCCGGCACGCCTTCAGCCGGCAGACCGTGCTCGAAGATCTCCTTGCCGCGCGCCATCAGCGCCGGGGCTCCGGCAGGACCGGCCGGTGCCGTCTGGCGCGCATAGTACTCGGCCAGCGACGCAATGGTTGCATCATCGAGCTGTGAAGCAATGCCCCACATGAACGCCTGCGCATCGGTCTCGCCGCGACCGCGGTCGCGGAAACCCTTGAGCTGCGCCTCCAGGTAATGCGGCACTTGCGCGTCCAGGCGCGGGAACATGGGCGATTCGCTCCTGCCGTGCGCGCCATGGCAGGACGAACACAACTGCGCCGCCAGCTTTTCGCCGTCCTGCGCAACCGCTGGGGCCGAGGCGCCGATCGCTGCCAGGACGACCAGCCCGGCCAACCAGATCCGCCTGGGTTGGTGGTGTCTCTTCATCGCGTTCACCCCTTCACATGGTCGCGCTCGCGCGGCGGTTAGAACATGAACCAGCCCAGCAGATAGATCGTGTTGTTGTCGATGGCGTTGCGGCCATTGCCGTCGTAGTTGGTGTGGGCACCGTTGAACTTGAGAAACCACGTGTACTGCAGCGCCAGCTTGATCTGCGGGTGCGGCAGGTAGTCCAGCTCAAAGATCAGGCCCTGCGTATCGGGGCGGCCGCTGGCGCTGCCGGTTACCGGCGCCGGGGAGTAGAGGCCCGGGTCCGCATTGCCGGTCGTCGAAAAATAGGCAAGGGTGGCGCCGTACTTGCGCTGGTAGTAGTACGAGGCTTTCGCCTTGAAGGTGTCCAGGTGGTCGGTTGCGTTGGCCGGCGTCGGGCCGGCACCGATGCCGCCGCTCGGAAAGCTCGCGCGCCAATCCTGTTGCTCGTGGATCCATGCCAACTGCGCCGTGAACGCGTGCGTCATGGTCAGGTACTGGTACTGGCCGTCGAGCGCAAAGTCTCGGAAGCGGTCGGTGGGCGTGCCCGGCATGGTGTTGTCGGGATACCGGTTGGCCAGCAGCCCGAAGGTGCCGACCATGAATGAATGCGCGCCCCATTCCTGGTTGTAGGCGATGCGCCAGTACGGGTTGGCGCCGCTCAGACGGGCCACGCCGCCCGGCGTTGCGGTGTCCTGCCCGGCGCGGAACACGGAGAACGCCTGGTCGGCGGTGCGGTACGCGCCCAGTTCTGCATAGAGATGGCGCTGCCAGAACGCGTACGCGCTGGCGCCGACGGCTTGTTGCGCGAGTCCGCCGTCGATCAGCGTACTGGCCGCCGGCGGCACGCCGATATTGGACGAGGCGTATGGATAGCCGAATGCCGGACTGGTATTCCAGACATCGGACACCGTCGGGTTGTTGTTGACCGTGAGGCCGTAGATGAAATCGACGTCCTCCCGCGTCAGGTGCCAGGCGGCACGGATGTCGGTGTTGTCCAGCGCGCTATGGTGGGCGATGCCGTCATACGTCCACTGCGCGAAGGCGCCGACGGGACCATAGATGCGGCCGGCGTAGAAAAGGCTGGCCTGTTGCGGGACAACATCACCGTTGCGGACGAAGTCGAAATTCTCCTGATCGATCGTCCGCGTATTGGTGCGCGAGATTTGCAGCATCCCTGAAAGCGGGATGGTGTCGTTGTTTTTGAGCGTGTAGCCGGTCATCTTGAAGAACCGGCCGAACGGTGTCAGCTCCGGAAAGCTGACATGGCAGGCCATGCAGGCCATACCGGTCTGGCGGGCGAAGGCGGGAACAGCGCCGGCCTCGCCCGATCCTGCCAGTAGGCCGCCCAACAGCAGCCAGGCCAGCGCCTTGAGCGCAGCAATGGACCGTCGCATGGTGCCTCCCCCTTTTTTTTTCGGTTTTCACCGGCACTTTCAAACATGAAAGGCGCTTGGACCGATGCTGTCAATCCGCTGACGAGATTCTGCTGTGATGTGGATCAACGCACAGGAGAGGGCGACAGGGAAGGGGCGTCCGCCCGAAGGGGTTCGGTTATCCCGGCGCCATGCCGGTTGTACGTTTGCGCTCGCCATGCGCCCGGCACCGCCGCATCGTCCGTCGATGCGCAATGGTTGAATTCCCCGATGCTTGAAGATCGAGCCGGGATTCGTCAGTTTTTCGCCAAAACGAGCTGAACGCTGTGATCTGCAAAAAAATGCTAGACGCCATGCCCCGATGCATCGAAGTCGGGAAACTCAGCGTCAAGGAGCTCGTAGATCATCTTGGCCTTGCCGGAGAGTTCGATGTCCATGCCGCGGATCAAGTGCTCGTCCGAACGTAGCCACTTGTAGGCAAGCTGAACGTCCTCGATGCTGGGTTCGATTTCGAGGATCCGGGTCAGAACTTCCGTTTCGAATGGGCCGATGACTTCACGGATCTCGCGCGCAGTCGGGTGGACTTCGCGTCCGCGCCGTTGTGATGCGGTCTTCATGGCAGGTGTGCCTCCATTGATGTCAAATCGATGCATGCGCGACGCATCGGACATGCCTGTGCCATCGCCATTCCCATTCCGATACGACACACCACGACGGGGGGGGCACGGCTGATCAAATGAATACTGGCATGATGGGCGACGTGGGTCTTGTGTCGCATCAAACGTTGATCGCTTGCTGCATGCCGGGAAGAACCGGCCGCGGGTGCTGCGCCGCGCCATGCCGCCCCTCATCGCCCCTGGAGGCTTGCAATGCCGGACATTGTCACGCTCACCGTCAACCCGGCCGTCGATATCGCCACGTCGGTGGCGCGCATGACGGATACGCACAAGATGCGCTGTGCTCGGGCTCGCTGCGACCCGGGCGGTGGGGGCATCAACGTTGCCCGTGTCGTTCATCGCATGGGCGGCGATTGCCTGGCCCTCTATCTTGCCGGCGGGCCCGTGGCCGAGCGATTGGGGCGGCTGTTGACCGCGGAAGGACTGCCGTTCGAAGCGCTCCGGATCGAAGGTGAGACCCGGCTTCGTCGGCGCAATGGTGTGGGCGCTGAACCGGGGCACCGACGTGAAGCAGGCGTTTCGGTACGGCACAGCCGCTGCCGCCGCTGCTTTGCGCCATGCCGGCACCGAACTTGGTAGCGCCGCCGAGATCGAGCAGTGCTACCGGGACATTTCGTCCCCGACCGGGGGAAAAGAATCGCAGTAGAACCCCATCGCGCGACAGTCGGCGGGCGCCTTCAGGCAAGCCGCTTCGACCCGAAGCCGGTGGACGTCGATCACTTCGACGAGGCCGAAGCAGACCACAATGAAACTATTGCGATAACTTTCCTTATCGCAATAGCTTTATAGACGCGATAAACTCATGCCCATGAAAACGCGTCTGCTTCCCAACGCTCCCTCCGCAGGGGCACTTCCGGATTTCCCCGATGCGGCTGAACTCGCCGTGCTGCGCGCTTGGCATGCGGGCCTGTCCGCGCGCGAGGCCGTCGAACGCTACCTCGGCGAGCGACGGGCGCCCGGGCAGTCCTCGCGCGGCATCCTCGGCGGCATCCGGCGCCGGCTTGCGGCGTTCGCGCGCAGGCGCCAACGTGAGGACCTGGCCCTGCTGTTTGAGATCGCGGCGACTGAGCGTGCCGGGCAGGGCAGGGTGGCCGACCAGGCCATCGAGCTGCTGCGGACCCTGCCGCTGCCGGAACCCGCCATCAGCGACGATGTGGCACTGTGGCTGGATGCCCGCGCGGTGGCGGTGCTGCGGGCCGCCGGGATCGACACCCTGGCGGACCTGACCGTCCGCGTGCCGCGCCGGCGTCGCTGGTGGGCAGCGATTCCCGGGCTCGGGCAGGCCGGCGCACGGCGCATCGAGGCATTTTTTGCCGACCACCCACGCCTCACGGAGCGCGCCAGGGCGCTTATCGCCGGGCAGCCGCGCGGCGTGGTGGTCCCGTGGGAGCAGTTGCGCCTGCCGCACGAGGTGGATGGCACCGAAGGGCAATTCCGCGCGCCGCGCGAGACCTGCGTCCTCACCGCCGACAACGACTACGAGGCGGTGCAGGCGTGGCTATCGCTGCACGAATCGCCGGCCACCCAGCGCGCCTACCGCAAGGAAGCGGAACGCTTGATCTTGTGGGCGATCATCGAGCGCGGCCGGCCGCTGTCTTCGCTGACCACCGAGGACGCCATTGCCTACCGGGGCTTCCTGCGCCACCCGACGCCCCATGAACGCTGGGTCGGGCCGGCCCGGCCGCGTGCATCGGCGGACTGGCGCCCCTTCACGGACGGGCTGTCGGCGCGCTCGATCGCGTATTCGCTGTCGGTGCTGGGGGCCATGTTCCGCTGGCTGGTCCAGCAGCGCTATGTGCTGGCCAATCCGTTTGCCGGGATCAAGGTCAGGGGCGGCGGGCGGACCGCCGCGCTGGATGCCTCACACGCCTTCACCGAAGGCGAATGGGCCCTGGTCCGGACCATCGCCGACGGGCTGGAGTGGTCCTACGGCTGGGAAGCCCCGGCCGCCCAGCGGTTGCGCTTCGTGCTGGATTTTGCCTACGCGACGGGGTTGCGCGCGAGCGAACTGATTGGCGCCAGGCTGAGCGGGGTCGAGACGGATCGGCAAGGCGATCATTGGCTCAGCCTGGTCGGCAAAGGCGGCCGTGCGGGGAAGGTCGCGCTGCCGCCGCTGGCGCGCACCGCGCTCGATCGCTACCTGGTGGAGCGCGGCTTGCCCGTCACGCGGGCACGCTGGAACCCGCAGACCCCGCTGATCGGCGCGCTGGGGCTCGATCCCGACGACGGCATCACCGGCAGCCGGCTGTGGAGCGTGGTGCGGCGCTTCTTCTGGGCGGCAGCCGACATCATCGAGCGCGATCACACCATGCTGGCCGAGAAACTGCGCAAAGCCAGTCCGCACTGGATGCGCCATACCCATGCCAGCCACGCACTGGCCCGCGGCGCCGAGCTGACCACGGTGCGGGACAACCTGCGGCACGCGTCCATCTCGACCACCTCGATCTATCTGCACGGCGATGACGTGAAGCGGGCACGCCAGATCGAGGCGGCGTTCGTGGCGAAATGACGCAGGCCTGGCGGAAAGCGTCGTGCCCGCTACGATCCGCTCCGTTGAGCTGAAATACCTGTTTGGCCGGATCAATGCCGAGGATTTCGATTTCTATAATGCCCCCTCAAAAACGAACGATCGAATTCGTCAGTTTTCTCTAAGGCGTCGCCGGGTAGATCTCAGTCAGAAATGGCGACTCCGACCGCAAGCCGCTTCTGACTCAAGGGGTCACGAGGCTGCCGCTTTCGCCAAGCCGTGACATCAAGAAAACCTTGCTGCAGCTCGCTTCGCAGGAGGCCGCCACCAGATTTCGCACGATTCGAACGATTATCCCGAACACGAAGTCATCACGCCCATGTCTCCATTGCCAAGAAAATCCGCGCACTCTACAATGCTGCGACGCAACAAGCGCCGTGCCGATACCGCAGTCGCGCTATTCACCAAACCGGTCCAATAGACGCACTCGTTATTCCAGCGTGATGCTGATTCCGATGGAAGCCGCGTTGCCCGGTGCGCGTCAGACCCGGCGCCTGTTGTTATTGGCCCTTTGAGTGGGTTCGGAGCAATCATGAATCAAATGCATTCATGCTTCACCATATCTGGCGGTCCCGCATCACCGATGTCGCTCGGCTCGACGACTGGCAAGCTCCTCGCGCAAGCCACCGCATATGCCGTCGACGCATGGCAGCGCAGCGTGCTGTTCGCCGATGTCATGCGACAGCGCGGCAATCAGTATCAGGCGCACCTGCAGGAACGCGCGCCCAATGTGCTCGACTTCGGCGCGGAGCTGATTCTCGATGGGCGCACGCTGCCGCGCCCCGTCAACTATGGTCTGGTGCGTATCGACGTACCCGGCGACCTGGAGCCCGCTCGCGACCGGACTGACGGCCACGACCCAGGACGCAAACGCCCATTCGTCGTTGTCGATCCGCGCGCGGGACATGGCCCCGGCATCGGCGGCTTCAAGCGCGACAGCGAAATCGGCGCGGCATTGCGCGCGGGACATCCGTGCTATTTCGTCGGCTTTCTGCCGGACCCGGTCCCAGGCCAGACCGTCGAGGATGTGATGCATGCCGAAGCCGCATTCCTCGAAAAAGTCATCGAACTGCATCCCGACAGCCCCGGTAAACCCGCCGTCATCGGCAACTGCCAGGCAGGCTGGCAAGTGCTGATGACAGCCGCGATGCGTCCCGACCTGTTTGGCCCGATCATCGTCGCGGGCGCGCCTGTGTCGTACTGGCAAGGCGGGCGCGGCAAGAATCCAATGCGCTATTCGGGCGGCCTGCTGGGCGGCTCGTGGCTCACTGCATTGACGAGCGATCTCGGCGACGGCCGTTTCGATGGCGCATGGCTCGTGCAGAACTTCGAGAATCTGAATCCGGCGAACACGCTGTGGAGCAAGCAGTACAACCTGTACGCGAACATCGATACGGAAGCGCCCCGCTATCTGGGCTTCGAAAAGTACTGGGGCGGCCATGTGTTTCTGAACGCGGCGGAAATGCAGTACATCGTCGACAACCTCTTTGTCGGCAACCGTTTCACCCGCGGCGAAATCGTTACGTCCGATGGCGTGCGGCTTGATCTGCGCAATATCCGCTCGCCCATCGTCGTGTTCTGCTCGCATGGGGACAACATCACGCCCCCGCCGCAGGCGCTCGGCTGGATCACCGATCTCTATCGCGACGATGCCGATCTGTTCGGTCACGATCAGACCATCGTCTACGCGACGCACGACAGCATCGGCCACCTCGGCATCTTCGTATCGAGCAGCACGGGGCGCAAGGAACATCGCGAGTTCGTCAGCAATATCGATCTGATCGATCTGCTGCCGTCCGGCCTCTACGAAGCGCACATGGGTGCGAAAACGGAAGCGACGCCGCATGCGGAGCTGGTGGAAGGCGAAAACGTGCTGTCGATCTCGCCGCGCACCCTCGACGATGTGCGCGCGATCGTGCAACCGAACCCGGAAAGCGATCGGCGCTTTGCAACCGCTGCGTATCTGTCGCGCTTCAATCTCGGGCTTTATCGCAGTTTCATGCAACCGTGGGTGCGCGCCTGTGTGACGCCTTGGGCCGCGGATCTCGCGAGCAAATGGCACCCGCTGCGTGTGCCCTATGAGTCGTGGTCGGACCGCAATCCGTTGACTGCGTCGGTCGCGCGGGCGGCCGAAAGCGTGAGAGCCGAACGTGCGCCCGTCGTCGCCGACAATCCGTTCTGGCAGATGCAGAACGCGGTGTCGAATGCGATCGAAACATCGCTCGATTGCTATCGCGACATGCGCGATGCGGCTGTCGAGCAGATCTTTGAGACGGTCTACAGCGCGCCGTGGCTGCAGGCATTCGCGGGTCTGCCGCCGCACAGCGATAGCGAAGCGAACACCTCGCTCAACGCACCCGGCGATATGGAAGAGCGCGAGGCCTCGATCGTCGCCGAGCACGCGCGCCTGCGTCATGACATGACGGAAGGCGGCCTCGTCGAAGCGAGCATTCGCGCGCTGCTGTACGTGCGCCGCACGCATGGCGAAGCGGACGAGCGCCGCTTCAATCTCGCGCGCGAAATGCTCAGCTCGCTGTCGGATCAGGGCATTCTGTCGTTCAAACATGTGGTACGCGAACAGGCTGCGCTGCTGCGTCTCGATGCCGAAGCAGCCATCGATGCGCTGCCCGGCATGCTCGCCAACGTGCCGCTCGCCGAGATCGAGGCCGCCGCGCGCGACATCGACAAACTCAGCACGACGCTGCCCCTCGACGATCACGAACGGGCCGATCTCGCACGCGTGCTGACGATGTTCGAATCAGCATCGAAGCGGAAAATGGCGCAGCGTACCGAAGCGCAACAGCAGGCTGAATAACGGCACACATGCGCGCGACGCCCATGCTGAACCGCGCTGGACAGCACCGAATCTACGAGGGCACACGAGATGGGACACAAGCGTGAGAAGTACGAGCGTCTGGTCGCCTTTGCCGCCAACCTGCCGGCGACACCGACAGCCGTCGCGCATCCGTGCGATCACGATGCTTTGTCGGCTGTCGTCGAAGCGGCGCGCCTGAAACTGATCGCGCCGATTCTCGTCGGGCCGCGCGCGAAAATCGCAGCCGCCGCGAAGGAAGGCGATCTCGATCTCGGCGATCTCCCTATCGTCGATGCGCCGCACAGCCATGCGGCTGCCGCCGCCGCTGTGCGGCTCGTGCATGAGGGCAAAGCGCAAGCGCTGATGAAAGGCTCGCTGCATACCGACGAACTGATGGGCGAAGTCGTCGCGCGCGATTCGGGCTTGCGGACTGAACGGCGCGTCAGCCATTGCTTCATCATGGATGTGCCGGGCCGCGCCGATCCTCTCATCATCACCGACGCCGCCGTCAACATCTCACCGACGCTCGACGAGAAACGCGACATCGTTCAGAACGCGATCGATCTTGCGCATGCGCTGCGTTTTCCGGCGGCACGTGTCGCGATCCTGTCGGCAATGGAAACGGTGAACTCCAAAGTGCCGTCGACGCTCGATGCCGCCGCGCTCTGCAAGATGGCCGATCGCGGGCAGATCAAAAACGGCATTCTCGACGGCCCGCTTGCGCTCGATAACGCGATCAACGAAGACGCCGCCAAGATCAAGGGGATCGAATCGCTCGTCGCGGGGCACGCGAACGTGCTTGTCGTACCCGATCTCGAAGCCGGCAACATGCTCGCGAAGAGTCTGACGTTTCTCGCGGGCGCGGACGCCGCCGGCATCGTGCTCGGCGCCAAAGTGCCCATCATTCTCACCAGCCGCGCCGATTCCGTGATGACACGGCTTGCGTCGTGCGCAGTGGCATCGATGGTCGCGCTCGCACGGCGCGAGCAGCCATCGGCAGCGATCGTTTGAGAGCCCGGCATGGACGTCATTCTCGTCATCAATGCGGGCTCGTCGAGCATCAAGTTTCATGCGTTCGCCGCGAACGGCGCGCAGCTCGATCCCATCGCAGGCGGCAAGATCGAAGAGATTTACACGAATCCGCGCTTTACCGTGAAGCGGCAAAACGGCGAAGTGATCGAAGATAAGCGCTGGCCGTCAGGCGAACGTCTTGGGCATGACAACGCGATTGCGTTTCTGTTCGACTGGCTGCGCGGGCATGCGGGCGACGCGAAACTGCTCGGCGTCGGTCATCGCGTCGTGCATGGCGGCGACAACTATTCGGCGCCCGTGCGTATCGATGCGCACGTGATGGAAGCACTCGACGCACTCATCCCGCTTGCACCGCTGCATCAACCGCACAATCTGGCGGCCATCCGTTCGATCCTGTCGCGCAATCCGCATGTGCCGCAGATCGCATGTTTCGACACGGCGTTCCATCACACACAGCCCGCTGTCGCCACGCGCTTTGCACTGCCGCCCGAGATTACAAGCAAGGGCGTGCGCCGTTATGGCTTTCATGGGCTGTCGTACGAATATATCGCGAGCGTGCTGCCGCATTACGACGAACGTGCCGCCAAGGGCAAGACCGTTGTGCTGCACCTCGGCAACGGCGCAAGCATGACGGCATTCGACCACTGCAGGAGTATCGCGAGCACCATGGGCTTTACGGCCGTCGAGGGCCTCGTGATGGGTACACGCTCGGGCAGTCTCGACCCGGGCGTCGTGCTGTGGATGCTCGAAGAAGCCCACATGGATGCGCGCGCGATCGAATCGCTGTTGTACAAGCGCTCGGGCCTGCTTGGCGTTTCCGGCGTTTCCAGCGATATGCGCGCACTGCTCACCAGCGATGAACCGCGCGCTGCCGAGGCCATCGAACTGTTCTGCTACCGCATCTCGCGCGAGCTCGGCTCACTCGCGGCAGCGCTTGGCGGCCTGGATGCGATCGTATTCACCGCTGGTATCGGCGAATATGCGGCAGCCGTGCGCGATCGCGTGTGCACGCTTGCGTCGTGGCTCGGCGTGTCGCTCGATGCGCAGGCGAACGCGCGTCATGGTCCGCGCATCAGCAACGACGACAGCGCAGTCGATGTGTGGGTCATCCCGACCAACGAAGAACTGATGATCGCCCGGCACGCGTTTAGCCGGCTGGAGGGTTAAGCATGGACAAGCTGTCGCCGCAACCTCTCGCGCAACGCAAGGTGCTGATCGTCGGCATCGCGAATGCGCATTCCATCGCCTATGGCTGCGCCCGCGCGTTTCGCGAACTCGGTGCCGAACTCGCCATCACGTATCTGAACGACAAGGCCAAGCCCTTTGTCGAGCCGCTTGCAAACGATCTGGAAGCATCGCTGTTCTTGCCGCTCGACGTCTCGAAGCCAGGCGAGCTCGAAGCTGTGTTCGATGCGCTCCGCGATCGATGGGGCCGCCTCGACGTCGCCGTGCATTCCATCGCATTCGCGCCAAAGGACGATCTGCATGGCGGCCTGCTGAACAGTTCGGCGGAAGGCTTTGCGCAGGCGATGGACATCTCGTGTCATTCGTTCATCCGCATGACGCGGCTCGCTGCACCGTTGATGGACGAAGGCGGCTCGCTGTTCGCGATGAGTTATCTTGGCGCGACGCGTGTGGTGCCGAACTACGATCTGATGGGCCCTGTCAAAGCGGCGCTCGAGGCGTCATGCCGTTATCTCGCACATGAACTTGGGCCGAAGCACATCCGCGTGCATCCGATCTCGCCGGGACCGCTGCAAACGCGCGCCGCATCAGGCATCAAGGACTTCGATGTGCTGCTCACGGAAGCGGCCGCCCGCGCGCCGATCGGCGAGATGGCCGACATCATGGACGTCGGCTACACCTGCGCATTTCTCGCCACACCGTACGCGCGGCGGATGACGGGCAATACGATCTTCGTCGATGGCGGCGTCAGCATCATGGACCACTGACGACTGCCGCCAACACAATCGTCACGATGAAACGCCTGATCAGCGGTCTTCCCCCAAAAGCCAGGAACGACGAAGTACAGGCGCTCATATTTCGCTGCTCTCGTGCAGCGTGCCACGGAATTGAGCGGTTCGAAGTAGCCGGGCAGGTCAGCATGGAATGCTTTCCCTGCTCATCGGAGCATAGGAGAGGAGCAGCATGAGCGAGAAACTGGGTGCCGAGCGTCTGATGCCGGAAGAATGGAAGGATGACCTTGAAGCGCTCGATCTGGAGATCGTCCGCCTGGCAGTCATCTGCCAGGTCAAGCTGCTGGAGCCGGGGGTGATCCAGCGCGTGCTGGACAACGATGCGCGCGATTGCCTCAATGACCATAAAACGGCTTTTGCCAGCTTGCGTGGATTGCTGTTCCTGCATTTCCAGATGCAGAAAGATCTGGCCGAAGCCTATGGCCCTTCGAATGCGATGGAGATCGTGCGCCGGGTCTGGGCGCATTTGCAGCCGCGCATCGGTGATCAGCTTGGCAGCTTGCCGAATCCGGGGCCGCTTCCCTCGGCATAGCGCCGGTGGGCTTCGCGGCGGCCGGCTGCCGCCCCTTCTTTTTGCTGAGGGCAGGGTGCACGGATCTCATCAAGGCATGCGGGCATGCTTCGTCACTGGCCCACCAGGCAAGCCGGATGCATGCAGACCGTTTCAACGTCGCCAACAGAGGCTTGCAAAAGGCGTCGGGGCCATACATGCACGAAAAGGACGCGTCCCCCTGAAGGCGTTGCAGCCCAAGCGATGCCGCAGGCCGGATCGCCCCCATGCTCAGGATCAATGCCGATCCTTCATCGGAAACTGCGCAAACGGGCCCGTTTTTTCGCGTCAAACCGCGTGCCGCTCCAGATCGCCGGGTATCGTCCGGCACGCCTTCCAGGGCTTGGCACTGACCGCAGGCAGCAGTCCTGCATTCCTTCGTTGATGTGGTGCCGTTGACGGACCGACTCTCCTGATCGCCTTCCTGCTCCAACGTTCCGGCATCGCAGAACGCTTCTGCGCGCAGGCGGGCTCACACGCATTTATGGGCTTCTCTCGACTGCCTCCCCGCACGCATCATTCGCACGCGGTTTCTCCGGAACGGTGTGACGACGTGCCGCAGCCGTCGAAGCCGGATCGGCAAACGCCCGCGCGGGATCGGCGAGCCCGGACTTCCGAACATTTCGAACATCTGCCTGCCGCGAAAAGCAACCGCTCCCGCCCAGCAGCCCGGTCCTTCACGAAAAGTTCAGCCTCCAGGTTGCCCACGGCCCCGACTGCGTCGCTGGCGGCGTTCGCCGATCCGCCGGATGGCACGCTCAATCCATCCGAGCGTACGTCGCATGTGCCGCAGGCCGCTCGCGCCCCGCTCAAGCGCAAGCGCGACGCAAATGACGACGTCGATACGCGCCCCAGGTCCCTGCAGCGCCGGTGCGAAACCCCCGCCATCCATACCGCGAAGCGCGACGCGCATGCCCCAGTCACGCCGCCGTCTTCGCCGCATACCGAGTCCCGTCGGGAGCCGACCGAGGAACAACTCACCGACTATGGGCGATGGCTGACCCGCGCCGAGCTCGGCAGGCTCAGCGCCCTGCGCGAGCAGCAGTGCGCCCGCCTCTGGAAACTGGTGGGCCAAGCCAGAAAGGGCAAGGTGGATCCGGATTTCTGCATGCACGTAGCGCGAGACAACTCGCTGGCGCAGCGCAACGGATACGGCCTGGCCCTGATGTTTCTGGACGGCTCCGTCTCGCCCGAAGAAAATGCCCGGCGCCTGGATGGCTATTTCCTGGCCTTGGGTGCCGCATCGGCCCCCACGCACGCCTCGACGCATCGACAAGTCAAGTGGGAACTCGAACGCTGCGTGGACATGGCCGCGTGCTATCTGTTCAAGACCGACTGGTTCAAAGAGGCTCCGCTCGAGAAGCTTGCCGAACTGGGGAACCTGCTGAGCAAATATCCCGGTCAGCCGGCCTGCATGACGGCCATCGCGTGGATCGCCGGCCAAGTGCAGGCGCCCGAGACCTTGCCCCGACTGGGTGTCAAGGAATTGACGCTGCTGGCCAATGCGCTATCCAAGAACGTCGACAGCGACCACTGTGAACAGGCAACGGCCCGCATCGGGCGCCACCTGCTGCGCGGGCGAGAGGCGGAGCTCGGCGCCCGGCATGCGTCGCTGCTGCTGAACGCTTTCAGCAAATGGCCGGACAACGCCAGTTGCCGCACGGCGGCCGAATCGCTTGCCCTGCGGCTGGTGAACACACCCGGACTGCGCCAGGCGATGGACGCACAGGCGCTTGCGACTTCCATCAATGCGTTGAGCAAGTGGCCGGATACCGCGGTGTGCCGTCAAGCCGCGGAACGCCTTGCGCCCCGACTTGTACACGAAGCGGCTTTGCTGGAGGACATGAAGGGACCGGCGGTTGCCGCTGCGCTCAATGGGCTGAGCAAATGGCCGAAATCGGATGTCTGCGGGGCCGCCGCACAATGCGTCGCCGCACAGCTGGCGAAGCATGCCGGGCTGCGGCAGGAGATGAATGCGCAGGAGGTCGCCAACGCCCTCAATGCCCTATGCAAGTGGCCGGACAGCGCGGATTGCCGGGCTGCCATCGAATGCCTGGCGGATCAGCTTGCCAGTGACGACCGGCTGGCGGCCAGCATGAATGCACAGGAGGTCGCCAACGCGCTCAACGCGCTGGGCAAGCAGCCGGAGGCGACCGCTTGCCGCAAAGCTGCCAAGTGCCTGGCCGCCCGCATCCGCAACGACGCCAAGCTGCGCGCGGCCCTGGATGCGCAACAGGTCGCCAATGCCCTCAATGCACTGGGCAAATGGCCGGATGCCGCCGCCTGCCGTGAGGCGGCCGAGCGTCTGGCGGAGCGCATCGACGGCGAAGCCGCGCTGCGCGGCGACATGAGCGGGCAGCATGTCGGCAATGTATTCAACGCGTTGGGCAAGTGGCCGGATTCAGCGATCTGCCTGGTCGCTGCGGAACGTCTGGCGGTCGGGCTGAAGGACGATCCCGAGCTTTTACGGGCCATGGACGCGCAGGGCGTGGCCGCCTCGCTCAACGGATTGAGCAAGTGGCCGGAATCCGCGGCTTGCTGGGCGACCGCCGACATGCTTCTCATGCGGCTCGTGTCCAACGCAGAGTTGCAGCAAGGCATGAATGCGCAGGGCGTTGCCAATACGCTCAACGCGCTGAGCAAATGGTCCGGGGCGGACATTTGCCGAGCGCTGGCCGAGCAACTGGCCACGCGGCTCGTCGACGACGCCGATCTGCGGCAGGCCATGAATTCGCAAGAGGTCGCCAATTCGCTCAACGGACTGAGCCGGTGGCCGGAGCCGCCGAACTGTCGCCAAGCCTTGCTGCTGCTGATGGCCAGGCTGGGCGGAACCGATCTCCCCTGGCGCAAGGCCGAAGTGTCGGCGCTGTCGCAGGCCGCGAACGCCGTCTCGCGCCTGTTTCTCAGCGCGCCGGACGAACCCGGGGTTCAGATACCGGCGCGGGCCAAGCTCCAGGACCTGGCGGCCCACCTCGATCTGTATCGCGAGCGCTTCGAGGAGGCCGGCGCCCGGGAAATCGCCACGCTGTTCAAGGCCATGGCCTCGGCGCACCTGCTGCACGATATGCGCCCCTTGGCCAGGCCGGCCCTGCAGCGTTTGACCGCGCTGTGTCATGCGACGGGACTGCGCAAGGAAAGCCTCGAAACCATGGGGAACCTGTGCCTGGGGCTGCTCCCCCTGGCGCGCAGCCCGGTGCTGACCGCGCACCGCCGGCGGGCGATCTCCGTGCTTGGCGCGATCCAGCCGAGCGTGGCACGCAAGATCAAGCGCTTTGTCCAGGCACGGCAAGTCGCCGCGGAAGGGGGCAATGCCGCGGACACGGCGATGGGCGGCGAGCGGTATGGCACGCGACGTCCGGCGCTGACGTTCTACCAGGTGCTCAAAACCTATGCCGTGGTGAGCGGCATGTGGAAGACACGGTATGTCGAGGGATCGCGCCGGGCGGTACGCGAGCAAAAGGACGCGCTCGTTGCCTGGGTGAAGCGGACGCTCGCGCGCACACGCGACGCGATCGAATCGGACCTGGGCGAAAACAGCTGGAACGTCATCGCTCAGATCGAGGCCGATGGAGACGTGCTGCATGCGCTGGATCTGCGCATACAGCACCAGACCGAGAAGATCACCCAACGCCACCCGCCGAGCCGGATCGACCTGGCTGCCATGCACCGGCGCATGCGCACCTCGGCGGCGGGTTGCCCCATGCCGCCTGCGCCGGGAGCCGGCGCCACCCACTACACGGTGGTGGACATGGTGGGCAAGGAGCTGAAGCACAACCGCGACGAGCCGAACAAGCCGTACTCGCTCTTTGCGCGGCTGACCGGCCTGCCGCTGGTGGAAGTCAAGCTGCCCGGCGAAGTGTCGGAGTTCGTGCTCGCGCGCACGTTCAACTACCAGGGCGAACCGTGGCGCTTCGACCTGTTCGGCGGCAGCCGGCTGAGCCGTGGCGGAGGGCTGCGTCCGGAGGATATCCTGGCCAACCACGCGGCTCCGGCCTCGATGCTGCCGGCGGTGCGCTATGCCGACACGGCCCCGGGCAGCGATCTGATGCAGTTGGCCGCCAAGCTGGCGCCGCAGCGCGAGGACTGGTCGCGCATGCAGCGCGCATTGCTGGAAATGGTGCCGGGCGACCACGTGGTCGAAGGCACGTTGCGCCTGGGCTTCTTCGACGACGTGCCTGGTCCGCAACACCCGTTCAAGCTGGCGGGTCCCGATGGCCGTCGCATCCAGCTGTGCCCGAATGACGGCTGCGGCTTCCTCAAGTATGAGGTGGCCATGCGCATTCCGGTGTTCCGCGAGTACGCCGCCGCCTGGGACGCCGTGCGCACCGGTCGCGCCACCCCGGCCCAGCAGAAACTGGTGGAGAGCGGCGACGAACGCAAGCGGATCGCGCCCCAGGCCCTGCAGCACTTTCCGCGCGACGAAGCTGCGCTGGAGGAGGCGCGACAGGCCATCGAGCGCCGACTGATGCAACTGGCGCCGAAATCCGATCGCGGCGGGCCGCCCCCGCGCATCGACCCGCTCACGCTGTATCACCTCATCGTCAGCGGCGGCTACGAGGGCGAGCAGATCCGCGCCGTACCGTCGGCCGACGACAACGTGCATCTGCCGGCCCAGCGCAGCCAGGCGTTCGATCACCACGGCGGCGCGCTGCTGCTCGGCAAGGCCCCCTACGACAAGGAAAACCTGCTGCCGGTGCCGGATGAGCGGGTTGCCACGGTGGTCCGGGGCGACGCGACGGCCAGTTTCCTGTCCCGGTGCTTTGCCATCCAGTACAGCTACACGGGCTTCAACGACGATGCGGGCGAGGGTGCCGAAATGCTGCACAGCAAAGGCATGCTCATCGTGCCGCCGCCGCAGTATTGGTCGCCCGAACACGAGGGCATGGACATGGCCTGCTCGCGGGAGGACCTGAAGACCCTGTCACGCTGGGTCGATGGCCGCGATCGGGCCGCGCTGCCACCCGACATGCTCAGCACTGGCAGTCTGCGGGTCAAAGAAATGGTGGTTCCCGGGCGGCTGGGCGCCTTGCCGATCACCGAGCTGCGCAAACGCGACATGGACACCGATGGCGACGATGCCTTCGTGTACGCGGGCTATCCGAAGCTGGCCGCGCACGTGACCAACGTGATGGACGCGCGCAAAAAGCTCCGCGGCCTGCAGCGCTCCTTCAAGCCGCGCAAGACGGCCGCGCCGGCGCTGGATTTCAACAGCCGGCACTATCAACCCGGCCGGGCCTCCGAGATTCTGTCCGAGCAGCGCGGACGCCGCCTGCGGGGCACCGCCAGTCTCCTCGCCACGCGCTTTCTGGCCCAGCCCGACGCCATGCGCGAAGCGATGGCGCGCGACATGATGTTCGGTGTCTATGACGGCGTCGAGCGCTCGCTGCGAAACGGTTTGTTCGATCTGATCGAGGCGGAGCGACTGGACCCGCAGACACTGGAGACACTGCGCGATCAGGCCTTCGACGGCATCGCAACCGCCCATCTGCCCGAGGCGCAGGAGGCGGCCCAGTTGCTGTACGACGAGGTCGTCCGGCTGCAATCCGCATCCGCCGACAAGGCTGCGGAGGAGCTTCCCGCTGCGCTGGCCGAACGCTTTCCCTCGCTGGCTCAGGCGTATGAGCAGGCCGGCGACACCCGCGCACGTCTGCTCGCCATCCTGGAACACTATCCGGTGCGCCGGCTGTCGCACGAGCAGTTTCCCGATGGCCAGCCGGGCCTGGTCCGGAGCTCGGCGGAGCTCACCATGCGCAACCTGTTCACCGTCGCCATCAAGGTCGGGACGGATTCGCTGAAGGCCGACACCGGGACCGAGCTGTTCATCAACGTGATCGAGGCATGCCTGCGCAGCGAACGCTCGTTCCGTGAGCGCCTCACCAGCGTGCCTTACAGCAAGGAAACCGCCTATGCCATGCGCGATGCGCGTTTCGACCCCGAGCAGGCGAAAGCCGCGCTCCAGCGCAACCCGAACATGGCCGCCGGTGTCATGTCGCTCTCGGTACAGGCCTTGCAGCAATGGGGTCTGCTGGCTGCGCCACCGCTGGCGCGCTTTGCGAATGCGCCTGCGCAGGATGTCGACCAGGCGATACAGGTGCTCGCCAGGCATGCGCGCCGCATGGATGAGGAGATCACGCCGATGTTGCGGAACATCGCGCACGCCGCCGGCGCGCAACTGGTCGGCCTGGACCATCGGCTGAAGTCTTCGGGCTCGCTGAGGGAAAAGCTCAAGCAGCTAGTGGCACACAAGCAGGTGACATTGGAAGACGCCATACCGCTGGTCAACGATGCTTTGCGTTATAGCGTTGCGCTGCCGCCCCGGGACTTCGCCGCCGGGTGCCGCCGCATCCAGGCCGCGCTGGACGAGCAAGGGCATGCGCGCGTGAAGCTGGTCAACCACTTCACCAGGCAATACGAACCGTTCAGTGCGATCAACGTGACGCTGCGCAACCCCGGGGGCCACCTGTGGGAGATTCAGTTCCACACGCCGCAGACATTCGACCTGAAAGAGCAGTTCCACGATCTCTACAAGCAGTCGCACCGGCTGCGGCTGCAGGGTGCGCCGGCCGCCCGGTTGCAAGAGTTGACCCGCCCGGCACGCGACGCATTCCGCGCCGTGCCGTTGCCGCCGGGGTGCGATGACATCCTCGACTGGGAAGCCGAACAAGCCGGCGTGGCCCTGCCTGCAACGAAATCCAAGCCCGCGCAGAAAGTCGCCCCGAAACCCACGCACGCAGCTCTCGCCGAGCGCCTGCACGCGGCCGCCAAGGCGATCGAACCGCGCATCACGCCCGTACTGCGCGCGCTGCTGCAGCCAGTGCATGGGCATCTGCACGGCGACGGCCCGGAGCTGCACCGGCATGTGTTCAAGAAGCCGGCCTCGACGCGCCGCAAGATCGACCTGTTGCAACAACGATTCGGCTTATCGCCCGAACAGGCGGCGGCGCGGGTGCGCGATGCACTGCGCTACGACGTCGTGCTGGAGCATGATGGCTTCGTCGCAGCGGTCCAGTCGATCATGCGGCAATTGCAGTCGCAGGGGCTGAAGGTCGTGCGCGTCAACAATGCCTTCACGGTGCCGGACACGACCTATGCCGGGCTGAACATGAAGCTGCTCAGCGGAGCACACGATTTCGAGATCCAGTTCCACACCGCCGACAGCCTGCGCATCAAGCAGCGGACGCACGGGCTGTACGAGAAGCTGAGGCGCATTGCGCCGTCCTCCGAGACGCCGTCGCACAGCGGGCAGAACCCACCCGCGTCCGAGCGCGAAAGCCTCCAACAGCAACTTCGCTCGGCGGCCGCGAAGGTGCCGCGCCCGAAAGGCATCGAGACCATCGTATCGGTCAATCACTACAACGAACCGGAGGGCGCGGTGTTCTGACCGGGGCGGCGCGGCGAGCGAGGGCGGACTGTCCCGGCACCTAAGCTTCGGCTGGGCAAACCTCTGGCAGGCCATGGCGTTTGCAGCACTGCACCAGGATCCCAAGCGGGCGCTGTTCTATCTGCTGCTCGGCCTGGTCGCGGGTCGGCTGACCCGGAAAACCAAGGGGCTGACAGCGCCGTTCTTGCTGCATGCGGCCAATAACGCCATCTTTGTATTGACGTGGGCCGGCTAGGCTGATCGATCGGCGGCAGCTCACAAGGTTGAGCAACCGCCGCCAGTGCGGAGATTGGGCCGTCATCAACGACCGCCTGGATCACCGTCATGCGGTCAACTTCGCGCATGCTCATCGTCAGCAATCCTTGTTCGTGCATGGCTGCCTCCCGTAACCGAGCTTCGCAGGCTACGGGTAACAACCTCTGGTGACATCTCTAATCATTCCAAAGGTGACATTACTAAAAATCCCTGACAGGCGAACTTCGCATAATTTGTCTTATGTCAAATAAAAGCGCCCCTGGCGACCAGATCAAAAACTCTTGCCGGCGCCCCACGTACAGCGCGACCTGGCAAATTTTCAGATAAAAGAAAACCACTTATTCCTCTATCCAAGCGGAAGCCGCCAAGCTGGCCACGGATGTCGCTGCGCTTCGCACCGAGTTGGCCGAAACGCACACCACCCTTGTCGCAGTGCGGGCCGCGCACAGCGTCACGCATCAGGTGCGCGTGGACCAGGCTCGGACGGAAGCGGAGCGCGATGCCCTGCGCGCGGCGATGCAGGCGCAAACCAAGAATCTTACGGCCGCGAGCGCGGAATGCGAGCAGATGGCTGGGGAGTTGGCTAAGCTGACCGCACGAGGTGTTCAACAACCTGGAGGCCATCCTGATGGAAGCCGGCAGTTCCCTGGCCGGTGTCGTTGCGGAGACCGTGTTCATGACCGATCTCGGAGAATTCGCCGACACGAATGTAGTTTTCGCGCGGCGCTTCGGCCCGCACCGTCCAGCCCGAACCACGGTCCAGGTCTCCGCTCTGCCCGCTGGGGCCGGCGTCGAAATCAACGCGATCGCCCGCCGCCAGGCGTGACGCCTTTCCCCGCCCCGTCGGCCCGTATGGCGGGCGCGACCACACACATCCATTCCATTAGCGACAGGCGAGCGCAGCATGCGTAAGCCGTAAGGAGACCAGAGTCATATGTCCACAATCGACAACATGCTCGCGGAGGAGCGCCGCCACGAGGCGCAGGACCTCCGCCGCGGGTTGAAGAGCCGCCATATTCAGATGATTGCCCTGGGTGGAGCCATCGGCGTCGGGCTGTTCCTGGGCGCGGGGCGCGCCATCAGCATCGCCGGGCCGGGCCTGCTACTTAGCTATGCCATCGGCGGCATCGCCGTTTTCTTCATCATGCGCGCCCTCGGCGAACTGCTGACCTACCGGCCGGTGGCGGGCTCATTCGCCACGTATGCAGAGGAGTTTGTCGGGCCGTTCGCCGGCTTCGCCACGGGGTGGTCCTACTGGTTCATGTGGGTCACCATCGGGATGGCTGAGATTACCGCGGTCGCCGTCTATGTCCATTACTGGTTTCCGGACATTCCCCAGTGGATCCCGGCACTCTGCACCCTCGTGGTGCTCTATTTCGTCAACCGCATCGCGGTAGCGGTCTTTGGTGAACTGGAGTTCTGGTTCGCGCTCATCAAGATCGTGATGCTCGTCGCCATGATCGTGATCGGCGGGGCGATCCTGCTCTTCGGCATCACGCCGCTGGGCGCGACCGCCAGCGTTTCGAACCTATGGTCCCACCAGGGCTTCATGCCCTTCGGCGTGCTCGGTGTCGCGCTCACGCTGCAGATGGTGATGTTCGCGTTTCAGGGCGTGGAACTGATTGGCGTCACCGCGGGCGAGGCACAAGATCCGGAGCGGGTTCTGCCCCAAGCCACCAACAGCGTGGTGTGGCGCATCCTGATCTTCTACATCGGCGCCCTGCTGGTGATGATGTCCCTGGTGCCCTGGACCGAGCTGAAGCCCGGCGTCAGCCCCTTCGTCTTCCTGTTCGAAAGGATGGGCATCCCCGGTGCCGCCAGCGTGATCAATTTCGTCGTCATCACCGCTGCCGCATCCTCATGCAACAGCGGAATCTTCAGCACTGGACGCATGCTGTACACCCTGGCCCAGTTTCGTCAGGCGCCCCAGGCCTTTGCCCGGATTAATGCCAATCACGTACCGTCCACCGCCGTCACCTTCTCTACGATCCTGATGGGCGCCGGCGTGGTGCTGAACTACGTGGTGCCGGACGAGGCCTTCATCTGGATCACCAGCATCTCTCTGGTGAGCGCCCTGTGGACCTGGTCGATCATCATGATCGCCCACCTCGGCTATCGCAAAGCCGTGGCCGCAGGTCGCGCCAAGGCAGTGGGCTTCCGGATGCCGGGTGTGCCACTGGCCAACTGGCTGGTTGTCGCCTTCATGCTGGTCGTTTCGGGCCTGCTCGCCCTCGACCCCGAAACCCGCGTGGCCCTTTACATCGCGCCGATCTGGTTCGCGTTGCTGGGCATCGGTTATCGGCTTGCTGCAAGCGCCAACCCCTCCGTCCGCATGGCCACCACCAGCGCAACGCGCTGAGTCCGGCCGCATGAGTGCCAAGGCGCGTCACGGCGCGCCTCGGTAGCGGTGAAGCTTCAATACGTTGTATCCGAGGTTCATCCGAACTGAGTCTGGAAAACTGAAAATCGCCAAACACCCAGACTTTCAGGAGCCCAGCCGGATGAACACGTATAAGAATGCCCGGCCCACCCTTGCCCGTCGATTGGAGATGGTTCAAGACATCGCCGAACGTGGCCAGAGCGTGCCCGACGCGGCTGCGCGTCATGGAGTTACCGTCCCGACCGCGCGCAAATGGCAGGGACGCTATCTGGCCGGTGGCGCGGCAGCGCTAGCTGTGAAGGCAGCCAAAGTCGGAACCTCCCAAGCGCTACGCGAGAAGTGCGTTCCTCACCGACTTTCCGACACGCGGCAACGAACCGGCGCGCGCTTTTTTTGCACCCGGGCAACCCTTGGTAGATGCTCATTACCGGCAGGCCCGGCATGTCGCACCGGCTGAGCCAGCCGCTTGGCATCACTGCGCAACGTTCAGGACGTTGCACCATTGCTCACCACCACAGGAGTTCCGCCATGAGCTTCGAGATTGCCACTTGGTACGACACATGGAATAGCACGGGCCTGGATAACCTGGCGCAAAGGAAGGTCCCGCTCGGCTACGCCAGCCGCTACAACCTGGCATTCGGCGAATTCGTGCCGTGCGCAAATGGATACACGGTAGACCTCAATGCCAAGTTCGCGAGCCAAGTCCTGACGCAAATCCGGACGCAAGCGCCTGGCGCCCTGATCTACGCAGGTGTGGGAGACACCGGGCTCTCCGCGACGGTGCTGGACAATCGTCAGCACAACAACCGGTCGACCGCGAACATCGTCGCCTACCTGCGGCAGCAGGGTCTGAACGGAATCGACATCGATGCGGAACAAGACGGCATGATCTACGTGCCGGAACTGGTTGCCCAACTCGGCCCCGCGTTCAAAAAGGCCGGCCTCGGGATCGCTGTCTCGGTCCCCTGGCCGGGCAACGGCCCCGTCGGTCTCTATGGCGACAATGCCGTGGCCGCATTCAACCAGCACGTCGACGCCGTCGAGCTCCAGGATTACTCGTCCGACGGGACGCCCGCGGATGTTCAGGTCTGGATCGATGCCGGAGTCCGACGCGGCATCCTGATGGGCGGTGTCTGCACCGAAAACGGCAACGTGCAGACGTCGCTCGAAAATACCGCCGCTTGGACCACGTTTGCCCTGCAAAACCAGTTGCGGGGCATGTTCAGCTGGCGGCTGGACAACGACCATGGCCAGCATCGCACGCAGGAAGATGTCGATCCGACCTTCACGGGCGCGCAAACGGTCTACGAAACAGTCCGGAATTACGGCAGCGGCGCCGGTCGGAACAGCGGCGTGCTCGACGTAGCCGGATCCACCTAGCCGCGCGGGCGCGCCGCTGAAGCCGACGCCTCCAGCCGGGGACCACATCCTCGGCTTGATCGGCCGGCTGATCGGCGTGTCCCCGGAGCGAATCCGCCGCTGGCCGTCTGCGCGCGAAAGCGACGCTGCACCGTATTCACCGGGGGTTGCCGCGCCGCTCGCCTTTGGGCACAATGACCGGCTTGCGGAGATGGCATACCTCCCTTAACCGCTGATCACGTCGGCTGATGATGCCTACACGTTCCTGGACAGGGAAGTTGTAGGCACGCGTCCATACGGCATCCTGCCGTCCAGGTTTGAGTTCTTCGAATCTGGTCATCATGAAGAAAAAGTTCGCTCCCCCGGAGCAAGTGGTCATGCTGCCATATCTGGCGCGCTGGCTGTTCTTGGGCTCGCTCATCGGCATCCTCGCCGGTGCCGGCTCCGCAGTGCTCCTGCTGGCGCTGGACTGGGCAACCGGCACGCGCGCGGCGCACCCGTGGCTGCTGTGGTGCCTGCCGCTGGCGGGCCTGGCCGTCGGCCAGCTCTATCACTACGCCGGACGCTCGGTCGAGGGCGGCAATAACCTGCTGATCGACGAGATCCACGATCCGAAGCGCATCGTGCCGAAGCGGATGGCGCCGCTGATCCTGCTCGGCACGGTCGTGACGCACCTCTTTGGCGGTTCGGCCGGGCGAGAAGGGACTGCTGTCCAGATGGGTGGCAGCTTCGCGGATTACCTGACCCGGCTGTTCCGCCTCGGCCAGGGCGATCGCCGCATCCTGCTGATGTCCGGCATCAGCGCAGGCTTTGCCTCGGTGTTCGGCACCCCGCTGGCAGGCGCCGTGTTCGGCCTGGAGGTGCTGGCCATCGGCCGCCTGCGCTACGACGCGATCCTGCCGTGCTTCGTGGCGGCCATCGTCGGCGACCTGGTGCCGCCGCTGCTCGGAGTCCACCACACGCCGTACGTGATCCCGTTCGTGCCGCATCTCACGCCGCTTGCGATCGGCGCGGCGGTGGTCGCCGGGATCGTCTTCGGCGTGGCCGGCATGACCTTCGCCGAACTGACGCACCGACTCTCACGCGCGTTGAAGCAGCGCATTCCGTTCGGCCCGCTGCGCCCACTGCTGGGCGGCGGCGTGGTCGCGGTAGCCTCAATGGCGCTCGGCACGGACCGATACCTGGGCCTGGGCATCTCGACCATCGTGGAGGCGTTCCACAATCCGCTGCCGGCATACGACTTCGCGGGCAAAATCGCCTTTACCGTCGTGACACTGTCTTCCGGCTTCAAGGGCGGTGAAGTGACACCGCTCTTCTATATCGGGGCGACCCTCGGCAATGCGCTCGGCTACGTACTGCCGCTGCCGTTCCCGCTGCTGGCCGGCCTGGGCTTCGTTGCCGTCTTCGCGGGCGCGGCCAACACGCCGATCGCCTCCACCATCATGGCGATCGAACTGTTCGGCCCGGAGGTCGGGACATTCGCGGGGATGGCCTGCGTGGTGAGCTATCTTTTCTCGGGGCACACCGGCATTTACCACGCGCAACGCGTCGGCCATGCAAAGCATGCGTCCGTTCCGGAGGGGCTTCGTCTTTCCGAAGTCACCCGCTTCCGGGAAGCGTCGGCAGCCGATGCTTCGGCCTCGCATCCCGGCGAGGACACGTCGCGTCAACGTTGAGGGCATCCCAGCATCCTGCATTTCGCAAACGGCGGACTTGCCCCGTTTGCGTCCTTCAGCGCAGCAAGGGCGTGACGATGCGCTCCAGCCGCTCCGTGGTCCAGGCGGGCTCGCGCGCGTCCCAGCCGTTGTCGGCCAGCATGCCGCTGCGGTCGATCGTGAAGTTCACCGGGAGGCGCCAGATACGGCCGTAGCCGCCCGCATACGCGCTGCCGAGCAGGCCCACCGGAAAGCTCAGCCCGGCCGCCACCTCGCGCACCGCCGGCAGCGCGTCCGGCTCGTCCAGGCTGAAGCCGAGGACGCGCAAGCCCTTGTCGGCGTGACGGGCGGCGTAGGCCGAGAGCAGCGGCAGCTCTTTGCGGCAAGGCTCGCACCAGGTCGCCCAGAAGGTCAGCACCACCACTTGGCCGCGCAGGTCGTCGGTCGCGAGGCTGCGCCCATCCAGCGTACGCAGGACCAGGGGCGGCGCCGGGTGCCCGACCTCCAGGCTGGCGGCGTGCGCGACCGGCAAGCTCAGCCCTGCCCCCACGGCCAGCGCGCCGGCCCCGCGCAGCCAAGTGCGCCGCGACCGGCATGCTTGCGCAGTATCCGTGTCCACGTCAGAACGCATAGCTCGCCCCAATGGTGCCCGACCAGCGCGGGAACAGCTGATAGCCCTGCAGATTGCTGTACAGCGCCTTCTGCAAGAACGCATAGACCTGCACGTTGTGCAGCACGCTCACCGTCACGCCGGGCGACAGGTAGACCACCGTGCCGGCCGTATTGGCGGTATCGGCCAGCGCCCCCTGGTCGGCATTCTTGCGCGTTACGTTGAACTGCAGTTGCGGCACGATGTGCGGATTGGCCTCGTAGCGCAGGCCGAAGCTCAGCGTGGCGGTATTGCCGGGCCGGAAGTCCGCGCCGGCATCGCGCAGCCTGCGCATCACGGCCGCCTGGAATTGCCCGTTGACGAAGGCGTCGAAATCCTGGCTGACGGGCTGGTAGTAGTACGCCCCCAGAATCAAGTCGGTGCTGCCGGTGCCCGGCTGCAGGCTGGTATCGAGCGCCTGCCCGCCCGCCGCATTGGGGCCGCTGTTGAAGAAGACCGGATTGCGTCCGACCGTGGCCCCGGTGAGCACGTTCTGCCCGCCGTAGCGCCCGGTCGGCAGCTTCACCCCCAGTTGCACGCCCAGGTTGTGCGTCGGCAGGAAACCTTGATAGTTGGCGATCAGCTTGATGTCGCCCAGACCGCTGGCGGTGGCCCCGCTCACGTTGTCCGGGGTGAGCTGGTCGGGCGTCGCCGCGCCATAGGTTGTGTGGCTGCGGTCGATGTACGGCACGATCGCGCTGAAGCCCCAGTTGCTGTTGGGACGGTAGTGGATACCGAGGTTGATGTAGCGGTTGATGGTCTGGCGCTCCACCTCCTGGTTGCCGCCGGCCGCGTTGATGGCCGCGGCCTGCGCCGCCGAGACCGACCCGGTGCCGCTGCGCAGTTGGTTCTGCGGGAGATACGTGTAATCGAGGCTGATGCGCCAGCCCGGGATCGCGGAGTAGCCCATTGCGGCATCGGTGCTCAACGAGCAGCCGCAGGTGGCGCAGGCCTGCGCCGCGACCGGCGCGAGCAGGCCGGTGGCGCAAGCGAGTAACGCGAGTCGCCCGAGGGTCTTCGGTTGCGTGTTCATGGATTTCTCACCGTTGTGCACGCGCGACCGTGAGCCCGATAGCGGGGCGCGGTCGCGCAGTGCTCTTTTCTTTTGAGAGGCAGCGTCGGCCCGCATATCGCGAACGCCGTGCAGAAGAAGCTGCCTGTGCCAACGTGCTCAGGCGAGGAAAGGAGAATCGCGTGGCCGGCCCGCGCGCCGCGCCTCGCGCACCGCAAAGCGCTCGGACGCCGCAACCCACGCGACCCCGTAGGCGGGTACGGGCACCGCCATCCGTACGGCCGGTGCCGGCACCGGCACATGGTGCGCCAGCAGGTCGCAGTAGCCGCACGCCACATGGTGGTGGGTCGGCAAGCCGTGCCCCGGGAGATCGCTGCCGGTGGACCTTACGGGTGTTGCCGTGCAATACGGCAAGACTTGCCCGGACAGGCTGCTCGGCGGATGCGACGCGAACCGCTGGCTCACCACCGGCGCGAAGAACGCGAGCGCCATCGCAACCAGGCCAAGCCAGGCGGTCAGTCGCGTACGGGTGCGGGCGAATTGCATGGCGAGCTCTGAAGCTGGCCGGTTGTTACCTCGTCCGGCGAGGAACAGCGGATCCATGGGAGGCGGATGCGTGACGGATCAACCACGAAAAGAGGTCGACCGCGCCGCACCTGAATGTGTTGTATTAAATCGCAAAACGGCGCCGGCAGCCAGAACGGCGAGGATGCGTTGCCGCGTCAGCCCTTCCCCTTTGTGGCTCGGCCAGACGCTATCGCGCTTGGAACATGGAAGCGCTGAAGATCAACCCGGCACCGAGGCCGGCAATCTGCTCAGGCAACTGTCTTTGGCTGATCCATGGCCGAGGCGATGCTGCCGCCACTCACGCGGCCGGAGGTATGTGCTACCGGCTACCGTGGCTACCGGCGCTTGACATCGCTGGCCGTATCGCATCGAAACACGCGGTCAGTTATCACGCTCGATGCCAACTGGGAGCTCAGTTCCGACTCCGGCGCCTTCGGGTCTTGCCATCCGATATTCAGATTGACGTGCCGTTCCACACAGAAATCGTCCGGCTGAGTTGATCCCTGCATACAAAAGACCATAGGAGTTCGCACGAACTCAAACGTTGCCAACGTACCCTTCGCAATACGCGGCAGATCAAGATAACCGATGTGACAGACATATTCTTCATCGTGCAGTTGCCTTAGCGCGGGGCCGGCAACCTGGCCCTTCAGGGGATGGCTCGCATCAAATTTCTCCCTCTCTAAACGGGTCAGTTTGACCTCCTGCTCAACCCGCTTCCAGCCTTCCTCAGTAATCGGCCGCCCCGGCGACGGCTCAGTGCACGCCAGAAGCGACAGGCTCCCCATCAAAATGGAAATTACTAGTGTTACGTCCCAGAAATAACTTTGCATAACCGAGCCACTTTCTGAAGGATGGAGCCGGCTGTTGCGGTCCACACGAACGGTCGCTTGTGCTGGTTGTACTGCTCGATATAGCGTTCGATGTCGGCAATGAGCTGGCGCACGTTTTTGAACGACCCTCGACGAATTGCCTGTTGCGTAATCAGGCCAAACCAGCGTTCAACCTGATTCAGCCAACTCGAGTAGGTTGGCGTGAAATGCATGTGGTAACGCGTATGTCTGGCCAGCCACGCCCTGACCTTCGGATGCTTGTGTGTCGCGTAGTTGTCGACGATCAGATGCACCTCTAGATCAGCCGGCACCGCTTGGTCAATATGCTTGAGAAACGCGAGAAATTCCTGATGCCGGTGGCGAGGCTTGCATTGCGCGATGACTTCACCCGTTGCCGCGTTGAGCGCAGCGAATAGGGTCGTGGTGCCATGCCGGACGTAGTCATGTGTCACCCCTTCGAGATAGCCCAGCCCCATCGGTAACATCGGCTGCGTACGCTCCAGCGCCTGGCACTGGCTCTTCTCGTCGACGCACAGCACCAGAGCATTGGCCGGCGGACTCAGGTACAGACCGACAATGTCGCGAACCTTCTCGACGAAGTACGGATCGTTAGACAACTTGAAGCTCTTTGAACGATGGGGCTGCACCCCGAACAGCGACAGATACCGGGCCACTGAGCTCTTCGAAATCCCTGTCCGCGCAGCAGCAGAACGCACGCTCCAGTGCGTTGCTCCGTCCGGCTTCTCATGCAGCACCCTCGCCAGCAGTTCCGCTACCGCTTCGTCGTCATGTACCCGCGGCCGGCCTGGGCGGGCTTCATCATGCAGACCGGCAAGCCCATGCGCGACAAACCGTTTTTTCCAGTGCGTGATCGCCGGTGACGTCACTTCGCACTGCATCGCAATTTCCTGGTTCGTATGACCCGCCGCAGCCATCAAGACAATCTTTGCCCGACGGACCAGCGAATGTGGCAGCGACCGCGAACGGCTCATCGACAGCAATTGTTCTCGCTCCAACTCCGACACCACAACCTCGATTCCCTTGCGTCCCATGATCGCCTCCGGTACACCACGGCTCGATCATAGGACAATGCGCATTTACACAAAGTTATTTATGGGACAAAACACTAGCGCCTGCTCGACAACCTGCGGAACCATCGGAAGCGGCACGCCCGCCTCAACGACGACACGTCGGCCCGCTACCCCGCGCACCAGATCTGTTTCGACTCGGATAGCCTCTACGCGCACGCCGGATTCGAACAGCCCCCCACTCTGGACCATCGCAACAACACGGCTTTCCCTCTTAAAATCCGCCTCATCCCGCCCGAGCTATCCCATATGGACTCCCACGCCCCGGACCGCACCATGCTGTTGCCGCTGACCTATCACGCCACCGTGGTGGATTATTTGCGCCACCACGAACCCGAAGTCTGGGATTGGGCCAGGGCCCGCACCACCAACACCGAGCACCTGGAACCGCTTCGCGCCGCGCTGCTGCGCGACACCTATCGCCTCGATGCCGACGCGCATGCGGATGTGCACGCAGCGCTGGCACAGGCGATGGCACGACTGGGCATCGATGGGCCCGCAACGCTGTACCAATCCCCGGAGCAAGAAATGAATGCCTCGCTGGTCTACGTGCCGGGCGAAATCCACATCATTCTGCAAGGCCCCCTGCTGGAGCGCCTGTCGCAAGAGGAACTGCTGGCAGTCTTTGGCCATGAACTGGCGCACTACCTGCTGTGGTCGCTCGATGACGGCCGGTTCCTGATCGCCGACCGCATCCTCAACGACACGCTGGCCGCCCCCGACGCCAGCCACAGCCATCGCGAAACCTGCCGGCGCTATGCCCTGCACACCGAACTGTTTGCCGATCGCGGCAGCGCCGTGGCTGCGGGCGCGGTGGCACCCGCGGTCTCGACCCTGGTCAAGGTGCAGACCGGCATCGGCAGTGTCGACGCCACGGCCTACCTACGCCAGGCCGCGGAAATCGAGTCCCGCGAAGCCGGGGCAACGGCCGCGCACAGCCACCCCGAGACCTTCGTCCGTGCGCGCGCGCTCGCGCTGTGGTGGGATGGCGCCGCCGACCTCGACCAATGGATCGCCACCCGCCTGCATGGCCCCCTGGCGCTGGAGCGGCTGGACCTGCCCGGACAACTGCGGCTCCAGGCGCTGACCCGCGGCTTTCTTGCGCATGTCCTTGCCGATACGCAACTGGGCAGCGACCCGGTGCTCGCACAAGTGCGGATGCTGTTCCCCGACTGGCGCGACGACGAGCCACAGGCAAGCGTGGAAGACCTCGCCGCGGTCGCCACCGACGACAGCGTACGCGGCTATCTCAATGCGCTGATGATCGATCTCGCCCTGGCCGCCCCCGACCAGCGGGAGGCCGCACTGCTGCGCGCGGGCCAGGTGGCCCAGGCGCTCGGCAGCCTGGAGGCGCTGCAGACGAACCTGCGCCGGGACGCCGGCTTCAACAAGCGGGAGCTGGACCGATACAACCGCCAACTGGCCAAGGAGAGCCGGGCATGACCGACAGCACCACCGACAACGGCACACCGCGCACCCTGCGTACCCTGATCGAAGCGCAGGCCGGCGCGGCATTGCCGACCGACGACGTGGTGGTGCTGTCATTGCCGCTGTTCCAGCAAGTGGCGGCCCTGCACGCACAGGGCAAGGTGGCCTCGCTCAACACCGACAGCATCCTGGTCAACGAGGACGGCAGCCTGGGCCTGCGCCGCCCCGACGGCGACGCCCCCACGATGGACATCGGCGCCGTGCAACGGGTACAACCGCACCCGGCTTCCGGCCTGAACATCGTCGGCACACTGCAACGCACCCACACCGACGACGGCCACCAGGAAGTGCGGGACCTGTCCCTGCAGCTGGACCCGTCGGCGCCGGTCGAACGGCCGGTCTACCTGCCCGGGCCGGCGAGCTGGGAGCTGCAACTCGGCCACCATGACGAGATCAGCGATATCTTTCTGCTCGGTATGGCGCTGGCGAGCCTGGCCTGCGGGCTGGACTTCGCGGACGAAGACGACCTGCGCAGCTTCGTCGCCCATCGCCGCAACCTGTTCCTGCTGTGCGACCGGCTGCACCCCATCGTGGCCGCGGTCATCGTGGAGATGACGGAAATCAACCGGCATGACCGGGCCACCGATGTGGCCGCGCTGGCCACGCGGCTGCGCACCTGGCGCGAGCAACCGCTGGGGCTGGACGTAGAGCGCGCCCTCGCCGGGGCCAGCGAAGCAGCGCCACGCCGCACTGCAGTGCTCGCCCACCTGCGCGACCGCCTGTTCGACCTGTCCCGGCGCAACCGCCTGCTGTATTTCCGGCCCACGGCCGCCAACGTCAACCTCACCGTGGCCAGCGTGCCGCTGATGCTGCAGATCGAGAGCGTCCGGCCCGAGCACATCTGCACATGGGGCGGTCCGTTCGCGGACGACGTGACCGCCGGCCGCGCGGTGTCGCTGCAGCAATGGCTGCGCTTCGATGACCAGCCCTACCTGCCCGCGGTGCTGGACCGGCTGATCGCGGACACACGCCGCGACCGCGCCGAATATGGCTTCAGCAACCTGCGCCTGGTGATCGCCTTCCTGCGCTGGCACAACCTGAAGGAGGCGCCGGACGAGCGCATCCTGACGCCGCTGCTGTGGCTGCCGGTCGAGCTGGTCAAACGCAAGGGCGTGCGCGACCAGTACGTGATCCAATGCGAGAACGGCGACGCGGAGTTCAACCCGGTGCTGCGCCATCACCTGAGCCAGTTGTACGACATCCGGCTGCCCGAAACGGTGGACCTGCGCAAGACCTCGCTGGCCGAGCTGCATGCCGACATCCTGTCGCAGATCCGGCGCTCCGAGCCCGCCGTCGAGCTGCGGCTGGTCGAGAAGGCCGCCATCCGCCTGGTCCGGCAGAAGGCGATGCAGCGCATGCAGCAGTTCCGGCGGCGCAAACCCGGCGCCGCACCGCGGACGACCCACGCCGGCTGGCTGCCGCCCTACAGCTACGCACAAGACGACTACCGTCCGCTGGGGCGCGCGCTGTACGAGCACTGGGTGCAGCCGAGCCAGCTCCCGCAGCGCTTTGAAGCCGGGGCCGCGCCCACCGCCGGACCGCGCCAGCCTCACATGGCGGAGCCCGCCGTTGACACGGCCGATCGCGAAGGCTTTGTGCTGGAGGCGTCCGATGGGCACCGCTATGCCTGGGATATCGATCTCACCCAGGTGACCCTGGCCAACTTCAACTACAAGAAGATGTCGCTGGTACGCGACTACACGCAGTTGCTGGAGGACCCCAAGCCCAACCCGGCGTTCGACCGCGTGTTCTCGATCGAGCCGCGCGAGGTGGAAACGCAGGCGCCGGCTCCCCTGCCCGCAAACGAGCAGTGGAGCGTAGTGGCCTCGGATGCCACGCAGAACGCCGCTGTCGGCCTGGCCCGCAGCCAGCGCAGCTTCATCATCCAGGGCCCGCCGGGCACCGGCAAGTCGCAGACCATCACCAACCTGATTGCCGACTACGCCGGACGCGGCAAGCGCGTGCTGTTCGTCTGTGAGAAGCGCGCGGCGCTGGACGTGGTGTTCCATCGGCTCAAGCAAAGCGGGCTCGATTCGCTCTGTTGCCTGATCCATGACTCGCAGACCGACAAAAAAGCGTTCGTCGCCGACCTGCGCACCTGCTACGAACGCTGGATCGCGCAGCCGCACGACAGCGACGCCCTGACCGCCAGACGGACACAGCTGGCCGCCGCGGTGATCGAACAGCAGCAGCGCATCGACGCCTTCGAATCGGCCGTTGCCGCGGCCCCTGAGGCGCTCGGCGCCAGCGTGCGCACCCTGCTGCGCCGCATCGCCGACCTGCCCGAGTCCCCCGAGGCCGGCCCCGCCCTGCGCGAAGGCCTGCCCGCCCCGGCCGACTGGGACCCGCACCGCGAACTCACCGGGCGCGTGCATCGCGCCATGCGCGAGCGCTTCGGCGTGGACAGCCTGGCGGCGCATCCGTTCTCGCGTCTGGCCGCCCACCTGCTGGCGGACGAGCGCGCCTTCGGCAAAGCCGAGCAATTGTGCAACGACGCGGAAGCGCTGCTCAACGCGCTGGATCCGCTGCTCGACAGCGCGGCCACGCTGATCAGCCCGGACAGCCCGCTGCAGCAAGCGCAAAGGCTGGCCACCGACAGCCAATGGCTGCTCGATGCCGGCCTCGCGGCGCACCTGGACCTGCTCGATCCGGCCTCGCCCGCGCAGGCCGCGCTTCGGCAGGCCCGCGCCGAACTGGATGCGTGCGCCGAAACCCTGGCGAACACGCGGACGGCAACATCGCACTGGCAGGACAAGTTCACGCCGGACGACACGCAGTCCGCCCTGGCCCTGGTACAGCGGCTCGAACCGACCGCCATGCGCTGGCTGCAGCCGGCATGGTGGCGCCTGCGCGGCGAGCTCAAGCGTCGCTACGATTTCAGCCAGCATGCCGTGCACCCGGGCTACCGCAAGGTGCTGGAAGCACTGGCCGCCGAGCACGCCGCCATCGCGGCGCTGACCGCCGCCGACACCGCGTGCCGGCAACGCTATGGCGTGGCGGAGATGCAATCGTTCCTGCGTTCGCTGGCGGAACTCGAACAGCGCATGCAGTCCGGCAATGGGCCGCACGCCCTGATTGCCCACCTGCGCAACGCCGCGGATCCGGTCGCATCGGCCCGCGCCGAGGCCAGCATGGGCGATGCACTCGGCAAGCTGATGGCGCGCGTGCACGACAACCTCGCGCTTCCGGCCAACGTCCCCCTGGCCACCATCGCCGAGTTGCTGCGCGACCTGCGCGAAGCCCTGGACGACCTGCCCGACATGCTGCCGCTGCTGCGTGCCGTGCACGGCGCCGGCCCCGCCTACGCAGCCACCCTGCAATCGCTCGACCACGCGCCGGCGGAACTGGACGCGCTGGTACTGGATGAAGCCTTGCGACGCCTCGAACGCGAGAATCCGACCCTGGCCCGCCTGAACGGCGCCGCGCTCGCCCAGGCCGCGCGCGCGGTCGCCCTGCATCAGCGCGAGCTGCTGTCGCTGAACGCCCAGGTCATCCGCGCAACGCTGCACCGGCAGTTTGCCGAGCACGTCGGCCAATCCGCACTGTCGGCGACGCAGCTCGATGCCGCCGGCAAGGCGTTCAAGAAGAGCTATGCCACCGGCCGGCGCGAGCTGGAGCACGAATTCAGCAAGAGCATGCGCCACCGCTCCATCCGTGATCTGAGCGACGATGAAACCGGACTGGTCATCAACGACCTCAAACCGATCTGGCTGATGAGCCCGCTGTCGGTCTCCGACACGCTGCCGCTCTCCCCCGACCTGTTCGACGTGGTGATCTTCGACGAAGCCAGCCAGATTCCCACCGAAGAAGCCGTGCCCGCGTTGAGCCGCGCACGCCAGGTGGTGGTGGTCGGCGACGAGATGCAGTTGCCGCCCACCAGCTTCTTCTCCGCCAGCGGGACGGAAGACGACGAAGCGATCGTGGTGGAAGAGGACGGCGAGCGCATCGCCATCAACCTGGACTCGGACAGCCTGCTGAACCAGGCCGCCCGCAACCTGCCGGCGACGCTGCTGGCCTGGCACTATCGCAGCCGGCATGAATCGCTGATCAGCTTTTCCAATGCCGCGTTCTATGACGGCAGGCTGGTCACCATCCCGGACCGCACGCTGGAACAGATCGAAGACGCGGCCGCCCCCATCCGCTCCGACCAGAGCGACGCCGGCATCGTGAGCGCCGACGCCCTGCTGAAGCGGCCGGTGAGCTTCCACCAGGTGAGCGACGGCGTCTATGCCGACCGGCGCAACGAGCCCGAGGCGCGCTACATCGCGCAGACGGTACGCGAGTTGCTGCGCCGGGAAACCGGGCTGAGCCTGGGCATCGTCGCGTTCTCGGAGGCACAGCAGACCGCCATCGAATCCGCCCTGGAAACCCTGGCGGCCGAAGATGCCGACTTTGCCATGCGCCTGGAGCGCGAATACGTGCGCGAAGACGATGACCAGTTCAACGGCCTGTTCGTCAAGAACCTGGAGAACGTGCAGGGCGACGAGCGCGACGTCATCATCCTGAGCATCTGCTATGCACCGGGGCTGGACGGCAAGATGCTGATGAATTTCGGCCCGATCAACCAGCGTGGCGGCGAGAAACGGCTCAACGTGATTTTCAGTCGGGCACGCCATCGCATGGCGGTGGTTTCGACCATCCAGTCGGAAGCCATTACGAACGTGCACAACGACGGCGCCGCCGCGCTGCGCGCCTTCCTGCAGTTTGCCCAAGCGAGCGCGCGAGGCCAGTACGAGCGGGCTCAGGCCGTGCTGGGTGCGCTGAACCCCGGCGCACGCGACGCCTTCACCCGGGCAGCCCCGGCCGACAGCATCCGCGACGCCCTGGCTGCCGCACTGCGCTCACAGGGCTACGAAGTCCACGTCAACGCAGGCCGCTCGCAGTTCCGCTGCGATCTGGCCGTTGTCGATCCGACGTCACCCTGCTATGCCCTCGCCATCCTGCTCGACAACCCATCCGAAACGGTGGTGGACACGGCCGAGCGCTACGTATTCCGCCCCGGCATCCTGCGCAGCTTCGGCTGGCGGGTGCTCGACATTCCCGGCAAGGACTGGCTGCGTGAGCCCGAAGCGGTACTCGCCCGGATCGAGGCCATGCTGAAACATGGCGAAGACAGCGCACTCGAGGTGGAAATTGAACCGCTGCCCTCCAAGCCGCCGGCCGCTCCCGCCGATACCGTCAGCGATGCGCCGGAGGCAAACGGCGCACCGCCGCAAAGCGAACTGGTGCGCGCCTTTCGCTTCGAGCAAGGCGGTTCTCGCAAATTCTGGCGGGCCGGCCTGCGCGGCGCCGAGCTGAGCGTCAGCTATGGGCGCATCGGCAGTACCGGGCAAACCAACGTGAAGCAGTTCGACAGTGCCGAGCGGGCACGGCGCGAAATGGACAAGCTCGTCGCCGAGAAGCTGAGAAAAGGCTACGTGGAAGACCAGGAAGCCAAGACGCGCGCATAACCACGATGGCGCAGGCTCCATCCGGCCCTTGTCATATGCCGGATGCGAGCCAATCAATGATGGCACCACGCGAGGTTCTCAAGTGGAGTCCGGCCCACTCAGCCACCCAGGCCCCAGCCCTGTCCCCAGGAATCGGCTACAGTTTACGGCTCGAATTTCCAGCCGCCGCCCGTAGCCCAGCCCCCGCTGCGCGCCGGCGCCTCCAACGCTTCCAAGGAACGCGCCCATGTCTTCCGGTGTCATTCGCCTGCGCGGAGCCCGTCAGCACAACCTCAAGAACCTCGACCTCGACCTGCGTACCGGCGAGATGACCGTGGTCACCGGTCCGTCCGGGTCGGGCAAGTCCAGCCTGGTCTTCGACACGCTCTACGCCGAGGGCCAGCGCCGCTACGTCGAGACCTTCAGCGCCTACGCGCGCCAGTTCCTCGACCGCATGGACCGCCCCCAGGTCGACCGCGTCGAGGGCGTGCCGCCGGCCATCGCGATCGACCAGACCAACCCGGTGCGCAGCTCGCGCTCGACGGTCGGCACGATGACCGAGCTCAACGACCACCTCAAGCTGCTGTTCGCCCGCGCCGCGCAATTGTTCGACCGGGAGACCGCGCTGCCGGTGCGCCACGACACGCCGGAGACGATCTACACCGAACTGCTCGCGCGCACGCGCGAGGCCGATCCCCGCCTGGTGGTGACCTTCCCCGTGGAACTGCCCGCCAGCACCACCGCCGACGAGGTGGCGCAGTGGCTGTCCGTCAGCGGCTACACGCGGGTGCAGGCCGAACGCGTGGTCGAATCGCCCACCGGCCAGCGCAAGCTGCTCGACGTGGTGGCCGACCGCTTCCGCCTGCAGGGCACCGAGCGCGTGCGTGCGCTGGAGGCAATCGAATCGTCGCTCAAGCGCGGCGGCGGCCGCGTCAACGTCTACGTGCTGGCCGATGCGGGCGAGCCCGACATCTGGCGCTTCTCCACCGGCCTGCACTGCCCCGAGAGCGACCTGCGCTACGCTGATCCGCAGCCCGCCCTCTTCTCCTTCAACTCGGCGTACGGGGCGTGCGAGACGTGCCGCGGGTTTGGCCGCGTGATCGGCGTCGATCTCGGGCTGGTGATCCCCGATGCGCGCAAGACCCTGCGCGAAGGCGCCATCAAGCCGATGCAGACCCCGGCCTGGAAGGAATGCCAGGACGACCTGATGCGCCACGCCGCGCGCCACGACATTCCGCGCGACACGCCGTGGGCCGAGCTGACCGAGGCGCAGCGCCACTGGGTCGTCAACGGTGAGCCCGGCTGGAAGCGCGGCGGCTGGAACAAGCAGTGGTACGGCGTGCGGCGCTTCTTCGACTACCTGGAGTCGAAGGCGTACAAGATGCACATCCGCGTGCTGCTGTCCAAGTACCGCAGCTACACGCCGTGCGAGACCTGCGGCGGCGCGCGGCTGAAGACCGAGTCCATGCTGTGGCGCCTGGGCACCCAAGACAACGCCGATGCGGTGCTGCCGCCCGCGCGGCGCTTCCTGCCGCGCGGCGTAGCCTGGCGCCGCGAGCAACTGGAGGCCCTGCCCGGCCTGACGGTGCATGACCTCATGCTGCTGCCGATCGCGCGCATCCGCCGCTTCTTCGACGAGCTGACGCTGCCCTCCGCCCTGCTCGACGACGCGCTCAAGCTGCTGCTGGCCGAGGTGCGCACGCGCCTGGCCTACCTGTGCGACGTTGGCATCGGGTACCTCACGCTGGACCGGCAGAGCCGCACGCTGTCGGGCGGCGAAGTCCAGCGCATCAACCTGACCACGGCGCTGGGCACCTCGCTGGTCAACACGCTGTTCGTGCTCGACGAACCCAGCATCGGCCTGCACCCGCGCGACCTGGACCGCATCGTCCAAGCGATGCAGCGCCTGCGCGACGCCGGCAACACGCTGGTCGTGGTCGAACACGACCCCTCGGTCATGCTCGCCGCCGACCGCCTGATCGACATGGGCCCCGGCCCCGGCGAACGCGGCGGCACCATCGTCTTCGACGGCACCCCGGCCTCCATCCGCGCAGCCGACACGCTGACCGGCGCCTACCTGTCCGGCCGCCATCGCGTGGCCGATGCGACCCACTGGCAGCGCCGCGCCGTCGACGACGCCACACCGCGCCTCGTGCTCGAAGGCGCGGGCGAGCACAACCTGTGCGACATCACCGTCGAGGTTCCACTGCAGCGGCTGGTCTGCATCACGGGGGTCTCCGGCTCGGGCAAGTCGACGCTGGTCCAGGACGTGCTCCATCCGGCCCTGGCGCGCCATTTCGGCAAGGCCACCGAGGCACCCGGCACCTATCGTTCGCTGCGCGGCGCACATCAGGTCAGCGATGTGGTCTTCGTCGACCAATCGCCGATCGGCAAGACCGCGCGCTCGAACCCGGCGAGCTACGTCGGCGCCTTCGATGAGATCCGCAAGCTGTTCGCCAAAGCGCCGATGGCCTTGCAGCGCGGCTACACCGCCGGCACGTTCAGCTTCAACTCGGGCGACGGGCGCTGCCCGACCTGCGGCGGCTCGGGCTTCGAGCATGTCGAGATGCAGTTCCTCAGCGACATCTACCTGCGCTGCCCCGACTGCGACGGCACCCGCTACCGCCCCGAGATCCTCGAAGTGAAGATCGGGCGCGGCGCACGGATGCTGTCGGTCGCCGACGTGCTGGAGCTGACCGTGAGCGAAGCCGCCGCGCTGTTCGCCGCCGATGCCGACGTGCTGCGCGTGCTCCAGCCCATCGTCGATGTCGGCCTGGAGTACGTCAAGCTGGGCCAGCCGGTGCCGACGCTGTCGGGCGGCGAGGCGCAGCGGCTCAAGCTGGCCGGCTTCCTGGCCGAAGCCGCGCAGGCGGCCCAGGCCGCGGCACGCAAGCGCGTCAAGCCGGAGGCGGCGCCCCATGCCGGCCGGCTGTTCATGTTCGACGAGCCCACCACGGGCCTGCATTTCGACGACATCGCCAAGCTGATGCGGGCGTTCGGCAAGCTGCTCGATGCCGGCCATTCGCTGATCGTGATCGAGCACAACCTCGACGTGATCCGCGCGGCCGACTGGATCATCGACCTCGGCCCCGAGGGCGGCGATGCGGGCGGCGAGCTGGTCTGCGCCGGCACGCCCGAACAGGTCAAGGACTGCGCCGGCTCGCACACCGGCGCGGCACTCAAGCAATACGAAGCCAGCGTGGGCCGGCCGCAGACGCTCGAAGGCGTACCGCTGCAGACCGCCCTCGCCGAGCGCCGGGCGCGCCGCGCCGCCGTCGCGCAGGTCCAGGGCGACAACGTGGTGCGCATCGTCAATGCGCACGAGCACAACCTCAAGGCGCTGAACGTCGACATCCCGCACGGCAAGTTCAACGTCGTCACGGGCGTATCGGGCTCGGGCAAATCGACGCTGGCGTTCGACATCCTGTTCCACGAGGGCCAGCGCCGCTACCTGGAATCGCTCAACGCCTACGCGCGCTCGATCGTGCAGCCGGCGGGCCGGCCCGAGGTCGACGCGGTCTACGGCATCCCGCCCACCGTCGCGATCGAACAGCGCCTGTCGCGCGGCGGCCGCAAGAGCACGGTGGCGACCACCTCCGAGGTGTGGCACTTCCTGCGCCTGCTGTACGTGAAGCTCGGCGTGCAGCACTGCATCCACGACGGCACGCCGGTCACGGCGCAGAGCCCCGAGGCCATCCTCGCCCAGTTGCTGCGCGAGCATCGCGGCGAGCACATCGGCCTGCTTGCACCGCTGGTGGTGAACCGCAAGGGCGTCTACACCGACCTCGCCAAATGGGCCAAGGCACGCGGCTACACGCATCTGCGCGTGGATGGGGCCTTCCTGCCGGTGGACCCGTGGCCCCGGCTGGACCGCTTCCGCGAGCACACGCTGGAACTGCCGGTGGGCGACATTGTGGTCGCGCCGGAGAACGAAGCCGCGCTGCGCGCCCTGCTGGAGCAGGCGCTGGAGCACGGCAAGGGCGTGGCGCACGTGCTCGCGCCGCTCGACGGGCTGCAGCACGCCATGCGCAACGGCGGCTCCGCGCAGGTCGGCCGCGTCAAGGTGTTCTCCACCAAGCGCGCCTGCCCAACCTGCGGCACCAGCTACCCCGAGCTCGATCCGCGCATGTTCTCGTACAACAGCAAGCACGGCTGGTGTCCGGGCTGCGTCGGCACCGGCCTGGCGCTCACGCGCGAACAGCGCGCGGCGTTCGACGACACGGTGCTGGGCGGCGACGACCGCGGCCGCGAGCAGACCCTGCCCTCCGAGGAGGTCGATCCCGAAGGCATGAGCGACCTGCCCTGCCCCGATTGCAACGGCACGCGGCTGAACCCGGCGGCGCGCGCGGTGACCTTCTCCGACCGGGCCATCGTCGACATCGCCCAGTGGACCGTGAGCCAGACCCGCCGCTGGGTCGAAGCACTGGCGCTGACCGGCCGCGATGCCGAGATCGCACGCGACGTGATCGCCGAGATCCACAGCCGGCTGTCCTTCCTCGAAGAAGTCGGACTGGGCTACCTGAGCCTGGATCGCGCCGCGCCGAGCCTGTCCGGCGGCGAGGCGCAACGCATCCGCCTGGCCGCGCAACTGGGCAGCAACCTGCAAGGCGTGTGCTACGTGCTGGACGAGCCCACCATCGGCCTGCACCCGCGCGACAACCGGATCCTGCTCGATGCCCTGCGCAAGCTCGGCGACAAGGGCAACACGCTGGTGGTCGTCGAGCACGACGAAGACACCATCCGCCGCGCCGACCACATCATCGACATCGGCCCCGGCGCCGGCAAGCGCGGCGGCACGGTGGTGGCGCAGGGCGACGTGCGCGACCTGGCCTCGCAGCCGCAGTCGCTCACCGGGCAGTTCCTGGCCCAGCCGATCCTGCACCCGCTGCAGCCGCGCCGCGAGGTGGCAGCATCCCGCTCGGACACGACCGCCGTGCCCGAACGCTGGCTCACCGTGCACGGTGCGGCGCTGCACAACCTGCGCAACCTCACCGCAACGCTGCCGCTGTCGCGGCTGGTGGCGATCACCGGCGTGTCCGGCTCGGGCAAATCGACGCTGGCGCGCGATGTGCTGATGACCAACCTGCTCGACGCCGTGGGCCGCTCGGTGCTATCGTCGCCAGCCACGCGGCGCGCGCGCCGTGCCGCACAGGACGACACCGGCAGCCCCGCCAGACTGCCGGGCAAGCTGGACGTCCGCCACGATTGGCAAGGCTGCGAGGGCATCAGCGGCTGGGAATCGATCGACCGCGTACTGGAGGTCGACCAGACCCCCATCGGCAAGACGCCGCGCTCCTGCCCGGCCACCTACATCGGCGTGTGGGACACCATCCGCAAGCTCTTCGCCGACACCCTCGAGGCCCGCGCGCGCGGCTACACCGCATCGCGCTTCTCGTTCAACACCGGCGACGGCCGCTGCCCGGCCTGCGAGGGCCAGGGCGTGCGCACCATCGCCATGAGCTTCCTGCCCGACGTGAAGGTGCCGTGCAATGTCTGCCACGGCCAGCGCTTCAACCCCGAGACCCTGGCCGTCACCTGGCGCGGCAAGAACATCGGCGAAGTGCTGACGATGGAGATCGACGAAGCGGTCGAGTTCTTCAGCGCGATGAACAGCATCGCGCACCCGCTGCAACTGATGAAGGACGTCGGGCTGGGCTACCTGACGCTGGGCCAGCCCTCGCCCACGCTGTCCGGCGGCGAGGCCCAACGCATCAAGCTCGTCACTGAGCTCTCCAAGGTGCGCGACGATCTCACGCGCCGCGGCCAGAAGGCGCCGCACACGCTGTACGTGCTCGACGAGCCGACCGTCGGCCTGCACATGGCCGATGTGGCCAAGCTGATCCGCGTGCTGCACCGGCTGGTCGATGGCGACCACAGCGTGATCGTGATCGAGCACGACCTCGACGTGATCGCCGAAGCGGACTGGATTCTCGATCTCGGCCCGGAGGGCGGCGTCGACGGCGGCACCATCGTCGCGGCCTGCGGACCCGAGGCGCTGGCGCAGGTCAGTGCCAGCCATACAGGAGCGGCACTGGTACCGGTGCTGGCGCGCGAGCGGCAAGCCGGGCAACTGCGTACAGGCTGAACGGGACGCGCGGGGGGATGCACGCGCGCGCCTCCGCCGACCCGCCACAGCCCGCCGCAACTGAAGCCGCGTAACGGCACGTGGCGCGCCAACGCCGCGTGCCGTGCACGCACCTTCCCGGCAAGCCCCGGCCGCTCAGGACAGATCGGCCCGCCGGCGCTGCCACCGCCACAGCAGCACACCGCTGCCCGCCATGCCGCCCAGATGGGCGAAATGCGCGATATGGCCGGCGCTGCCACTGAGGCCAAGCGTCAGCTCGATCAGCGCGTAGACCGTGGCGAACAGCCACGCCGGCATCGGGATCGGCGGGAAAAGCAGGAGGATCATCCGCCTTGGAAACAGGACGGCATACGCCAGCAGGAGCCCGAACACGCCGCCGGATGCCCCCACGATCGGCCCGGCCGGAACCGTGGAGAGCCCCATCACTGCAATCTGCGTGAATGCAGCGCTCAGCACACTGGCCACATACAGCACGCCGGTACGCACGCGCCCCAGCGTACGCTCGACATCCCGCCCGAACATGAACATCCCGAACATGTTGAACACCAGGTGCGGAACGCTGGCGTGCAGGAACGCGTACGTCAACAACTGCCAGGGAGAAAACCCGCCGCCCGTATCGATACCGGCGACACCGGGCGGCCACAGCGCGAAGCTGCGCAGCAGCGTGTCGCCCGCGAACAGCTCCGCGACAAAGACGATCACGTTGGCGAGGATAAGCGAACTGATCATGGCCGCCCCTACCCGTTTTCCCCATACGATACAGCGCTGCGGCACGACACGCTCACCCCGGCGCGATCCGGGTTCCGGCATGCGCAGCCTTCCATGCACCGTACAGGTTGCCCGGCTTCCTGCCGCCGTCCGACCAGCAAGTCCGCGTTCGCAAAACCGGCAGGGGCGCTACGGCCCGGCATCGCCGTTCGGGAGGATAGGTTTGCCGATAGCACTGGCGTGCGCATCGCCCGCCACAGCTCACTGCCCGATACGCCTTCGGCCCGCATTGGAAGTTGCGTGTCGAGCCTGCCCGCCTTCACCGCGTGGCAAGGAACCGCAATAGCGCCGCCAGGATGCCCCCATCAATCTGCGCCGGAGAGCACTGACGCCCGAACGCCGCGGGCCGGACAGCATGTGCCCGGCCCGCCCTCAGGCACGAAGAAGAAGACCACCCGCGCATCGCCGGCACGGACCGTCCGAACGGTGCGCACCCGGATCAGGGCACCAGCGTCACGATGGTCTCGGTTCCATAGCCGACCACCGCGCTGTCGCCAGTATCGACGCCCACGACCGACATCGGATTCGTCCCGTTGCCGGTCGCGGCCCTGACCCTGACCGGCTGGCCGGTTTCGCTGCCGACCACAAGCTTGACGTCGACCGAGCCGGGCGCCGTCGGCGTCAGGGCCTGGATCTGCGTCGTGCTCAGGACGCCGGAACTTCTGAGCTTGTTCAGGAGCGTGGCGACCGGGAGGACCAACTGTCCACTGCTGCTGTCGAACAGGTTGTCTCCCGTGCTCGTGACCGAGATCCGGGTGTTGACCGTCCCATTGACCACGAACTGGAAGGAGGTGCCCGGCGGGATCTGCGCGGCAACCAGCTTGTTGCTGCTGTTGAACGTCAGCGTCGCCCTTTCGATGACGACGATCACCTCATTGCCGTTGTACACGTAACGCAGGCCCGCGCGGATTTCCGACGCCCCGGTACCGAATGGCTGGCCCACCTGCGTCACGCTGGTCTTGAGGTTCGTCAGCGTGCTGCCGGTGATCGTCACCGCGTTGCTGAGCGGAACCGCCGTGTCATTGATGCTGAAGCTGTCGAGCCGCAGATAATCCGTCGGACTGACGGCAAGAATGACGGACGCAATGCCATTGCTGTCCACATTGTTGCCCAATGCGGAGGCAGCGCTGCTGATGGCGCTTTCATTGCCAAGGGCGACCGCATTGCCGAGGGCGGCCAGGCTGCTTGTCAACGTCCCATCGACAAGGGCAGCCGATGTGACCGAGGAGAACAGCAGGCCGGATGCGCTCGACTGTACGCTGTCGGACAAGGACTGAAGCGCCCCAGCCTTTTGCAGCGAGGCCACCGTTGCCGCTGGGGTCGCGCCCAGCTTCGCATTGGCAAGCCCGGCGCGCACGTTGGTCACATGGCTGGCGATCACCGGCGTCACCAGTGCCGCCACGTTGGCCGCTACCACGCTGATGCTCGCCTGCGTGCTGGAAGACAACGCTGCCTGGCTGTTGAGCACCGCCGTCGATACGGCACTCGAGATCAGCGTGGTGCTGGTCAGATCGACGCTGCCGCTGGAACCGATCACCGTTGTAGCCACAGCCTTTGCCGCGGCCGCGGCGGCGGCCTCTGCGGTCAGCGAGCCGCCCGTGCTCGCGGAGAGCCCGGCCAAGGCTTTCGCAATCTGCTCGATCAACTGCTGCAGGACCACCCCGCTCTTGAGCATCGTCACGTCCTGCATCGGATCCTGGGTCAACAGGTTGGTCGACTGCAGACCGAGCTTGGCTGCCAGCGCGGCACTTTGATCCGTACCGACCTGCGTCAGCAGCGTGGTGAACGGTGTGACCATCGCCGTGCTGCCCTGCGCCACATCGCTCGCCGGCGCCAGCAGCACACCGCCGAATGCCAGGCCCGTACCGATATCGGTGCCGCCCGAAACCTTGATCGCGCTCTTGGCACAGCCGCTCGGAAAGGTGAAGTTCCCCACGCTATCGGTGGTTACAGTTTGGTTGCTGCAGTCCGGAAAAACGACATTCGCCTGGGACAGGTAGAAGTCGACGGCCTTGCCCTGGACCTGGGCCGCCGATGAAGACGAGTCCGACCCCGAACCGCCTCCACATCCCGCAAGGGCGGCGGCGGCGGCAGCGGCCACGCCCATATTCAAGACAAGACTTCTTTTGATCTGCGCTTTCACGTTGTCCCTCCCAGGGTCACTACAGCGTTCACTACGGAAATCGAATAAATATGGCCGGCTGCCTTGGTAGCCGCGTTGTTCTTGTCAGGTCATGCCACCACAGGAAAGCGGCCTGGGTTCCGGCCGATACAGCCACGCCAATCCGGCAAGCCGCTAGAACCCGGAAAACCGCACACCGATCGATGCATAACCATAGGCGTGATCGAGCCGTCCCGCCGTTGTCGTGTTGTAGAGAAACGGAATGGTGCCAACAAAGTTGTACACCGAGGCCTGCGCTCGCAAGAACACGTCGACATTCTTGGCCACGGCATAGCCCAGTTCCAGGCCCAGCGTGTGATTGGTCTTGATGGCGGAATAGCCCGCCGCGCTGACGCGGCTGTCGACATGGTTGCGTATCAGATACTGGAACTGGTAACCCAGCCGCGTCGAGAACCGGTCGTATTTCCAGCGCCAGGAGCCGCCCAGGTTGAGGTAGCCCGACGTGTAATTGAAGTCCTGGCCGAAATCCATGCCGAACTGCGAGCCGTTGACCGGGAATGAAGCAGAACTGATGGTCGTGTTGCCAATCCTGCATGGCGCCAGGAGCGTGCCGGTGCCGCCATTGTTCGAACCGATGTCCACGTTGAACTGGCAATTGCCCACCTGCAACCGCGCGTTGAGGCTGCTCATGGAGACCCGGCTGATCCCCAGCCCGAAGAAGCCGGTGAGCTGGTTGCGCTCGCTCAGTTGGCCCGAGACGAGGAGATCCGCCTCCGCCTGTATATCGTTGGCATGATGGATCGTCACGCCGGTCAGTGTCGCCGCCCCTGCCCGCAGCGTCGATGAGCGCTGCAGCGCCGCGGCGTAGTCTCCCCACGCCGCGAACCGGAACAGCGCGCGGTCCCGGGCGCCCGGCTCGGCCAGCGGATCGTAGTAGAGCGCCAGCATCCAAGTGTGGATGCGGTTATTGTCCTGGCCGTAATCGATCCCGCGCCGCCAGTACGAGGCCGAGGCCGACCAGGTCGGCGAGAGCTTGTAGCCCAGCATCAGGCGGCCGCCCCGATAGTCGCCAGCGTTATCCGGCCTCCCCTGGTCCCCGCGCAGGTGGAAGACGTCCACCGTGCTGTTGACCGTGTCGTAACTGCCCTCGGCCCGGAAGGTCGAGAACTCCCCCGAAGCCGGTTCGGCCTGGAGGAAAACATCATCTGGCGCGGCATAAGCGCCACCGGAACTGACCGCGCCAAGCATCAGGGCCACGGCAATGCCACGCCCATGCGAGAAAGACACCCTCATAAATCCCCGTAAGCTGCGGTGGCCATCCATGTACTGAGGTGCCGCGGGCATCCACCCCATCGCTCAGACATGGCAAGAGCCCGCCGGGTCCGCACCTGCAGCGGATCCGGCGGGCAGATCGCTCAGCGTGAAATCAAGGCAGCAGCGTGACGACACTCCGCTTGCCGTAGCCGACCACCGAGCTGTCCCCGGCGTTGATGCGAATCACCGGCAAGGACTTCGTGCGATTGCCGTGACCCGTCGCCGCCCTCACCCGCACCATCTGGCCGGACGTGCCAGCCAGCGCGAGCGCCATGGTGACCCTGGCGGGTGCCTTCGGCGTCAGCGCATCGACCTGTGCCGCAGTCAGGATGCCCGAGTTCTTGAGCTTGGCCTGGAGCTTGGCGATCGGCAGGACCAGTTCTCCGGTGGAGCCGTCGAGCAGGTTGTCGCCCGTGCTCGTGACCGACAGCCGGGTGTTGGTCGCGCCCTTCAGAACGAACTCGAAGTTCGTGCCGGCAGGCACCTGCGCAGCCACCAGCTTGTTGCTGCTGTTGAAGGTCAGCACGATCCGCTGGATCACGGCACTCAGTTCGTTGCCGTTATAGCGATACCGCACGCCGGCCCGGATTTCCGAATTGCCGTAGCCGAACGGGCTGCCCACCTGCGTCACGCTGGTCTTCAGGGTCGAAATCGTGTCGGCCCGCAGCGTGATCGCATTGGCCACCGGGACAACCGTGTCGTTGACGCTGACGGTGTCGACGCGCAGGAAGTTCTTCTGCTTGATCCGGTTGATGAGGCCGCTCAGGTTGCCGCTGTTCACGTTGCTGCCCAACGTGGTCGCAGCCTCGTTGATGGTGTCTTCGTCGCCCTCCGCAACGGCATTGCCCAGGCTGGAAAGGCTGTCCGCCAGCGTGGTGTCGCGCAGCGACGCCGGCGTGACGGTCGCCGCGAGCAGGCTGGAAGCGTCCGACTGCACGCTGTCCACCACCGCATGCATCGAGCCGGCATTCTTCAGGGCTGCCAGGGTCTCGGCCGGCGTGGCGCTCAGTTCCACGCTGTCGAGCCCGTCATTGACGTTGGCCACGTAGCCGGCGATCACCGGCGCAATCAGCGCGGCCAGGTTGGCGGCAATTGCGTCGACGTTCGCCACCACGCTGGCCGGCAAGGAAGCCGCGCTATTCTTCACCGCCGTTACGATGGCGCTCGCGATCAGCGTCGGATCGCTCACGTCGGTGCTGCCGGTTGCGCCGACCAGCGCGCTGGCGACCGCCGCGGCGGCCGCGGCAGCGGCGGCATCCGGCGTCAATGTGCCGCCCGTGCTCTGGGACAGCCCGGTCAGCGCCTTGGCGATCTGCTCGATCAACTGCTGGGTCGCCACCACGTTCTGGAGCAGCCCCGAATCATTCATCGGGTCTTTGCTCAGCAGATCGCTGGCCTGCACGCCCAGCTTGCCCGCCAGCGCCGAACTCTGGTCCGTGCCGACTTGCGACAGCAAGGTGGTCATCGGCGACACCAGCACCGTGCCACCCTGCGTCAGATCGGTGGCGGGCGCCTGCAGCACGCCGCCGAACGGGAGCCCCGTGCCGATATCGGTACCGCCCGACACCTTGATCGCGCTCTTGGCGCAACCGCTCGGGACGGTGAAGTTGCCCTCGGTGTCCGTGGTCGTGGTCTTGTTGCAGTCCGTGAAGACCACATTTGCCTGCGACAGATAGAAATCGACGGCCTTGCCCTGGACCTGGCTCGGGGACAGGGTAGCACTCGATTCCGAACCGCCCCCGCCTCCGCACGCCACGAGGACCGCGATGGCGGATGCGCCTACGCCTAAAACCAATGCTCTCTTTTTGAACTGAGGTTGCACGTTGTCACTCCGTACTTGCTACTACGGTCAATTGAATGTGGCTTGCCACTGCGGCTTTTCGCCACGCCCTTTCCACCACGCTGCGCCACCCATACCCGGTGACCCGGGCAGCCGCTATCGCGGCATACCCGGGAGCGTGCCGGCATCCTGTTGAACCTGTTGAATTAGTAGGCAACCCGCCCTGCGATGTCGTCCCTGCCCGGCGGCGGAAACGGTACGCGTCCGGTTGCCGGATACGTTGCCCGGGTCTCCCGGCCGTCGCCGAACGGATCCGCCCCCCGCTCCTGCACCAGGCTGCGAACCACGGCGCCATCCTGCAGCCGGGGAAAATCAGCGGGCACCAGCCATCGCGAGATGTAGCGCCCCATCGCTTCGAGCAGCACGTCGGAGGTCAACCCCGAGGCGCCCGCCAGCGGCGGACAGATGATCCAGGTGGTACCGTCGTGCTCGAGCACCTGCAGCGTCTTGGCGAGATCGGCCGGCTGCAGGATGAACTCGTGGGTCGAGGCCATCTGCAGGCCGAAGGCGTGCACGTAGTCATCCGTGTGCCGCTCGCCGAAGCACAACACGATCTTGGGCCGCCAGCGCTCGCGAATCTTCGAGATGAAACGGAACCGGCTGCCGGTCCGGCACAGATCAACGTAGCGCTGCTTCGGAACCAGCGCGGGCTGTCCGCGAAATGCCCGCGACCACGGCGTGTCGCCGATCTGCTGTGCAGGCAGCGGAAACAGGCTGAGCTTGAACTCGGCGCCGTTCGGCGCGTAGAGCAGATCCGCGAAGTAATGCTTCCAATCGCACTCGCTCTGCGGCCGCCGATGGGTCTCGGCGCGTGCGGCCGCCATGATCCTTGCGATCTTCTGGTGCGACTGCCATCGCTCCATGCTGTCGCGGTGGCGTGCACGAAAGACCTTGCCCCAGGCGTTGGGCTGCTCACGCGGCCCCAGCGGCGCCACCAGCGATTCCGTCCAGGGGTGCGGATCCTTGTCGCAGAACCAGACGGCGCCCGCCGGGTTGCCCCCTTCCATGCCGACATAAGAAGCGAAGTATCTGTCCAATTGTTCGCGCGAAAAGATGAGCTTCTGTTCCATTTCGGTAATTGCCCTCCGGATTTTGAATGCCGGCCGCATCCAGGCGCGCGCGCCTGTTCACAGCCCGGCCAGCGATGCGCCCAACAAGCATCGCTAAAATCTCCACAAAATCCCCCGAAATATCATTATTGAATCCGTGCAACAACAAAGGACACTACACAGATAGGGCACATGATGCCCGTTTGCCAGACCCCTTTCACCAATGCTTGCCTGAAATACCACTAAAGGAGAGTAAAGATTTTTTAACATCACGCCAGCTTTGTAAATGTCGCACAGCCGGCCCCTGCCCTCCCGGACGGCGCCCATATCACACAAAAGTCCCATCCGATACCCAAAAACAGTCTAGACCTAAGGATTGCGTCAATAATTCTGATGAAAACCCGGTAAAGCAGCGTGTTGATCGCCCATTCTTCAGGCATCCGGCCATTCCCGCCATATCTGAACGCGTATTTTCTACAAGAAAAAAACGAATCCCCAATTTAGGGGGGATTTGTCGGAATTCGCGTTTTCCCTTCTCCCGCAGGGTACCGACGGTGTAGCGGCGAACACATTATCAATGCACACGAATCGGAGGTTGGCTGACGTGATGGGCAAGCAAGGTTTCTTTTAGGCGCAGCTCTTTACATGCCCGCTTCCTTTCTCTCTCGGTTTGATTGATTCGGCACGCTGGCCGCTGGCTTGACGATGCCGGTATTGGAATTGGGGCATATGAAAATGACCTCCACGCTCATCCGCCGCTTGCTGGTATTGCCACGCCGAAGCAAAGTCCTGCTGATGGTGGCGACCGATGTGATCGTCCTGCCTTTATGCTTTTCGCTGGCACTGCTTCTGCGACGGGGTGACGCGGAACTGCTGATCCAGTACGGCGCGCTGCCGCCGGTCACCATTGCCGCCCTGACCATTCCGGTGCTGTACCTGAGCGGCCTCTATCGCACCGTGGTGCGCTATATCGACATCAAGGTCCTGTGGTTATCCGGCATCAGCCTGGCCACCCTGATCGGACTCACGTATTTCGTCTCCCTCTTGATCCAGCAGGAGTACCTGCCTCGCACGGGGCTGCTGATCTACTGGTTCATTGCGTTCTCATATGTGGTGATTTCGCGCTTCCTGGCGCGCACGCTGCTGCGCACGTCGCTGTACCACAAGAACCGGCGCAACCTGACTCGCCTCGCGATCCTCGGCGCCGGCGAGGCGGGTGCCCAACTGGCGCAGGCGATGCACGCGAGTGCGGGGCACCAGGTGCTCTGCTTCTTCGATCACGACGCCACGCTCAACAACACCACCGTCGCCGGCCTGCCGGTCTATAGCGTGGACAGGATCACCGAGCAGATCGGGAAGCTGAGCATCAATGAGATCGTGCTGGCCATTCCTTCGGCATCGCCGGAAACCCGCCGCCAAGTGCTCGAAAGCCTGCGCCGGCTCCCGGTCAAAGTGCGTACGCTGCCGACCCTGCTCGAACTGGTGGATGGACGGATCACCGCGCAGTCGATCCGCGAGATCCGCATCGAGGATCTGCTCGGACGCGAGCCCGTGCCGCCCAACAAGGCGCTGTTCGCCAAGTGCACCTATCGGCGGGTCGTCTTGGTGACGGGCGCCGGCGGGTCCATCGGCAGCGAGCTCTGCCGCCAGATCGCCACCCAGCGCCCGCGCAAGCTGGTGATGCTGGACCATTCCGAATTTGCGCTGTACACGATCGAGCAGGAATTGCGCCAGAGCTTTCCCGACCTGCAACTGGCGGCGCATATCGGCTCGGTCTGCGATGTGAAGGCGGTCACAGCCGCCGTGAGCGATCACGGTGTCGATACGGTCTACCACGTGGCTGCGTACAAGCACGTTCCGCTGGTGGAATCGAACATGGCGGAAGGCATCCGCAACAATGTACTGGGCGCGCTCACGGTGGCCGAGGTGTCGAGCACGTATGGCGTACAGACCTGCGTGCTGGTGTCCACCGACAAGGCGGTACGGCCGACCAACATCATGGGCGCCAGCAAGCGCATGTCGGAGTTGGTCTTCCAGGCCGCCGCCGCGCGGCCGCATACCCGCACCACCTTCGCCATGGTGCGCTTCGGCAACGTGCTGGGCTCGTCCGGCTCGGTGGTGCCGCTGTTCCGTCGCCAGATCGAGCACGGCGGCCCGATCACGGTCACGCATGCCGAGGCCGTACGCTACTTCATGCTGATTCCGGAGGCAGCCCAGCTGGTCATCCAGGCCGGGGCCATGGCCGAGGGCGGCGAGGTGTTCGTGCTGGACATGGGCAAGCCCGTGCGTATCGCAGACCTGGCCCGCGCCATGATCGAAATGTCGGGCCTGCGGGAAAAGACCGCCGCCAATCCCGGCGGCGATATCGAGATCAAGGTAGTCGGCCTGCGCCCCGGCGAGAAGCTCTACGAGGAATTGCTGATCGGCAACGACGTCACGCCCAGCACTCACCCGCGCATCATGTGTTCCCATGAACATTTCGTTCCCGAGCCGGAATTGAAACGTTTGCTGACGGGACTGTTTGCCGCGTGCGAAAGCGGCGACACGCTGCGGATCCGCGAACAGGTGCAAGCCATCGTGTCCGAGTACGCACCGTATTCGTCGCTGGACGGCCGCAAGCCCGCATCCGTACCGGTGGAACGCCCATTGCTCCCGCTGCCCCGCCCCCTCAATCAACTGCTGGGGCGCGGCGATGCAGAGGCCGCGCTGAATACCGCGGCAGCCAAAGCCAGCTAACGCTGGCTCAGATTGCTGACACAGCCCTCGCCCCCGGCGAGGGCTGTGTGTTTAATAGCGGGATGCTCAAGAGTCCGACGCCCGCCCAACAAGAACTCGAGATGGTGACGCTAGAGGAGTGGCGCTGCGCCATGTCTGGGAGCGCACCAAGGAGCATGTCGACGCGCGGCGGCTGACCGAATGGGGCAAGTGCCTGTATGCCCGGCGCAAGAAGACGGTGGAACGCAGCTTCGCCGCCGCCAAGCAGTTACGCGGCCACGGCCATTGCTACGCGAGGATGGGGGGCTGCGCCGCGTGGCCGAGCAATGCCTGCTGGCCGCCGCCGGGCTCCGGTTGGCCACCCCGTCACGCGTTGCCGCGCCTCATGGCGCGTCTGAGCAACGAATTGATTCCATTCCAGCTCTCGCATTCCCTTCTGAGCTATCGCTAAGAATGCGAAACCCCACGCTCCGAAAAACGTGGGGTTCGTCCACAGTCTGGCCAGCTAACGCTGGCTTTTTTTCGCCCCTCGCTACCAGGACTTTCTGTGCTCGACCAGTTTGATCCGCTGCCGGCCGCTCAGCGGATCGGTTTCGATGTCGCGCCAGTATGTGTGGGTCGCGCCCAACCTGTGAGCGAGCCACCGCCACGCCGCGTCCTTGATCGGCCGTGCCTGTCCGTGCAGGCCCATCGGCGCGACCAGGCAAAGCGGCAGCACCAGCAGCAGGAGGCGCCGCCCCAACCGACGCGGGTCAAGCCGGACGGGAGTCCCCAGGTTGAACCAGGCGACGATCAGGCCGATGGCGCCGCCGGCCAGGGTTTCCGCGGGGGTGTGGTAGTTGCAGTTGATCAGGATCACGGCCAGCGCCACGGCCACCGCGAACCCCAGCACCTTGCCAAAGCTGGCGGCGCGCTCGCCGACGAACGCACCGATCAACATCAGCAGCATGGGGTAGGCGGCCGTTGTCAGCATCGCATGGCCGCTGACGCTGTAGAAGCCCAGCGCGGCGATATGCAGCCCGCTGAGATCGAACGCCATCTTGCCGGCAAGAATCAGCAGCACGCCCGCGCCGAAGCTGGCCAGCCAGGCCAGTGCGCGCCGTCGATCACCGGCCGCGAACAGCACCAAGCCGATCGCGGCGGCCAGCGGAAGCATCCCACTGCCGTCGCCAAAGGCGACGATGCGAGAACAGAGCGTTGCCGTCACGGGCCGTCACCGCCACGGGCAACGTGGGCCCGCCGCACGGCAAGGGCCCGGTCCGGCGCCCGACTCGGTGACTGTCCCGCGGGCGGGGTCAAGCGGCGGCCCTTCGCGCCGCCATCGTCAGCACGGCACGGGACACCTCCGCCATGCGGGCCATCTCTGCCTCGGTCAGTGTCGGATGCACCAGCCACATCAGGCTCGTCTCGCCGAGCCGCTGAGCGACGGGCAACCGCCGCTCGGGACGCCAGCCTGTCGGCTCGAACGCCTTTTCCAGATAGACCTCCGAGCACGTTCCCGCATAGCAGGGCACGCCGGCGGCGTTGATCTCGGCCAGGATGCGGTCCCGCGTCCATCCCGGCGCGAGTTGCTGCGGCTCGACGAAGGCGTAGAACTTGTACCAGGCGTGGGTGATATCGGCAGACGGCCAGGGCACACGCACCGCTGCGCATGTCGACAGCGCCTGGGCGAGCACCGATGCATTGGCTTGGCGCCGGCGGCTCCACTCGGGCATGCGTGTGAGCTGGATGCGGCCGATGGCGGCCTGCATTTCCAGCATCCGCCAGTTGGTTCCGAACGACTCGTGCACCCAGCGGAAACCCACCGGGTGCTTGCGTTCATAGACCGCCTCCCACGACTTGCCATGATCCTTGTACGACCACATCCGCTCCCACAGGTCGCGACGGTGGGTGGTCACCATGCCACCCTCGCCGCCGGTGGTCATGATCTTGTCCTGGCAGAACGACCACGCGCCGATATCGCCGATGGTGCCGACAGCGCGCTCCTTGTACACCGCGCCGTGCGCCTGGGCGCAATCTTCGATCACTGCCAGGCCGTGTTTGCGCGCGAGCGCCATGATGGGGTCCATGTCGCAGGGCCAGCCTGCCAAATGCACGCAGATCACGGCCTTGGTGCGCGGCGTCAGCACCGCCCGGATGGTGTCGGCGGTGATGTTCTGGCTGTCCGGGTCGACGTCGGCGAAGATCGGGGTCGCGCCCGCCTGCACGATGCTGGACGCCGATGCCAGGAACGTCCGGGGCGTGACGACCACCTCGTCGCCGGGGCCGATGTCCAGCGCCTTGAGGGCGACATCCAGCGCCAGCGTGCCGTTGGCCAGCGCCACGGCGTGCGGCACATCCAGCCATGCGGCGAACTCGCGCTCGAAGGCGCGGCACACGTTGCCCGTCCAGTAGTTGACGCGGTTGGAGGCCAGCACGGCGCCGGCCGCCGCGATTTCTTCGGGGGTGAAGCTGGGCCAGGGGGAGAATCCGGTATCGAGCATCGGCGTGACTCCTGTTGCTATTTGACGAGGGGGCGGGCGGGATTGCCGACGACGGTCGTGCCGGCCGGCACATCGCGGGTCACCACGGCGCCCATGCCGACCACGGCGCCCTTGCCGATGACCAGCGGCGCGCCGGGCTTGCCTTGCTTGAGCACCGCGCCCGTGCCCACGTAGGCATGGTCCTCGATGACGACGTTGCCGTTGCACTTGACCCCCGGCGCGAACGTAACGTAGTCGCCGATCACGCAATCGTGCGCAACGTACGCATAGATGTTGGCGTGGAAGTGCTTGCCGATGCGGACATTGCTGGTCAGCGTCACGAACGGGCAGAGCACGGCCCCGGTGCCGATTTCCACGGCATCCAGCACGACGGTGTTGGCCGCCCGCACGTCCAGGCACGCGATGCCGTCGCTGGCGGCGCGCGCTGCCAGCTTCTCGCGGACCTGGCTGGCGGCGATCGCAAAGCACAACCGCTTGTCGGCGACGGGCTCGGCCAGGAACTGCGGATAGGTCAGCACGCGGTGCCCGTTGCCGGCACCGCCGTCCGCGCCGTCATCGACGAAGACCACCTCGTACGGCTGCCCCGCCGCGCGCATCTGTTCCCGCACCAGCGGCATCACCTCCCTGCCGAATCCGCTGGCGCCATAGACACCGATCAATGTCATTGCTCATCCTCTCCGTTGTGCTTCATCACTGCCAGTAAAACGTGCCATGGTGGCCTCTCCTGCCGCGCTGATGCCGTCGCGCTTGAGCACCTTGCGCACCGTCATGCCCAGGATCCGCAGGTCCAGCCAGAACGAGCGGTGATCCACATACCAGACATCGAGCGCGAACTTCTGTTCCCACGACAGCGCATTGCGCCCGTTGACCTGCGCCCAGCCGGTGATGCCCGGGCGCACCTCGTGCCGCCGCGCCTGCGAGGGCGTGTAGAGCGGCAGATAGTCCATCAGCAGCGGACGTGGGCCGACCAGGCTCATGTCGCCGCGGATGACATTCCAGAGTTCGGGAAGTTCGTCGAGGCTGCTGGCGCGCAGCATCCGCCCAAGCGGCGTCAGGCGCTCGGCATCGGACAGCGGCGTGCCGTCCGCGGCGCGCGCGTCCGTCATGGTGCGGAACTTGACCATGCGGAACGGACGACCCGCCCGGCCGGGACGCAACTGCGTGAACAAGGCCGGCGATCCGAGGCGCGTGCGCACCCGCCAATAGACCAGCACCAGCACGGGCGACAGCAGCACCAGCGCCAAGCTCGCCACCGCAATATCGAACATCCGCTTCAGCATGGCCCTACTCCCTTCCACCAAGACAGGTGCCGAATGTCAGCCCGCATCGCGGGTCCTCACCTCGACGCGCTTGCCTTCGAACGCGCCCTCCAGCCATTCGACAAAGCGGTCGGCCAGGCGCTCGCGATCGAATTGCCCGGCAGCCAGCGCTTTGGCGCACGCGCCCATTTCCGCGAGGCGATCGCGCTGGTCGGCAGCCTGTTCCAGCGCATCGGCAAACGCGGCCGGCTCGCCCGGCGGCACTGCGAAACCGCAGCCGTGTCCGGTGATCAACTCCGCCAGCCAGCCGGGATAGTTGTTCAGCACCGGCAGGCCCGCGGCGATGTAGTCGAAGAACTTGTTGGGCGAGGTGCCGTAGTAGAACGCCGGCACATTGGCCAGGATCTGCAGCCCCAGGTCCGCCGAGGCCAGCAGGCCGGCCATCCGTGCCTTGTTGACCGGATCGTGGAACACCACGTTGTCGAGACCCAGACTGCGTGCCTGCTCGATCAGAGCCGGCTTGCACTTGCCTTGGCCGATCAGGACCAGGCGGATGTCGTCGCGCCCGCGCCGCTTGAGCACCGCCGCCGCGTCGAGCACGGCATCGAGTCCGTTGGCCACGCCGTGCGTGCCGGCAAACACGGCCATCAGATGCCCCGGCTCCACGCCCTCCGGCCGCCACGGCTCGGCCGGGTTGGAGAAGATGCCCAGGTCGCAGCCATTGGGCACGCTGGCGATGCGCTCGCGCGGCACACCGCGCCGGGCGATGCCCTCGACGATGCCGGGCGACAGGCCGATCAGCCGATGGGCGGACCGGTAGGAGGCCCACTCCAGCCAGTCCAGCGCCCGCAGCACAGCGCGATTGCGGATCACCCCCATGGCGCGCGGCAGCTCCGGCCACAGGTCCCGGACCTCGAACACGAACGGCTTGCCGCGCAGCCAGCGCGCGAAGATGCCGGGAATGCCCGCCGTCAGCGGCGTAGTGGTCGCGAACAGGACGTCGTAGGGCGCGGTCAGCGCCAGGCCGATGCTGCGCAGCGCGAAGCGGAAGAACATGGCCGAGCGCCGGACGAACCCGTCGGCATTGGAATACGCGAGGTTGAACTCGATCACGCGGATGCCGTCGACCATGCCTTCCCGGCGCCCGCGCTGGAAGTCGCCGCTCAGGCCGGTATGGCCACCGGCATAGCTGCCGCACACCATGGTGACCTCATGGCCGTGATGCAGCAGCCGGCGCGCCATCTCATAAGAGCGGATACCGGCAGCCCCGCGCGGCGTGCAGAAATGCTGATGGAAGTAGAGGACTCTCATGGCAGGAAATGGAACTCCGTGGTGAGCGTACCGGGTCGATCGAGCTCGACCTCCAGCACGGGAATCGGCTCCGTCTGGAGGTAATAGCGGGACTCCATGCCACTGGTCAGCTCGATGCGCCGGATCGGCACATCCGCCGAGACCGTCAGTTGGCCCAACTCGCCCTGCACGACATTGCCCGACAGTTGCGCCCCCGGACACAGCCGCCAGCGCAGCACCGCGCTGTGCCGGAAGCCGCTCACGCGATCCACCACACGCAGGCTCTTGCGATTGAGCGTGAGCGCCCGGTGGTGCGAGGCCCCCTGCCAGTCGCGGTAGCCCGCGGCGCATGTCACGCCTTCGGCCAACTGGGTCACCGGTACCACGTCGCGCGCCTTGAGCCATGCACCGAACAGAAAGCGGCCCAGGCGCGGCATCTGATCGCGTTGATCGAACTGCACGGTGTTATGGCTCGCGGTGCCGCTGAAATAGCCGGCCGATTCCGCGCTCGCGTAGCTGAAGCTGCCGGCATCACGCAGCAGGTTCTTGCCACCGAGCCAGAAATCGACATGCAGGGCGTCCGCCTGGCTGGGACGATGGCGATGGTGCGGCAGGTTGAACAGCGCGAAGGCGCGGCCGTAGCGCAGCAGCCCGTAGCCGCCCGCCTCCATGTGGGTCGAGCGCGCGGGCGGCAAACGCTGTTCGGGCCGCGGCACGCCGAGCCAGCGCTGGGTATCGCTCCAGGCGCCCTCCCAGCCGAAGGCATCGGCACGCTGGAACAATGCACAGGCAAGCTGCACCGAGGGCCTGAAGTCGCGGTGATCGGTGGCGGTCAGCGGCAGCAGGCGCGCCCCGTCGTTGGCGCCAAGATTGGGCGCATCGCCGGTGGCGCGGTCGATCATCTGGTACAGCCAGTTGCTGGCCACGCCCAGCCGGGCCTGCAGTTGCGCGGAGAACGCCGGCAGGCTCCAATGCCGACGCCACACTTCGGCCATGGAATAGGTATCCAGCATGACACGGTGATACATGACCGAGTGCTGGCTGAAGCTGCCATCGTCGGCGATCAGCTTGCGCGCCCGGTTCTCCAGCCAGCGGATGCCGGTCTGCTGCCATCGGCGGCCGGCCGGATCACCCTGCGCCGCCAGCCAGCTCCCGCCGATGAACAGCGCGGCCGCCTCCGAGGTGCCGTGGTTGTTGTCCTGGGCGATGGCATAGCCGAGCGTCGGCGCAATGCGCTGCAGGTGCGTACGCACCAGCGCGATCAGCGCGGGCGCCGCCAAGAGCTGCTGCCCCAGCACCAGCGAGGCCATCGCCAGGTGCATGACGCGAATCGAGGCCTCCTGCCCGCACTTCCAGTTGGGGCCGAGATACGGCGGATTGGCCCTCGCCCAGGAGGTCAGCCACGCATTGAACTGGGTCATGGCCTGGGGCCGGCCGAGCACCGCTTGCTGCGCGAGAACGAGGGCCCAGTCGAAGCGCGAAGCCTCCCAGATCGCCTTGATGTCGCCCACGGCGGGGTCGAAGTCGGCAATCTGCCACCATGGCTGCGAGGGCTCCGTGACCCGGGCACCGTTGAACGGGTTGCGATGCCAGTCCGGCTCCTCATGCAGCGCGGGCTGATACCACCCGAAATAGCGCATCGCGGCGGCATCCTCGGGGGCACCGCCGACCAGGCCGTCCGGCGCCGCCTTGATCCGGTTCTCGGGGAAGAAGGCGCCCGCTGGAATCTCGGCCCGCAGCCGGCGCACCGGATTGAGGCCCAGCTTCAAGCCGATGCGATAGCGCAGGGCCCGCGCCAGGCTCGGCAAGCCGAGCGCGAACGCGGTGCGTGCCAGAACAAGGGGGCGCCTCATTGTTCGCGCAACTGCTTGGCAGCCAGAATGCTGACGCGCGCCACCTCGAAGATTTCGGCGGACGGAATGGGCGTGGACAGACCGCCTTCCAATGCGCGCAGAAACGCCGCGGCGCAGGCATCCTGCCCCTTGTCCTGCCGCCACAGATTCATGGAACGGAACCCCGGCCAGCCGAAACCCTTGAGCTTGCGGAAGTTGTCCAGTTGTAGCACACGGCCCCCGCAGAACACCTCCACGCGCTCTTTCGGGAAGGCACTGCTGCCGTTGGCGAAATAGTGGATGGTCCCGAACGAGCCGTCGGCAAAGCCCAGCGTGATGCTCGCCTTGTCCTCGGTCACCGCCACCGCTTCGTGGTCGCCCATGCGGCGGGCCTGCACCGAGACGATCTCCGAATCCGCCAGGAAGCGCATCAGGTCAATAAAGTGGCAGGCCTCGCCGATGATGCGACCGCCCCCCTGACGATGTCCTGCGTCCAGTGCTGCGGCGGAATGGCCCCGGCATTCATGGTCATGATGAATGACTTCGGCTCGTTCAACTGCGACAGCAGCGCTTTCATCCGGACCACCTGCGGCGCGAAGCGCCGGTTGAACCCCACCATCAGGTGCGCGGCGTGGCCGGTCGCATGCGCCGAGGTGTAAGCCGACTTGACCTCGGTGATTTCCTCCAGTGTGAGCGCCAGCGGCTTTTCGACAAACACATGCTTCTGCGCGCGCAACGCCTTGATCACCAGCGAGGCGTGCGAGCTGTGGCGCGTGGCCACGGCGATCAGGTTGACGTGCGGGTCGCGCAGCACCTCGTCGACATCCGTGGAAGCCTCGGAGAATCCCTGGGGCTTGCCGTGGATGACGCCGCTCACGCCGCCGGAGGTCACCACGCTGTGCAACTGCGCACCGGCCTTCCGGAACGCGGGCATCAGCACCCGGGAGGCGTAGTTGCCGGCACCGATGAAGGCGCAGATCGGTTGCGCGGGATCGAACACGGGCGGCGCATCGATCAGCGCCAGCCGGCGCGCGAACGTGCTCGGCGGCGGCGCCTTGTACTGCAGCACGAGGCCCAGCGCGGATTTGTCGCTGCTCAGCAGGTCGTAGGCACGCGGCGCCTCTTCGAACGGAATGCGATGCGTGATCAGCGGGAGCACATTGAGGCGACCGTCGGCCAGCATGTCGAGCACCGCCTCGAAGTTGCGCTGCTCCGTCCAGCGCACGAAGCCCAGCGGATAATCGCGCCCCTGCTCCTCGTACGCCGGGTCGTAGCGGCCCGGCCCGTACGAGCAGGACACCTGGAACGACAGCTCCTTCTCATAGAAGTCCGCCCGGTTCAGCTCCAGGCCCGTCACGCCCACCAGCACGATGCGCCCGCGCTTGCGGCACATCTGCGCCGCCTGGGTCACCGGTTCGCTCGATGCCGTGGAGGCCGTGATGATGACGCCGTCGACCCCCCGGCCACGGCTGAACGCCAGCCCCGCCGCGACCGGATCTTCGCGCATGCCGGGGTTGCAGGTTTCCGCTCCGAACTGCTCGGCCAGCTTCAGCTTCTCCGAGTCGAAATCGATGGCCAGCACCCGGCAGCCATGGGCCCGCAGCAGTTGTACGGCCAGCAGGCCGATCAGGCCCACGCCGGTGACAACGAAGGTCTCCCCCAGCGTGGGCTCGGCCAGGCGGATGCCCTGCAGCGCAATGGCCGCGACGACGGTGAAAACGGCGGACTCGTCATCCACCTCGTCCGGAATGCGCGCGCAGAGGTTGCGCGGAACGCGCACCACGTCGGCATGCGAGCCGTTCGACACGACCCGCTCGCCGACCTTGAAGCCCTCCACACCGGAGCCCACGGCGTGCACGGTGCCGACATTGCAATAGCCCAGCGGGATCGGCTGGTTCAGCTTCGCGCGCACGGCACTGAGCGTGGTGGACAGGCCATCGGTGGCGATTTTGTTCAGCACCATCTTGACCTTTTCGGGCTGCTGTCGCGCCTTCTCCAGCAGCGAGGCGCGGCCGAAATCCACCAGCATGCGCTCGGTGCCGGCGGAGATCAGCGTGGCCCGCGTCGTGGAGACGATCGTCCCCGGGCTGGCCGCCATGCACGGCGCCTCCATGATATTGGTCACGCCTGAGCCGAGATCCTGCAAAATTTGTCGCATGACTAGTCCCTCATCTTGATGGGTTTGGCCGGACATCCGCCGACCACGCTATAAGCAGGCACATCCTTGGTGACGATGCTGCCGGCGGCCACCACCGCGCCGTCCCCGATGGTCACGCCGGGGAGAACCACGCAGTTCGCGCCGATCCACACATCCGCGCCGATCTCCACCGCCTTGCGGACATGGCCGGCACCGAAGATGCGGCCGCGCCCCGCCGGGATCGCGTGGTTGCTCGACAGGATCTGGGCGCGGTAGCCGATCAGCGTGCGGTCGCCGATGCGCACGCCGCCATCCGAGGTGACCAGCACGTCCAGCGCGAAGTCGACGTGGTCGCCCACGCGCAGGTTGCGGCCAGTGCAGATCCAGACGCCCGGATAGAACACCACGTGCCGGCCGACGCTCGCACCGCACAGCCGCAGGAAACCGCTCTTGAGCGCGTTGGCCAAGCGGAACCTCGGCAGCGAAAACAACAATCGCATGACGGTCTCGAACACCACCACGGCGAAGTACTTCATTGCTGCGCCACCCGCTTGCGCCAGACCGACGTCCCGCGATAGCTCGACAGATCCTGGCGGCGGATGATCTCCAGGTAGTGCTCCGCCTTCTGCTCGGCAGACGGGTAGGTTTCCAGCACATCGGCGCCGCGCGCAATGACCGCCGCGTAGAAATCCTTGTCCTCCTGAAGCCGCCGCAAAGCAGCGACGATGGTCTGCGACCGCTCCGGATGCACGTAGACCGCGCCATCCGCGCACGACGCCCGGGACCAGTCCGCATCCGTGACCAGCAACGGCTTGCGCATCGCCCAGGCTTCCACGAAGTTGCTGCTGAAGCTCTCCAGCCGCGCCAGGTTGCACATGGCGTGGCAGCGCCGGATCAGCGCACCGGCATGTTCCGGCTTGACCGTGCCCACGTTGACGAAGTAGCGCTCCAGGCCATACCGGGCGATCTGCTCCATCAGTTGCCGAGTCTGCGGGGCATCGGGCGGCAGGGTCAGGACGAAGCAGAAACGGGTATCGGCGCGGGCATGCAAGGCCAGGGCAACATCGATGAGACTGCCGATCCGCTTGTTGGGATGCGGCCCCGCCAGATAGAGCGTGAGAAAGCGGTCCGTCGGCAGCTCCGGGAAGGTGCGCGTCGTCACCGATTCCAGCACCAGCCGGCTGGGCGCCATGCGCACCACGAACACTCGTTCGGGCGGAAAGGAGAACAGCTCGATCGCCCGCCGCGCAATGGCCTCGGTCTCGAAGATCCAGTAGTCAGCACGGGCGATGCCCCATCTCCGGTACCAGTCGATCACCGTCTTCTTCAGGCGGGCAAGCCCCTTGTGGTTACTCCAGAAATCGAGCTCGGGATAGAACAGGTTGGCGTAGGCGCAGCCGACCACATTGATCAGACGGCCCTTGCTGAACACCGGCGGCGGCCCGAACAGCGTGAAGCACACCTGCTTGCCGTCGCCCTTGCGGGAAATGCCCCATTCCGCGCGCAGCCGGTACATCGCGCCGTGGGGAATACTTTTGAGCGGAATCTCCCGCTTGGCCAGGGCCGACTGGATGGACTTCAGGCGCCGCGCGTGCACCTCGCAGTCACGGCCAAGCGGGGCCGCCAGAAGAAAGCTGCATGCATTCTGCAGGCCGCCTCCGGCCTCCAGCGGAATGAGATTGATCAATAGACTCATGTGCTTACCTTGAACGATGCAATCGCTTGTTTCCGGAATATCCGCTCTTTCATTGAGCGGAAATCATCGGTTGCTTTAAAAAAACGGACCGGCCAGGAAATGGTCGATGACGCCACCGGAAACAAACAGCCCCTGGTATCTGACATCCACGATGTAAAAGGCCCACCCCAGCGAAGCCAGGAACAGCAGCGATGCCAGCGTCTTCTTTTGCCCCAGGCTTTCGCCTTCCCGTGCAAAGAAGAACACGCACAAATAGACAATGTAAAAACAATACGTATACCGAAACAGTCTTGCCCCCACCGCCGGCGCGAAAAAGCTTGTCGACGCGCAAAGCAGGACAAAAAGGAAGTAGGTCAACTTTTCTTCACGCGGCAGCTTCATCCGGAACAGCCACGCGAACAGGCAGGCCAGCACGGCTTCGACCGCGAGCTGGAACTCCCACGCCGAACCGGTCTGGTTCTCCGACAGCCGCGCCTGGATCTTCGACATGACGAATTCCGCCGACCCGAACGCCACCGCCGCCACCGCCAGCACGAGCAGCACGAGCAGCCGGCCCAACTGACCAAGCCACGACGCTTTGCGCGCGAGCATCCCGTAATCCTTGGACAGGAACAGCATCACGGTGGCACAGACCAGCAGCAGCGCGGCGGCACTGCTGTGCGTGCCCGCCGCGAGCAGGCCGACGCAGGCCGCCCACACCAGCCTTCTTCGGATCAACAGATCCAGCGCCACCATCACCAGGCCGGCCGCGACCGCCTGCCGGATGGCGGAACCCTGCAGCGCATACAGCGTGATGGTCGACAGGTAGGCCACGAACACCACGTAGGCAAAGCGCTCGGTACTGCGATAGATCGCAATCCAGACCAGCATCAGCGAGATGAAGATCAGGATCGCCCAGACCATCAGCGGCGTATCGAACAGCTTGGCCACGCCATACGAGAGGTACCAGAAGATCGGCTCACCGCCACCGGCGCTGCGGATGCCCGTCTTGAGGACATCCAGCGGGCTGCAGCAGTAGTTCTGCTGGAACTCGTAGAACGCGTTCATGTAATGCAGCGCATCGTCGCCCAGACCGGCCTCCACCAGCCCCCGCGACGGATTGCGCAGGGTCAGCAGCCACGCAAAGGCGATCGACGAAGCGGTGGCCAGCACATGCTGCAACCGCCCGAGCGGAAGCAGGATCGCCAGGATCGCCGCGCAGTACGTCGCGGCGATAGGGAACAGGGGAAAGGCCATCGGCACGGCCAGCAGCATGCCGATGACGACCAGCACCCCATGGTGGGACACGATCGCACTGAGGGCATTCAGTCGAATAGGCGCGCTGTACTTCATTGCATCGATTGACGGTTTCGGGTGGTCAGGCTTGCGCTGACTGGAGACGGGTTCGCTCGTCCGGGGCAGTCGGTCCGATCAGGAGAAACTTCGCCCAAGCCGGATGGCTGCACCGCTGTCGCCTTGCAGCGTCAGCGTCTGGAACAGGATCAGGCAGCAATAGGCAGCCGACATGGCCAGGCCGATCGACGTGGCACCGAACCCGAGGCGCAAGGCGAGATAGCTCGCGGCGACGTAGATGACGGAGTAGACGGCCGCCATCGCAAAATTGCGCCAGAACTTGCCGGCCGCCGCGATCCGCTGCTGGAGCAGCACGCTGACCCCGCACAGCGCGGCCGCCACCGACAGCGAGCGCATGCTGGAGGCGGCGCTGCCGTACTCGGCGGGATAGAACCACGCGAAGATCTCGCCGGCCAGCAGAAAAGACGCGCACCCCAGCGCCAGCGACAGCCCGCCGCCGAACAGCAGCGCCGACCGGAACCGCTGGCGGACCGTGGCCTCCGTGGCGCCCGCGTGCCGGGCGAGGAACGGCAGGGCGAGATTCCCCAGCGTCGCCGGGATGAAGGTGATCGCGATGTACCACTGGAAGGCCACCGAAAACAGTGCCAGTTGATGCGCGCCGTCGGTCATCGCCGCGAGCATGGACAGGCAGATCCAGTGGACCGGTGCGCCCATCGAGGTCGTCAGCACCGAAGGCAGCGCGTGCTTGACGGCCAGCCGCAACTCCTCGCGCCCGGTGCGCCACGGGCCCCGCTGGCTCGGCGTCGCGCGCGCCAGAACCAGCAACTGGCTGACGGCCGCGCCCGCATTGACCGCCAGAAAGATGGTCAGCGCCAGCGCGGGCTGCCTGATCGGCCCCATCGCCCACAGCATCGTCAGCAGCAGCACCGCCGCGCCGATGGAGATCGTAGCGCTGGAGCGGTGCTCGTGCATCGCATACTGAAAGCTCTGCAGCGCCTGCGTGAACGCCGTCGCGATCAGGACGATGGCCGCCATCCTCAGCGCCCCGCTGCCCTGCTCCGATCCGAACGCCGCGACCGAAATCGACGCGGACGACAGATACAGCGCCACCGCCGCGACCGCAATGAGCGCCATGAGCAGCACGATGAACGCGCAAAGCTGCGTGCGCTTGCGTTCCGGGTTTTCGATCAGCGGAAGCACATGGCCGGCGGCCTGCGAAACCCCCGTCGCCAGGAACAGGCCCAGATTCAGCGCCGTCACGTAGGCATACGAAAACAGGCCGAAGTCATGCACGGTGAGCGAATGCGCGAGCAGGATGTTGGAGACGAAGACCGCGCCCCGGCTCGCGACCGCGGCGCCCAGCCCCAGCACGGACGCACTGAGAAACGAGATGCGCGCGGGCAACGGGCGCGGAGCGGTCTTCTGCATGGAGTCCCTGGCTCAGGCTGCAAGGCGTTTGGCCGACCACATGCCGCGCGTATCGATCACCACGCGCGACTGCAACCGGTCCGTATCCAGCTTGCGGAACTGCTGGTGGTCGACCAGCAGCACGACGATGTCCGCACGGCTGAGCGCGGCCTCCGCGTTCAGCAGTTCGACACCCTCCAGCGAGGCCGGCAGCACCTTGATGTGCGGCTCGACCACGAGCACCGTCCCTAGTTGCTGCTGCACCATGGTCCGCACGATTTCGATCGCCGGGCTCTCGCGCAGATCGTCGATATTGGCCTTGAACGACAGGCCGAAGCACGCGATGACCGGCTCCTTGAACCGGCGCGCCGCCTGCTTGACGCGGTCCAGCACGTAGTGCGGCTTGGCATCGTTGACCTCGCGCGCGGTGCGGATCAGGCGCGCGCTCTCGGGTGCCGCATCGACGATGAACCAGGGATCGACGGCGATGCAATGCCCGCCCACGCCGGGCCCCGGCTGCAGGATGTTGACCCGCGGATGGCGGTTCGCCACGCTGATCAGCTCCCACACGTTGACGCCGATTTCATCGCAGATCATCGACAGCTCATTGGCGAACGCAATGTTGACGTCGCGGAAAGCGTTCTCCGTCAGCTTGCACATCTCGGCCGTGCGCGCGTCGGTCACGATGCAGCGCCCGCGCACGAACAGTTCGTAGAGCCGCTGCGCCGCTTGGCTGCACCTGGGCGTCATGCCGCCGATGATGCGGTCGTTCTCGACCAGCTCGCGCAGCACGTGCCCGGGCAGCACGCGCTCCGGGCAGTGCGCCACGCGGATGTCGGACTCCTCGCCCAACTGGTGCGGGAACGACAGGTCCGACCGCTGCTCCGAGAGCCAGGCCGAAAGCTGCTCGGTGGCGCCCACCGGCGAGGTGGACTCCAGCACCACCAGATCGCCGCGCTTGAGCACCGGCGCGATGGCCTTGGCCGCCGCCTCGATGTAGGTGAGATCGGGCTGCTTGTCTTCCAGGAACGGCGTCGGCACCGCGATCAGGAAGGCATCCGCCGGCTCGGGCTCGGTGGTGGCGCGCAGGTAGCCCTGCGAGACCGCCGCGCGCACCAGCATGTCGAGGTCGGGCTCGACGATGTGGATGCGGCCCTGGTTGATGGTGTCCACGGCGTGCTGGTTGATGTCCACGCCAATCACCTCGCGCTGGCGCGAGGCGAGCACCGTCGCGGTCGGCAGGCCGATGTATCCCAGGCCCACCACGGAGATGGTGCGGAAGTCGATCTCGATTGCTCTATCCATGTCGATTGCTCTCGGTTCAGACGAAATCAGCGAAATCAGGCGAAGTAGGCCTGGATGGCGCGGGTGATCCGCGCACTGGCCGCACCGTCGCCGTAAGGGTTGTGCGCGCGGCTCATGGCCTCGTAGGCGGAGTCGTCATTGAGCAGCGCGGTCGCGCTATCGACCAGCGCATCGACCGACGTGCCCACCAGCCTGACGGTACCGGCCTCGACGGCCTCGGGCCGCTCGGTGGTGTCGCGCATGACCAGCACGGGCTTGCCCAGCGACGGCGCCTCCTCCTGGATGCCGCCCGAATCGGTCAGGATGATGTGGGCCTTGTCCATCAGGTAGACGAACGGCAGGTAGTCCAGCGGCTCGATCAGATGGATGTTGGCGATGCCCTTAAGCAAGCGGCCCACCGGCTCGCGCACATTGGGGTTCAGGTGCACCGGATAGACGATGTCGACATCCGGATGGGCGCGCGCGATGCTGGCCAGAGCCGAACAGATGCGCTCGAAGCCGTCGCCGAAGCTCTCGCGCCGATGGCCGGTCACCAGCACGATGCGGCGCTCGCCGATGTTGTACGGAATCAGGCTGGCGGTATGCCGGCACAGGGCCGTGTCGGTCTGCAAACGTTGTCGCACCGACAGCAGCGCGTCGATCACGGTATTGCCGGTCACGACCACGGCATCCGCCGGCACGCCCTCGTTGAGCAGGTTGCGGCGCGAGCGCTCGGTGGGCGCGAAGTGCAAGGCCGCCAGCGACCCGGTGACCTTGCGGTTGGCCTCCTCCGGCCAGGGCGAGTAGAGATTGCCGGTGCGCAGGCCGGCCTCGATGTGTCCGACCGGCACCTGCTTGTAGTAGGCAGCAAGCGTGGTCGCCAAGGTGGTACTGGTATCGCCGTGCACCAGCACCAGATCGGGCTCGAACGATTCCAGCACGGACTTCACGCCGGTCAGGATATTGCTGGTGAGCTCGTACAGGTCCTGCCCCGGTTTCATGACATTGAGGTCATAGTCCGGGCGAATATCGAACAGGCGCAGCACCTGGTCGAGCATCTCCCGGTGCTGGGCGGTCACGCAGACGCCGCATTGCAGCGACGCATCGGCCTGCAGCGCCTTGACCAGCGGCGCCATCTTGATGGCCTCCGGCCGCGTACCGAATACAACCAGGACTTTTTTCATCGTGTGATCCCCGGACCGGCCGCGGCCTGGATCGGCCCGCGTGCCGGCACTGCGCTCCCGCATCCGGCACGCCTTCCTCCGGCACCGATGCGTAACCGAATCGCGCACCAGCAAGCGCTGCCCGGAAGGGGCAGCGCTGCGGTGACGATCTCAACCGGCGGCTGTCAACCGCCATCTCCTCCCGATTCCCAACCCTCTTCGGCCGTTACGCGGATTCCGCCTCCGGCGGCTTGCTGTTACTGGTGTAGCCGTACTGCACGTAGCGGTAGCGCCCATAGCGCGAGCCGTATCCGTAGCGGTAGGTATTCGGGTCGAGCGCGTTGAACACCACGCCCCGGACGTCGACATTGGCGTGCTGGAGCTGCTTGATCGTCTCCCGGATCTCTCCGAGCGTGCTGCGCTCGAAGCGGGTGACCAGCAGCACTAGTCCTGCACGTGCGGCCAGGATGGCGGTATCGGCCACGGCCAGCACCGGCGGTGTATCGACCAGGACCAGGTCGTACTGCGAACGGAAGGTGTCCATCAGCTCGACCATGCGCGGATTGAGCAGCAGCTCGGACGGGTTGTGCGGGAACAGGCCCGTCGCGATGAAGTCCAGTCCGGGGACGACCTCCCGGTGCACCACCTGCTCGATCGAGCGGTTGCCCGCCAGCAGATCCAGCAGGCCGGGCTTGCGGTCCTTGCCGAAATACTGGTGCAGATAGCCCTTGCGCATGTCCGCATCGATCAGCAGAACCCGCTTGCCGCCGGTCGCGATCACCGCTGCCAGGTTGGCGGACACAAAGGATTTGCCCACCCCCGGCGTCGGGCCGGTCAACACCACCAGGTTGTTGCCCGCATCCTGCATCGCAAACTGCAGCGCGGTGCGCAGGCTGCGCAGGGCTTCGATCGAGGGGTCATCCGGCACGCGCCTGGCCAGCAGATACTGGCCGCGCTTGCGCGTCGTCAGTTGGCCGCTCAGATCGACCTGGGTATCCGACAGCGGCACGGTGGCGTAGACGCTCAGCCCCGTGTGCTCCTCGATGTCCTGCGGGTCGGTGATGCCACCGAACAGAGCATTGCGCACGAACGCCGCCATCACACCCAGCACCACCCCCAGCACGCCGGCCAGCGCGGTCACCGTCAGCTTCTTGGGCTTCACCGGCTCTTCCGGCACGGCGGCGCCGTCGACCAGGCGCACGTTGCCCACCTTGCCGGCCTTGACCAGCTTGAGCTGCTGCATGTCGTTGAGCAGGCTCACATAGAGGTCGTTGTCGACCTGGACGTCACGCATCAGCCGCACGGTGTCCTGCTCGATGTTGGGCAGCGACTTGAGCCGGCGCGTCATGGAGTTGACCTTGCCGCTCATCACGCTGATCTGCTGATCGATCGCCTGCACGCCCGGATGGCTTGAGGTAAAGCGGGTCAGCAGTTCGGCACGCTTCTGCTTGAGCTCCTGCAGGCTGGTCTCGACGGTCACGCTCTCCTGCAGGAATGCCTTGCCCTCTTCGCTCAGGTCGAAGGTGCCGCGCAGATTGCGCATCTCGTTGTACTTCATTTCCGCACGCTCGAGTTCCAGCTTGAGCTGCGGCAGCAGGCCGTCCAGAAAGACCAGCGAGCGTTCTGCCTCTTCGGCCTTGCGCTTGATGTTCTGGGCCACGTACTCGGTAGCGATCTGGTTCATGATCGCGGCGGTCAGCGCGGGATTCGTGCCGTCCAGCGAGGCACCGATGATGCCGCTCTGCTTGCCCTTCTCGGCAATCTTGAGCTTGTCCTGCAGCATCTCCATCGTCTTGAGCCGCGAATCGCGCTCCAGCTCGAAGGTGGCGCCGGCCTTGGCGGTCAGGTTGTTGACCTGCAACTGGATCGTCCCGATGCTCTGCTTGGCCTCGAGCGGCTCGCCGACCACGCCCTCGATCGGCGCGTCCAGGCTCTTGTTCTCCAGCCGGTAGCGCCCGTTGCCCAGCACGATCAGCTTGAACGGCTGCCCTTCGAGCGCCTCCGGCACATCGAAGCCGTCCACATCGATCGACTCCGTGCCCCAGACATAGCCCCCCAGGCCGAACAGCCCCGGCTCGGACAGCCGCGTCGCCCGGCTGGAGATCCAGGCGCCGATCAGCGGAAAGTAGCGCGGCTTGGCCGTGATGTAGAGGTGCAGATTGTCGACCGCCTTACCCACCACCATGCGCGATCGCAGGATCTCGATCTCGGCGTTGGCGTCGGTCTTCACGTCGAACAGGCTCGAGACGTCGCCCAGCAGGCTCTTGGCGCTGTTGGGGTTGTCTTCCACCTGCACCATAATGTCGGCCTCGTAGACCGGGCGTGCAAGAAAGGCATAGGCCGCACCGAGCAGCATGACCGCCGCGGCGATGCCCGCGATCAGCCAGCGGTTGGCCACCAGAACGTCCAGATAGCGTACGAGGTCGAGCTCGTTCTCCGGTGCGTTGACGGCTGGCGGCTGAGGGAGGTTCTGCGTCATCAGGGTCGTATTCCGTGCGTTCAATCAACCGACTCAATCAACCGAGCGCCCGTATGCGGGGCACCCAGGCATCGACGCCTCGCTGGATCATCGCGAGCGCATCTTCGAAGGCCATCATCTGCTTGCGATATGGGTCATCGATATCGAACTGCTCCATCTCGCCCAACCGGAACACGCTGCCGGTCTTGGAGGGGTGGCGCGCCTGGATCTCGTGCTTCTGCGCACCGTCCATCACCAGGATCAGATCGGCGCGATTGACCAGCGAACCGGTGAGCTGCTGCGCGCGGTGTTCCGAGATATCGATACCGTGCTGAGCCATCACCTCCACCGCACTCGGATCGGCGGGGTAACCCGACAGCGCACCGATGCCCGCGGAGATCACGCTCACGCCCGGCAGCGCCTGGCGCAGCAGCGCCTGCGCCATCGGACTGCGGCAGATGTTGCCGATGCATACGACAAGAATGGTCTTGATCATTTCGCGACAGCGGCCGCCCCGATCAGCGGGGTTGCGGTCGGCACAAGCAGGTTGATCACACGGCTCCAGCGCACCAGGCCGCCGGCATCCACGTACACCACATCCTTCGGCCTCAGCTCGAAGCCCTCGGCCAGCGCCAGCGCCACGGGCGACTTGGCGTCCAGGTGGTAGACCTGCGGCTCGCCCTCCGCGGCCCGGCGGATCACGTAGACGTTGCGCGGGTCGGACGACACCGGGCTGACGCCCCCGGCCTCGCCCAGAGCTTCGCTCAACGTCAGCTTGCCGTTGCGCGGCAGCACGGTCGATGGCCGGACCACCTCGCCGGTCACGAAGACCTTGCTGTCTTCGCGCGGCTCCACGCGGACAATGTCGCCACCGCGCAGCAGCACGCTTGCCGGGTCGATACCCTGGTGCATCAGCGCGGGCATGCTCAGCACCCATTGCTTGCCGCCACGGGTCACCCGGATCCGGCTGTTGTCGCCGGTGGTGACGTTGATGCCGCCGGCGCGGTTCAAGGCCTCGACCAGGGTCATCGGCACGTCATCGATGCTCTGCTGGCCGGGGGTCTTGACCTCGCCATCCACGTAGATCCGCTGGCTACGGTACGCCAGCACGCGCACCGTGACCTGCGGGTCCTTCACCACCCGGGCAATGGCGCGCGTGATCTCGTCGCGGACTTCGTTCTGGGTCCTGCCAGCCACCTTGATCACGCCGGCATAGGGGAACTGGATATCGCCACCGGTACTGACCACATAACCGGGCACATTGGGTGTCCCTGCGAAGTTGGCAATGTCGTACGCGGACCCGATCGAATACGTCTGCGTCGGGAACACCAGCTCGGGGTGATCCCAGACCACGATGGACAAAATATCGCCCGTGCCGATGCGATACGGGGTTGCCTTGGCCAGCAACTGATCCACATCGACGTTTTCGCGTGGCACCTGCGCCTGCCCACCCCGCACAAGATCGGGCGTAATCTGCGTGATCTTCGGCACCGACGCATTGTCGGCCGGGTCCAGTGGGCGCTGCGGATCGAACCGCATGCCCGGGGCAAATGCACAGGCTGCCATCAGCGGCACTGCGCACAACGACATCACTGTTTTTCGGATACTCGGAATGCTTACGAACATGAATGCGTCCTGAAGACTCCTGGATAACCAGCGTCCATCGAATCCGGTTGCATTGCTGTGATGCACAACCGTATCGGCGGGAGTGGCAAAGTGTATGGCCGCAATTGGTAAAGCTTCAATACCGAAAAGGGACTTAATGCATATTTCGTTTCCCCACTTCGGGGTGGATACGATTTACAGTTGGGTGCGTTACTCGCACGGGCAATCCCAATTCGACAGAGAATTCGATTTCTTAAAACTCTGACTTACGGAAATCAGATTGAACCGACGGCGCACGCGGGCACGCGACCTGCGCCACGCCGCGGGCTTGGCCGTTTCTGCAACTGCGATGAAGGGAGATGCCCGGAAGAGGCTTGAGAGAAAAGAGGGTGTAGGCCCGGAACACGCCTACACCCTCGAAGGGAAATAGGCAGAACGCCAATGTCCTGCCGACAAGTATTATTCGGCGGCGTGAAACCTGATGTCACCACGCCTTAGAGGGGATACCCAAAAAGCGATATACACACCTCTTTTTTGAAAAAATGCCAAATATAAATTCAATTCGGCCCTGGAATTGAAAAAAAGAAAATCCAACAATCCAGTGTCATTGCGAGTATGGCGATCCGAAACATGATCGTTCTGGCAGATGGCAAGCAACCATGGCTACAGTTGCGGCCCAGCCGGCTGTTGGGCAGCGCGGCACCTGAGCCGAAGTGGCCTTCCGCCTGCGACAGAACAAGACGACGACAGAGAATGCGCCCGGAGAAATCCAGCCGGCCGCGCGCGGGATGCCTCCCAAGCAAATGCAACCGGATTCAGCTCAGGAGGCCGATCAAATAATGTGGCCGTTATGAACTGGCCGGCCGCCCTGCCTGTTTCAGCAGCAGATCGGTGATGGCATCGAAGGCTGCCAGACGGGCGGCTTCGACGGAGCGGAAACCATCGCCGCAGCGGCTGATCTCCGTCGCCCCGATCGCGCGAACTTCGAAGCGCCACGCGGCCGCCCCCGCTTCAATGCGGGTGATATAGCCATCGGCGCGCAGGTAGGAGTGCCCGGCTACGGATTTGCGCCACGGGCGCGACGTCCAGAGATGTCGCTTCACATTGCGAGTGCGCTGCAAAGTCGCCCAATCGGCTTTTGAGGAAAGCGTGTTGTGTGTGTTTGAAGTCTCGCGATAAGAAGTCATGCGTTGCATGGCGTGCGTTGTCATTCGGTCGATCATGCTAGCGGGAATCCGTTTTGACTTCCCCTGAAAGATATTGAATGCTGATTTTCGCAAATACGAGGCCGTTGCGAATATCCGGTGAGGCGCCTCGAAATGACCAGGCACATTCTCAATTGTTGAGGCCGGCGTCAAGCGCGCTCACGAGTGGGCTCACTCTATTCCTCCATCAGAAATCATGTTTTGAGAAAGCGCAAAGAATGCAGATCGATATTCGCTCGCGCCGCGCGGGGCTTCGGCGGCAGGCGGGCGCTTTCGCTGCTGTCGATTTTCTGGGTCAAGGTGGATTGGTTTAATCCCCCCTTCTGATCGATAGTGCTCACCATGAAAAGAGTCTTGACAGGTGCCCTCACGGGGGCGACTACGCCGTTGGGTCCGAACAGCGGAGACGACGCGTCATCTTCCCAAAAAACAAGCCTGCCGACCAAACGAGCCGATGCGGCACTGGTCCGGCTGACCGATCGGAATCCGGCGAGCGCGCCAAGGCCCGCCGCCCCCCTTGGCAGCCGGCTCGCGCCCTTGCCACCGCGCACGATGCAGCCCGCCCCTCCTCCGACTCCTGCCGCCGCCGACTGGAATCCGATCTCCCGCCTGAAGGCAGAAGAACTGGCGGATATCCCCGAGACGGTCACCGAGACGCTGGCGAACGATATTCGCGAGCTCCGCAACGAAGTCAAGGACAAGGGGCTCGACTATGTTCCGGTGTTCGGCTACCTGTCCTTGCGCTACAAGAATTCCCATGAGCTCGGCAAGAACAATCAGGATGAGGTCCGCGAAGGGAAGGACTGGCTTCCCGCCACGCTGCCGGGACACGACCTGGACTACGTCATGAGCACGCAATACCGGGGCCACTGCCAGCACCCCGGCGTCGTGGCGGGCCTGAGCCGTAGCGAGGGCAAGTCCATGGAGGGCATCATCCTGAAGCTGCCGGTTGCCAACGCGGAAGAGCTGCTCGCCCGCGTCATCCGCCGAGAGTTGCTGGATGAGAACGACCTGATCCATCCCAGAGCACGCCGCAGCCAGCCCCATGCCATCGGGCAATCCACTCCAACAGCTACCGGCCAAGCGGCCCCGACCTCCCCCGGCAAACCACGCTCCAACCTGATGTACACCAGCGCGGTCAGACCAGTCACGCTTCCCGATGGTGTCACAACGGTCAAAGCGCTGGTGTTCGTGACCAACCCCGACAGCGCCAAGTCGTTGGCGACCGTGTTCAAGGACAGCGGTGGCGTGAGCGCCGAACAGTTGGCCTACTTCATGACGAGCAAAGGCAACCTCGGCGGTTCGTCGATCGACTACTGGAAGCGCTTCGTCGCGATCTGCGAACAGGCTGGCACGCCGGTGCCGCCAATGGTGCGGCAGGCGATCGCGCTGGCCGAGCACTGCGACCCCGCAAATGCAGACGACGTGCTCAGCAAGCTGAAAGGCGCAGCCACCCCACGCCGCGTCTGGCATGAACGCAAACCGGAACCACAAGCCGGCCGCGACGGCGGGCAAACCGGTGCGCCGCCAGGCGCTCGGCCCAAGCCCAACTGACGCCCTCCCGAGTCGAGCGGCTGACCGGTTCCGCGCCTGCCACTGGAACCGGCCAACCCTTGCAGCATGCCCCAATAGCGAGACGGCCCCGGACGCCGCCTCCCGCAAGCAGCAGACGCAGCCTCATCCCCTGCCACCGCGCCAGGATTTCTCCGAGCACCGCCACACTCGCGCGCCCAACCAATTTATATACAATCCGACTTCCCGGACATGCAACAATGCGCAATCCGAATTTCCAGACGACGAGCAACGCGCTCAATTCCGTTAGCAAAACGAAATCATCCCGTCGTCATGTCGACTTTATCGATAAGAACGAATAGCGCCCCGATGCGGGGACCCAGCGCATTGCGATAATTTCCCATCAAATCGACAACAGTTTGTTTAGACGCAAACCACAATGCGCGGCAATTAAACCCTGCGACCGCAATTGCCGCACCCCCTAACCGTAAACCCTCGAATCACATATTAAGTGAGTGCTTAATATCACCAAGATCAGGCCCCATAAAGCATTTAACCGATCTTAATACACATATAAGAATAATGATTCGCTGAAATCCAGGAAGAGCCTTCCCGTCTCGATAAGTCACCGTTACTATGCGCGCCTTATATTGTTTTCCGCTTGCCGCGCGCCGGGAAATATTACCGAATGCATTTATCTCTCCGCCGCATTTGTACAAGATGTAAATATCTCAAGACATTATCGGCACCAGCATGGATCGCCCCAATGGCGCCACACCGGTCCGAGCCGCCCCTTCACTCTTGAAACCAAAGCGACCCCAATGGAGAAAAGAACATGAAGTTTGCCGTGCTGACGTCGTCTCCCTCCAGCTTCGCGCTGATCGCCACCGCTCTCGCGAGCGAGCATGTCGAGTGCGTGCGCTTTGACGATGCGCTGGCGCTGCTGCGCGCGCGGCGAGCGGAAACCTTCCAGATGCTGATGATCGACGCGCAGCAATTCCATACGGCCGGCCAGCTCGTGCTGTCGTGGCGGCAATGCAATGCCGACATGCGTTGGCCGACCCTGGTGTTCGGCCAGTTTGCCGAGCGGGAAGACATGCTGCGCGTGTTCGACGCCGGCGTCGACGATATGCTTGTCGGACATTTCTCCGCGGACGAACTGCGCGCGCGGGTGCTGCGCCTGCTTCGCCATGCCGGGCAAACCCTGCCCGCCGTCAGCATGAGCCTGGCGGTCGGCCCTTACCGGCTCTGCCGGCTCACGCATACGCTCAAGCTCCACGGCGTCCCCATCCGTCTGACTGCAAGGGAATTCGCCACGGCATGGCTGCTGTTCTCGTCCCCGGGTACGTTCCTTTCGCGTCAGCAGATCGCTTCCGCGGTGTGGGGGACGGATGCCAGCGTGGTCGGCCGCTCCATCGAGCAGCACATCTACCGGCTGCGCAAGAAGCTGCGGTGCGGCGTGGAGACGGGCGTGGAGATCAAGACGATTTACGCGCGCGGCTACCAGCTCACCATCCATCACACCGATCAGGCGCAAACAAGCCATCCGCACCCGGTCGAGTTCGACGGCCATCAGGTGGTCAGGCAGCACAACCCGCAACCGGTGCAGGCCGGCGGTACACGGACCTGGTTCCTGCCCGCGCATGCCGAATGGATGGACGCCGCGCACTTGGTGACGGCCGGCTCCGGATCGTACCTGGCGGCGCTGGCAACCTGAGGAGACAAGGGAGGGGGCACGCACGGCCGTACTTGAACCCCTCGGCTTGATTGCTTCTGGTCGCGATACGGGCACCGCATCGTTCCACTCATTCCAGGCCGGAGCCGGCACGAGCACCCCGGGGCCGGACCGGCGACCGGCGATGCGGTTGCGCGGCGGGTCCACCTCGGTGCCAGGCCATGCGCACGACCGCGCCATCGCTTCACCACAGGCTGCCGTCCGTACCTACGCGCAGAACGATCAGGATATGGCGCTGACCACCTGCAATCGCCAACGCCGAAGTGACAAGGACGCCGCCACGGACGCCGGCGGCAGTGTCAGCGCGTTGCGAGACTGGCCCCTTCTACAACATGGAAAGAGCCCGGATGCGATCCGGTCGCCCGTGGAACGCTATCGGCTGCGAAACGCCAATCCGCCGGCCGACGCGGAGGTCAAGGAACTGCGCGTCGACTTCCGGAAATACCTGGACCTGTATCACGGCTCGGAACTGGAGGCGCCGGCACGACGGATTGTTATTCACCCGGGGCTCATCTACAGGCACGACAGTCCATCGCACGCGGCACCGAAGTAGCGCGGCGCGTGCGCAACCGGCGCACGGCGGCGTTCGCTTCCAGCCGCGAAGATTCGCTTGCCGACCGACACCGGCAGCACCGCCCTGAGAGCATGGGTGCCATCACCACCGCTGCATGACCCGGACGCAGCGACGCCCAGACCGGCCGCCATGAAAACCGCATCGTCCCGCTGTGCCGCACACCGCCGCTCCGCGTCACTCGCGGGCACGACGATATGACACGCGGAACCTGGCCCGCTTCCGACATCATCCTTCCTGCACGTGACCGTGCCGGGAAGCTTCGTGCCGTCCCTTCCCCGCGCCTCGGGCACGATTCCCTTTGTGCTGGCTGCAAGCCGCCGCATGGACCGCATCCGTACTGAAAACCGTGAGCCAGCGTGCGGATCATGCAAATCAGTGCGCACAGCCCAGTCGCATCATCAAGAAACGCATGATGCTTAGCCCCTCATATTCGATTTTCGCGCTTGATTTCGCATGCATCGCCAATGTTTCGCGGTCGAAAAGCATCGACCCGTGGCGTAGTCATAGTTTGGTCACATAACAACGATCGAGAGGGGTCTTGAGTGATGTCGCTAATCCGACGCCGGCATGCGCACCCAACTGTGCCTGCCGGCGAATCTTCGACTAGTTCCACCACCAACTCGCCCGCCCCCGAAGGGGCACCGCGCCTGCAGCGCAGAGCCGGCGGCTCGCTGCAGCGCCTCTCGGAGATCCAGTCCGCCCCGCTGTCTTCCCGGCCGACGGTGACCGCCCCGCCATCTGGTACAGATGGCTCAACGAGTGTGCACCGAAGCCTGCGCGACTACCTTGCGGAAGATCAAGAATCTCATCAAGGCAGCGGTTCATCCGCTCCGACAGGCGGCACACCCCAGGCCTCGGGCAAGTCAGGCCTGGCGAAACTGACCCGCAAGGTGAAGAAGCTGGTCGGCAAGGCGAAGAACGCGGCGGAGAGGAACTTCGTCAGCAGCCAGACCTCGGTTCTGGGCGTGCACACGGAAACCACCGTCGGCAAGCCGGTCAAGATGTCTGCGACCAAGCCCAGGCCGGAGGTCCTGCAATCGCGGCCCGTCCCCGCCGGTACGCGGTCCGAGGACCTGCCGGGCGTACCCGACCTCAAGGCACCCCAGACGGCGGCGCGCCAGCGCAAGATCGACGCGACGGCCAAGGCGGCCTTCAATCCGCCCGCGTCCATTGCGGAATCGATACGCGGGCATCTCGGCCTGGGCCAGACCAAGGTCACGCCGCAGTCGGTATCGATCGCCGAGGCCATGAGCTCGCAGGCCGGCATGCAAGTCCATCTGGCGAGACTGATGGGCCAGCCGGTGCATGCGCCGGCCGTGCGCACGCTCCATCGGGCCTTGCTCGACAGCCTGCCCCAGGGTGCCGAACCCGCTTCGGCGCGCCCCTTCGCCCAGCATGTGCTGGTAGCCGAAGCGCTCGCCAATGCGTGCGGAGGCGACGCGGTCCGCGCGACCGCAGCGCTGCGCGCGTTGAAGGCCGGAGCATTCCTGCCGACCTCGCACGCCGAGGGCGAAACCGCATCGCCGGGGCCGGGCAATGCCGGCGCGAACGCCTCCCGTATCGCCCGGATGGCGCCCGACGGGCCCGGTGTCCGCCGGACCGGCAACGCTGGAGCGGACGCGCTCCATGCCGCCCCCCAACCGGCCGCGGAGGATGCCATGCTCGATGCCGCGCAGGCGCTGGCCGGCATCGGTGACGTGGGCATGCAGGCGCTGCTGGTCCTGATGCCGCCGCTCAAGCCAGCCAAGCACGAGCCGCTGGAATGCGTGCTGCAGGCAGCGGAACAGGTCACCATGGAAACCAAGGGCGCCCAGGTCAGGTTGCCCGACATCATCGGGCACGCCGAAAAGGTGGCGGGCACGCGCGACGACACCCTCGCCTGCAAGGTACTGCGCGCCGAGGTCAAGGCCCTGCGCGCCCCCGACACCTATGACGCGCTGAGCCGCGCCGACAAGAGCGCCGTGTTCGCGTGGCGACAAGGCTTCCGCACCGATGACCGGCACAGCCTGCTGAGCCAGACGCAGCAACGCCTGGCCAAATTCCGCAAATATGTGTCCCGGGCGGAAACGCGCGACAAGCTCGACCGGATGCGCCACGACCCCAGCCAGTCGACCGCCGCCACGGTGCGACTGGTGGCGAACAACGTACAGCGCGCCTTCTCGCACAAGAAATCGCCGCTGCTGGGGATGGGCAGGTACGGTGCGCTGGGTGCCGGCACCAGGCACGTCCCGACGGACCTGCTCGAACTGGACAAGCACCTGCGCACCGCGATCGACGAACTCAAGGGGCATGTAGCGGCCCGCAGCGGCGAAGCGCAATTCAGCATTGGCCGACACGGCGAGGTTCCCATCGTGACCCTGCGCGCCGCCATCCTCGAGCACTGGTCGGCTGCCAGCGCGGACCAGCGTCCGCAGGGATACACGCTGGACGGGAATGCGGTGGTCGACATTGCCGAAGGCATTCGCCGGGCCACCGGCAAATCGGTGGTCGGGGCGGACGGCAGGCTGCCGGTGCAACTGGAGCAGTTGATCGGCACCCGGCTCAGCCATGCCACGCTGAAGGAATGGGCGAGCGACGCGGCCATGCCCCAGCGCACGGAGACCGGCGAAGAAACCGCTTTCAGCAGCGCCATGCGCCGCGCCCGCAACATCCTCAGGCCGGACCAGGACAAGCCGGCCGACATGACCGCCGACAGCATGCGCGACTACCTGAAGAACTTCATGGCCGACCACAATATCGGCAACTCCATGACGTTCGCCGACGGCGGTGCGCTGGGCGTCAACACCAGCGCCCTGACGCTGAACCTGGCGCGCATCGTCAAGCGGTTCAAGGGCGGGTTCGCGCTGACCCCGGTCTTCGATGCCCAGGCTTCCGTGGCGCGCTCCGCGGTATTCAGCATCGGGACGACCGCGCACGGCTGCGATATCTTCATCGGCCGCCAGCGCCAGATCGGCGGGCAGCTCGGCGGGGGCCTTACGGCCGGCTACACGACACCCACGGTTGCGGATGAGAACAACTTTTCGGCCAGCGTCGGCGTTTCGGCCAACGTCACCCTCTTCGGACTGGAGCACACCAACCCGGTCGGGGTGCGGCTGCGCTTCTCCACCCAGCGCAAGGAGGACGGCAGCGGCATGAACTCGGACGCGATGCGCAAGCAGATGAGCGACATGATCGACTACATGTTCGATGCCTGCGGCCCGGCCAAACGCCACCTGTCGCCGGCGCAGCTGTGGGAGGACTTCGCCGTCCACCACTTCGACCAGAAGAACCTGTCCGTCGGCTGGGCGGACTATTCTTCGCTCAACAGCAAGATGGGCGGCTCGGTCACCCTCACCGCCCGCGCGGGCGTCACGACGGAGGACGGCCAGGCAATACGCGCGGGCGGCTCGATCGGCTACGGCGTCACCTGGAACCCGTTCACCATGGGCTCGCGCAAGGAAAAGTCCGGCACCGCGCCCATCCTGCGCGAGGATCGCGGCTCGGCCCACATCCAGACCCTGACCGCCACCGCCAGCGGCCAGTTGCCGGCGGTGCCGCTGCCGGTTGAGCCCGACGGAGCCGCCAACAGCCTGGGTGTGCCCGCCGTGCCCGTCGCTTCGGCCACCTACATGCTGGGCAACGGCGGCTTCAATGCCAACATCCGCACGCTGGTGGAGCGCGGCCGCCTCTCGGAAGCCTTCACCTACCGCGACCTGAGCGAGCGCAACATCGACGACTTCCTCAAGTTCGCCAATGACCCGGCGCGCCGCAAGGAGTGGGAAGCCGTGTGCGGCGCCGAACAAGGCGCGTACGCCGAGCACGGCGCGGGCCCCGATCTCGGCAAAAAGCGGCTGGACGACTTCCTGAACAAGATCCAGGAGATGGCCCGCCCCAACCAGGCGCACTACATGCGCTGGCGGCTCGGCGAGCAGGAACGGCTCGCCATGGACGACTACATGGCGGCCGCCAGGATGGCCGAACGCTGCGGGCGCGGGAAAGACGCCAAGGCCTACCAGCAGGCGGCCGAACAGATCGCGGCCAAGGAGGAATCGTGGCGGCCGGCCGCGCTCTTCACCATGCACGGCACCAGCAAACAGACCGACACTGGCCTGAACTTCGGCCTGCAGGCCACCGCGCGCACCACGGCCACCGGTGACCGCGAGCTGATGTTCATCGGCCTGCCGCTGCCGATCTCGGATGCCTGGACGAAGGCGGCGCGCAGCGGCCCCGCAGCCGACGGATCGTGACACGGCGGACACGGCGCACCGGCGCCCCGAACCGCACCGGTGCGCGGGCCACAGGGCATCGGCCCGAGCCTTCAGCAAGGGCGGTGTAGGCGACGGCAATGCGTTGCCCATCAGTCCGCCAACTCGACGATCGGGGCGGCGCCCCCCATCACGGCCAGCCCCAGTTGCACGGCGCCCGCGATCTTCATGAGCCCATGATGCATGCCGGGTTGGGTGACACGGCGGATGAAGAAGTAGACCAGCATCAGCGTCAGGAACTCGAGGACGATCCAGACCAGCGTCAGCAGAAACAGGCTGTGGTCGGGGCGCGTGGTCACGCGCAGGAATTGCGGAAAGACAGACGCGAAGAACACGATGTCCTGGGGGTTCGAGATGCTGGTGAGGAACCCTTTCGAGAATCCGCCGGACCGGGACTTCAGCGCCCCCGCGATGGCGCGCTGGGGCGCGGGCTGCCGCACCAGCTGAAAGCCCACGTAGCCGATGTACAGGCAACCCAACAACCGGAGGACGACCAGCACCGACGCATCGATGGACATCAGCCCCTTGATCACCAGCGCGGACATCAGGATGAGCAGCAACGAACCGGCGTTGGTGCCGAACACGGTCCGTACGGCCCGGTATGGACCGCCGCTCAGCCCCGCGCCCGTCACCTGCAATACCACGGGCCCGGGAACAGCGATGATGACGAGGATGGTAGCGATATAGAGACCCAGAATGCTGTAACTCAACTGCATGGATCGATTCACCTCAATTCGTTTGCCAATTTCATGAAGCAGACATTTAAAAATCAGGTGCAACGTGCTTCAATGGAGGTGCTGGCTTCACCCCCGTTTCATCGGGCATGCATTTCAATGCAATGCGGCACCATGATCCTGCATCGAATGAAAATCGTCCAAGCCGGCTATTGACGCATCCCGGCATTTCAACGCTTCGTGCGCCAATCGGCCACACTCGGCACCGGATGCCGATTGCCGACCCGCGCCGGCGAAAGGCCGCGAAAAAACGGCGACTTCAATTGGCGGTTTCCACATCGAAAACCGTTCGCCCTGATGAATGAAAATGGAACATATAACAAATCCCGCTCACGCACAAACTTAATGCATAGACGCACAATAACGCGTCATGTTTCCAAAAAATATTCAATTCATCGCTTCGTTTTTCGCGCAATGACTTCGGCCGGACGGCATCGACATCGCCCGTGCGGAGTGATCTGGTGCGGATGCACTTGAGCGGTGCACCGGCGGCCGGATGCCGGCGTGAGATGGATACCGCGACATCCGGATCCCTTCATGCGTTGCCATCCGGAACGCATGACGCCGATGCGGCCGCTTCGCTGACGACATCCGGATGCGCACCCGATTGCGCATGCCACATCGCCCGATAGCGGCCTTCAACCCGGACCAGCTCTGCATGCCGGCCCTGCTGGACCAGCCTGCCGCCCTCGATCACCAGAATCCGGTCGGCGCCGACGATCGTCGAGAGCCGGTGTGCGATGACGATGACCGTCCGGTTGCGCACCAGTACGTCGATCGCGCGTTGGACGGCGAGTTCGCTTTCCACGTCGAGCGCGGCGGTCGGCTCGTCGAGCACCACGATCGGCGCGTTCTTCAGCAGCGCACGCGCGATCGAGATGCGTTGCCGCTCGCCGCCCGACAACCGGCCGCCGATCTCCCCGAGCCGGGTCTGCCACCCCTGCGGCAGGCGCTCGATGAATTCGTCGCAGTGCGCGGCGCGCGCCACCGCCATGACCTCGTCGTCCGTCGCCTCCGGACGCGCCATCCGGACATTGGCCAGCACGGTGTCGTCGAACAGATAGACGTCCTGGAACACGACCGAGATCATCGCGTTCAGTGCCGGCTCCGGAATGCGGCGGAGGTCGACGCCGCCGATCGTGATCGCGCCGCGCTGCGGATCGGCATGACGCAGCAGCAGGCGCGCGATCGTCGACTTGCCGGAGCCGGATGGCCCGACCAGCGCGGTCATCCCGTTCGTCGGCAGCGTCGCGCTGAAATCGTCGAGCGCGGTGTCGGTGGCGCGCGCGTAGCGAAAACTCACCCCGTCGAAACGCACATCGAAGCGTGACGGCACGCGCGACGGGCCGCGCTGCGGCAACGGGGCGATCGACAGCAACGCCTCGATGCGCTCCAGCGCGGTTTCGATCATCTCGACAACCGCCGCGTAGCCGATCAAGGTCGCCATCGGTTCGGCAAAGCGCACGACGATCACCATCACGGCCGCGACCACCGACAGATCGAGCGTGCCCATCACCACCCAGGCCACGGCGGCCACGACGACCAGTTGAAGGCCGAGCTCGACGACGCTTGCCACCGCCAGGTCGGGCTTTACGCCTTGGCGATACGTGGCGGTCTGCACGTCGAGCAGGGTGTCGAACGCCTCGTCCATCCCGTTCGCCTTTGCGCTGTCGCCGCAGGCGGCGCGCAGCACCGGCAGCCCCTGCGTGAACTCCACGATGTCCGCGCTCACGCGCTGGTGCACCTCGGCCAGCGTACGCATGCCGCGCTCAAGCCCCGGCTGCCGCCAGCGGTAGATCGGCACGATGGCGGGAAACACGAACAGCAGGATCAGGCCGACGCGCCAGTCGACGCACAGTGCCGCCAGCGCGACCACGCAGGGTGTCACGGTGGCGAGCAGGATCAGGTTGGCGATGGCGATCGTGTAGTTGAGGTGCTCGTCGACGCTGCCGAGCAGCAGTGCGTTCATCTCGCCGGCGCGCTTGTCCTGCAGCGTTTCGAGCGGCATGCGGCGCAGTTGCTCGCCGAGGCGCACGCGCAGGGTGTGCGTCGTCTGCGCCAGCCGGCCGTTGTATTCGAAGCCCTGCGAGCGCCAGCGCACGGCGGTGGCGAACGCGGCGGCGAGCGTCATCGCGGCCAGCCAGGCCAGTGCCAGCGGCATCGAGCGCCTTTCGACGACCGCCGACAGCAGCGGAAACAGGCAAGCCAACGCCAGCCCCTGCGCGGCCGCGGCCACGCCGAGCCCGATCATGCTCCGGTGCAAGGCACGCGCATTGGGCCCCGCGCAGTCAAGCAGCCGGCGATACGCCTGGCGCAAGGAGGCCGGGCGCTTGCGGTCGGTCGCATCCTGATTCATTGCGCGTGCTCCAGTTCGGCCCGGGGCCGGCTCGCCTGCCCATCGCCGCGCAGCACCCAGCGCTGCACGCGCTCGTGGCGGGCCCAGAGCCGCGCGTAGACACCTTGCATCGACAGCAGTGCGTCGTGCCGGCCCCGCTCGATCACCGCCCCCTTGTCGAACACGAGGATCTGGTCGGCATCGCGGATCGTCGACAGCCGGTGCGCGATCATGATGACGGTCTTGCCGCGCATCAGGCGCGCAAGCGCCCGCATCAGTTCGGCCTCGTTCTCCGGATCGGAGAAGGCGGTGGCCTCGTCGAGCACCAGGATCGGGCGGTTCTGCAGTATCGCGCGCGCGATCGTGATGCGCTGCCGCTGCCCGCCCGACAGGAACACGCCCCGCTCGCCGGCGCGCGCGTTGTATCCGTCCGGCAGGCGCAGGATGAATTCGTGCGCCTGCGCGGCCCTGGCGGCGGCGACCACGTCGTCCATCGTGCTGTCCGGCGAGCCGAGACGAATGTTGTTTGCGATCGTATCGGCAAAGAGGAAGGTGTCCTGGAACACGAACGCCACCTGCGACATCAGCATAGCGGTCGTCATGTCGCGCACGTCGATGCCGCCGACTAGCACGCGTCCGGCATCGGCGTCCCAGAAGCGCGGAATCAGCCGCGCGGCCGTCGTCTTGCCCGCGCCCGACGCGCCGACGAGCGCCGTCTTCGTGCCCGGCGCCACGCGGAAGCTCACGTCGCGCAGCACAGGCGCACCGCCCGTATCGGCGCCGGCATAGCGGAAGCCGACGTGCTCGAACGCCACGCTTGCGTCGGCCGGCGCGCGTCCTTCCCGAGGGACGGGCAATACCGGCAAGGCCATGATCTGCTGGATGCGCGCGACGCTCAGCTTGGCCTTGGCGACCATATGGTTGAGCGTCATCATCGGCATCATCGCCTCGGCCATGCCCGTGCCGATCAGCAGCACGGCGGACCACGCGCCGAACTCCACCGCCCCGCGCGCGCGCAGCGCCACGCCGAGCCAGAGCAGCACCAGCAGCGTCGGCAGCGGATTAAGCACCGCGAACGAAAATCGCGCGGAGAAGCCCGCCTGCCGATACCAGCGCGTCAGCACGTCGACATACGCATCGAGCGCATGCTGGTAGCGCCCGAACGTCGAATAACCGGCATCGAACGTGCGCACGACGGGCATGGCCTGCACGAACTCGATGACGGCCGCGCTCACGCGCTCGCGGGCCGTGTTGTACAGCCGGCTCATCTGCGCGGCATTGCGCATCGAGAGCCGCAGCAGGCCGAACCCGATGGCCAGCACCGCCACCGCCCCGAGCGCGAAGTGCCAATCCAGCCAGAGCAGCACGGCGAGCGTGCACGCCGGCCCGACGAACGCGCGCGCGTAGAGCGGGGTGCTGTCGGCGACGAAGATGTGCAGGGCCTTCACGTCGTCGTGCACGACCTTCGACAGCGCACCCGCCCCGACCTGCTGCAGCGTCCCGAGCGGCACGCGCGTCAGGTGCGCGGTCAGCTCGCTGCGCAGGATCTTCTCCAGCCGGAAGGCCGCGCGATGGGACTGGCCGAATGCGCCGAGCCGCGCCAGATAGCTGCCGATCAGGCAGACGAAGGCGCATGCCACCGGCCAGGCGGGCCACGCGTGCGGCCTCGCGTCGAGGCTGCGGACGATCCACGCGAGCGACAGCAGGAAGGCGAGACCGAGCAGCGCCGCAAGCGAGGCGAGGCCCATCGCGAAACGGATCTGCCCGCGCACGGGGCGCATGATGCTCCAGGCGCCCTGCCGCGGCGCTGCGTGGGTGTCTTTGATCGAGGGTTCAGGCATGGTGATTCCCGAGGAGCGTGATCCGGGCGCCTGATGCGGGAGCGCGCGGCACGCAGGCGACCCGCGATGCGGATGCCGCCAAGTCAATAGGCAAGCGTCGATAGTCAAGAGTCAATAGTCGAACGAGACCGTCATGCCGACCGTGCGCCCGAGGCCGACCATGGCGAGGTTGCCTGTCGGGGCGGCGAAGGCATACGTGCGGTAGTCGCGGTTCGTCAGGTTCTGTACGTAGAGCGCGATCCCGATGTCGTGTCGCGGCCGCCATCCGAGCGATGCATCGACGAGCGCGTAGCTGCCCTGGCGCAGCTTGTTGGCGGTATCGAAGTACTGCGCGCCGAGCCAGCGCACCGCGATACGCGGCCGCACCGCGCCGATGGCCGTCGGCACTTTGCCGGCGAGGTTCAGCGCCAGACCGTAGCGCGGCGCAAACGGTACGTCGTTCCCGACGCAGGTGGTGCAGCCGTACGGATCGGTGTAGCTGCGGAACGTCGCATGGTTGACGAAACCGTCGAGCCCGGCCGTCCAGCCCCGCGCGACATCCCATTCGAGGGCGAACTCGGCGCCGGTCGAGCGGGTATCGCCGACGTTGCTCAGCGTCTGGTAGCCGAGTGCGTTGCCGCTGAAGAGCTGGGCGTCGTGGATGTCGATCCGGTAGAGCGCCACGTTGCCGCGCAACGACCGGTTGTCGTAGCGTGCGCCGATCTCGCGGCTGATGGCGCGCTCGGGGCCGTAGCCCCGTGCGTCGGCGGGGCTCGACGGCGCGAGATTGAAGCCGCCGGGCTTATAGCCTTGCGAGACGTTGGCGTAGACGCGCCATGCCGGATCGAGCCGATAGCCGGCGGACACCTTGCCGAGGACGCGATTGCCGGCGCTAGCGTTGGCGCCGGAGAACGTCGAATACGCACCCGAGGACGTCATCGTGGTGCCCGCGAATGCGGTCCATGCCTGGTCGCGTGACGCCCGCAGCCCGGCCGACAGATCGAGCGCGTCGGTCGTGTGCCAGGTGACGTCGCCGTAGGCGGCGAGCGATTTACTCTGGTTGCCGGAGGTTGTCGTGGTCAGGTTGACCACCGACGGGATCACCATGTCATAGGTGGAAAAGCGCGACTGGTGCACGTCCTGCCGATAGAGGCCGAACACCGCGTCCCAGCGTCGCTTGGGCGCGCGGGTGGCGAGCCGCAATTCCTGGACGTTCTGCCGCCATTGCTCCGGCTGCTGCACGAAGTACTGGAGGTACGGGAAACGCCGCTCGATATCGACGCTCTGCCACGCTGAGACCGCGCTCAGGCGCCATTGGCCGATGTCGTAGCGGCCCGACAGCGCGTAGCTGTTTCCACAGCGCCGCAGATACGGCTGCGCATACTGCGCGGGCATCCTGGGATCGATGTTCGCCGTCCGGCTCGCGATGTTGTCGAACGGCACGTAGATGTCCTGGGTCGCCTTGGTACAGTCGCGCCCGGCGGACAGGCCCGCTTCCCAGGGCGCGCCGGCCGGCGCGAGCCGCAGCTTCACATTGCCGGCGAGCGAGCGCGCCCCGCCCTGATGGCTCGCGCCGGAGACGGGGTTGCGCAGGTCGCCGGGCGCATCGACCTGCGCGAGCGACACACTGCCGTACAGCAGATCCTTGACCAATGGCCCCGCCACTTCCGCTTGCTCGACATTGCCGCCCCGGCTCGACAGCCCCGTGCGCAAGCGCACGCGCAGCATGTCGTCCGGCGGCAGCGTGACGATGTTCAGCACGCCGCCTTCCGCGCTCTTGCCGTACAGCGTGCCCTGCGGCCCCTTCAGCAGTTCGACGCGATCGACGCTCAGGAGCGTCTGGGCCGTGAAAGTCGGCAGTTGCGGTACGCTGTCGACGTACAGGGTCAGCGCCGGATTGTAGAAATCCTGGGCCGACGACACGCCGCGCACGCTGATCACAGGGAACAGCAACGATCCGCCGCCCGCGATCTCCACGCCGGGCAGCACGCGCTGGAGATCCTGGGTGTTGGCGACCTGCGCATCGTCGAGCGCCGGCTGCTGGACCACCGCCGCCGCGCCATTGACGGAGGCCAGCGACTGGTCGCGCTTGCTTGCGGTGATGGTCACGGCGGGCAATTCGACTTCGGTCTTGTTCGATGTGCCCCCGGCCGAGCGACCGCCTCCCGCCGCCGGTTCATCCGGTTGCCCGGCCAACGCGGCCGTCGGCAACTGAGCAAACGCTATCGCCATACCCACCGCAATAGCGTTCGGCCTCGGAAGGCCCCCCGGCCAAGCTCCCCCCTGATACCGCATGAAACGCACTCCTTATTGGATGAATGGATTGGGATCGACGCCATGGCGCCCTCCCGCTCCCGCCTGGGCGCTCGCCTCGCGGCGGCCTCGCCGGGGCGTCCCCGCCCGACGCAGGCCTGCCGTCTCGACAAGCCCGGCTGAAGCCGCAATAATGATAACGATTCTCATTTAGATTTCTACCCGAATTGGATCGGCCGCCGCCCCAATCGGGTCGCCCGCACGGAGACGCAACCCATGTCCGCGCCCAGCCCAGCGCTCACGCAAGCCGAGATGCCGATCTCGACCCTGCTAACGAACCCGTCATCCCACCAGGAATCGGGCCCCGGCTACCGGCTGCTTCACATCACGCTGCAGGACGGCATCGACGTGCTCGTCTGGCGGGGCGAGCAGCGGCAGCCCGTTTCGATGAACATCCGCGACGACTGGGGACGCGTCCACTTCTGCTGCGCGCTGCAGGGGCATTCGCGTTTTGCGTTCGACGATGGCCGGCGGGAAACCGAGCACGTGCTGCCCGCCGGCACGGGTTGCATCAGCTACACGCCGGATTGCCGGGGGCAGTCGACGCACGCGGGCCGGATCGAAAGCGTGACCGTGTCGATCCGGCCGGACCGCCTGTGCGAACTGGCGCCCGACATCGACACCGTGCTGCGCAGCCGGCTCGATTCGGCGCGCTGCTGCGAGCCCTGTCGCTGCGACGCGGAGATGCTCGCGACCGCGCAGGCGTTGAGCCTCGCGATGCGCAAGCCGCCTCAGCCCACGCACGACCGCGCGGAGCGTCCGGCGCTGTGGCTGCTCGGGCAGAGCCTCGCGCTCGCGAGCCTGATGATCGAAGCCCATCGAAACGTGATCGCACCGCCCGCGCCGCTGCTCAAGGCGGACCACCCCAAGCTGCTGCGCGCGCGGGATCTGCTGCTCGCAGACCTGACCCAGGCCCCGACGATTGCCATGCTCGCGAAGGAAACGGGGCTCAGCGCGCAGAAGCTCAAGCGCGGCTTCCGGCAGTTGTTCCAGCACAGCGTCTACGGGCTCTTTCAGCAGGAGCGGATGCACGAGGCACGGCGCCGGCTGTCGGCCGCCGACACGCCGGTGATGACGGTCGCGGCGGACATGGGCTACGCCAATGCGAGCCATTTCACGGCGGCGTTCCAGAAGCAGTTCGGCGTGACGCCTTCCGCGCTCAAGCAGCGCCGCTGACGGGGCGTTTCGTTTGCCCGGCCGGGCCGCGCTCGCCCGGAACGGATCGGGCCGCATCCGTTCCGGGCACAGTGTTTTTTGGCGCGTGGCACGGCGCCGTTCCGCGCTGTTCCGATGCGGGCAAAAACAAATCCGATCCGGGTAGAGCCCACAAAATGATAATGATTATCATTTCTTCGCATATGGCGGCACGGCAAGCCGGGGCGCGCGCATCACGCGACGGGATCGTTGCGTGCGGGGCGCACTGACGACGCACCGCGCGTCCGGGAAGGTTCTGCGGTCAGCCATCAAGCGATCGTGCGACACGCCCGGGCCCCGGCTCCCGCGTCGCCGGTCTCGAATCCCGCCGCCCGCGTGGCGATACCAACGAGGGACGCATGCACGACTTCATCGATACCCGATCCTGGCCGATCGTCTACCTGCACATGCCCACGCAGGTGGCCGACACGGACGCGGACGCGCGGCTCGCCGAGATCCGGGCGCTGTACGCGCGCGCCGAACCCTTTGTCCTGCTGATGGACGGCGAGGAACTGCCGCGCCATTCGCCGCGCTTCGTTTCCACCTATGTGCAGTGGAGCCGGGAAAACACGGCGCAACTGCACCATTGCGTCGGCGCGATCCGCATCGAAGCGGATACCGCGCTGCGGCAGGCCCATGAAGCGAAAGCCCGCGCCTGGAACGGGTCGGGCCATGCGCCCTACCCTTTTCTGGTCGCGGCCGCGCGCGACGACGCGCAGACCCGGGCCCGGGCGCTGCTGGCGGCACCGAATCCGTGCGCACCCGCCGTCGACGCATCGCGCGACGCACGGCGAAGTCCTTAGCCGCACCCGCCGGCCTCCCCGCGCAGGTGGCGAGCAGGACCGCCACCGTCTCGCGATAGCGCCGCCAACGTCCCCCGGGCCGATCACCGGCCATCCACGACATCACACGACGCGCCCCGCTCGCGCCCGGAAACGGGCAACGGCGTGCGCGCCGAGGGCGCGTCTTCGTCCGCGACGTGCCGACTCTCAACCGAACCGGAAGCCTCATCCATGTCCACGCTTCATCCGAGCCCCGCCTCCTCGGCCCCCGCCGGGGATGACCCTGTTGCGCGCGATGGCGAATCGCTGCGCGAAGCGCTCGCCGCCGATCTCCGCGTCAGTCCTGAGCAACTGAGCGCCGATTCCAATCTGCTGGAGCTGGGCCTCGACTCGATGCGCCTGATGGCGTGCCTGAACCGGCTGCGCTCGTGCGGCTACACGCTGACGATGCGCGAGCTGTACCGCGAGCCGACGCTCGCCGGCTGGCTCAAGCTGATGCGGCGCAGCCCCGCGCGCGCCGCCATGCGCCCGGTCACAACACGGGCATGGCCGACGATGCGCGACGGCGAGGCGTTCGACCTGACGCCCATCCAGCATGCGTATCTGGTCGGCCGGTCGCCGCAGCAGCCGCTCGGGGGCGTCGGCTGCCACCTGTACCAGGAATTCGACGGCGCCGGGCTGACACCGGACGCGCTGGAGGATGCCGTCCGCACGCTCATCGCCCGCCATCCGATGCTGAGCGTTGCGTTCCGCGCGGATGGCCGCCAGGCGTGGCGCGCGCAGCCGGGCTGGCCGGGTGTCACCGTGCACGATCTGCGCGCCTGCGGCGACGCCGAGCGCGAGCAGGCGCTCGCCGCGTTGCGCGAGCGCCTCGGCCATCGCGTGCTCGACGTCGAGCGCGGCGAAACGTTCGACTTCCAGTTGTCGCGGCTTCCCGGCGATCGGCATCGCCTGCACGTCAATATCGACCTGCTCGTGCTCGACGCGGCGAGCTTCACGCTGGTGTTCGATGAGCTGGCCGCGCTCGTCGGCGGCCACGCGCTGCCGGACATCAGCGTTGCCTACGACTTCCGCAGCTACATCGCCCACCTGCAGCACGACAGCGCGGCCGCGCGCGATGCGGCACAGCGCTACTGGCGCGCGAAGCTGCCCGAACTGCCCACCGCGCCGCGCCTGCCGCTCGCGCAGGAGCCCGAGCGCGTCGCGCCGGTGCGCTTCAGCCGTCGCCGCACCGAACTCTGTGCGGCCGACTGGCAGGCGTTCAAGGCGCAAGCGGGCGCGTGCGGCGTCACCCCGACGATGGCGCTCGCGACGTGCTTCGGCGCGGTGCTGGCGCGTTGGAGCGGCGAGCCACGACTGTTGCTGAACCTGACGCTGTTCGATCGCCATCCGCTCGATCCGGCCGTCGGGCGGATGATTGGGGACTTCACCAACATCCTGCTGATCGATCTCGCCGGCGAAGGCGCGGCGTTCGATGCGCTCGCCCGCGCGAACCAGACGACCTTTGCCGAAGCGTACGAGCATCGCCACTGGTCGGGCGTCGAACTGCTGCGCGAATTGCGCCGGGCGCAACGCCATCCGTACGGCTCGCCCATCGTCTTTACCAGCAATCTCGGCCGCCCGCTGTACGGCCACGACACGGCCACGACGCTCGGCGAGCCCGCATGGGGTATTTCGCAGACGCCGCAAGTGTGGATCGACCATCTCGCGTTCGAGCACGGCACATCCGTCTGGCTGCAATGGGACAGCAACGACGCATTGTTCCCGGCGGGCCTTGTCGATGCGCTGTTCGACGCCTATGTCGGACTGGTGCGGGGGCTCGTGCGCGACGCGCACGCCTGGCGCCGGCCGTTGCCCGATCCGATGCCCGAGGCGCAGCGCGCGGTCCGTGCGCGCGTCAATGACACGGCACGCGCCGTGCCGGACGGCTGCCTGCACGACGGCGTCTTCCGTACGACCGAGCGCACGCCCGACGCTGTCGCGCTGATCCATCGCGACGAACGGCTCAGCTACGGGGCGCTCGCCGACCTGGCCCGCTGCTGCGCGGGCGCGCTCGCAGCGTGCGGCGTACGGGCGGGCGACGCCGTCGCGGTCAGCATATCGAAGGGTGTCGGGCAGATCGCCGCGGTGCTCGGCGTGCTGCATGCGGGCGCGGTCTACGTGCCCGTGCCGCTCGATCAGCCGGAGGCGCGACGCCGCCAGATCTACGACGACGCTGCGGTGAAGCGGGTACTCGTGTGCCGCGACGATGCCGGCGCGATCCCGGCGGCGGACGACCCGTCGCGGTACCTGGCATGGCAGGACGCGGTGACCGCCGACGCGCTGCACGATGCCGTCGCGGTCGATCCGGGCGCGCCGGCCTACGTGATCTATACATCCGGCTCGACCGGCACGCCAAAGGGCGTCGTGATCCCGCACCGCGGCGCGCTCAACACGTGCGCGGAGCTGAACCGCCGCTACCGCGTGGGTCCCGACGATCGCGTGCTCGCGCTGTCCGCGCTGCACTTCGACCTGTCGGTCTATGACATCTTCGGCGTGCTTGCCGCGGGCGGTGCGCTGGTGCTCGTCGACGAATCGCAGCGGCGCGATCCGGCTGTCTGGTGCGAATGCATCGAACGCCATCGGGTGACGCTCTGGAACAGCGTGCCCGCGCTGTTCGACATGCTGCTGACCTATGCCGAAGGCTTTGCGCTGCGCGCGCCGTCGTCGCTGCGTGCCGTGATGCTGTCAGGCGACTGGATCGGCCTGGACCTGCCCGCGCGCTACCGCGCGTTTCGCGCCGACGGCGAGCTCGTGGCGATGGGCGGCGCGACCGAAGCGTCGATCTGGTCGAACGCGTATGACGTGGGTGAGGTGCCGCCGCATTGGCGCTCGATCCCTTACGGTTTTCCGCTGGCGAACCAGTGCTACCGCGTCGTCGACGAGCAGGGCCGCGACTGCCCGGACTGGGTGCCGGGCGAGCTGTGGATCGGCGGCGAAGGTGTGGCGCTCGGCTACTTCAACGATACCGAGCGCACCGCGCGCCAGTTCGTCGAAGACGCGTGCGGGCGCTGGTACCAGACCGGCGACCTCGGCTGCTACTGGCCGGACGGCACGCTCGAGTTCCTCGGCCGGCGCGACAAGCAGGTGAAGATCGGCGGCTATCGGATCGAGCTCGGCGAGATCGACGCCGCGCTCAGCCGCATCGATGGCGTCAAGACCGGCGTCGCGCTCGCGGTGGGCGAACGCGACCGATCGCTCGCCGCGTTCGTCGTGCCGTCCGGCCCGGCGCTTTGCTCCGAACGGCAGGCGGACCCGGCGCTGCCGCCTGACTATGGCGCGTTGTTCGCGCATGGCGTCGGCGCGGGCAGTCCGTCCCGGGACAGCCACGTCGAGGCCAACCTGGATCGCATCGTGGCCGATTTCCTGCACGAACACCTGCAACGCGCGGGGCTGGACTTCGGCACGCCGCTGTCCGTCGATGCCGCGCTTGCGTGCTATCGCGCGCAACCGGCCTGGCGGGCGCTGTTCGGGCGGTGGCTTGCGCTGCTTGCCGCCCACGGACGACTGGCCGAGCAGGACGGCGCCTATCTTCGTGGCCCGCGCCATGACAACCCGCCCGACCTGCCGCCCGCCGACGATCCGCTGTTCGCGACGGCGGATGCGCTGCTCGCGCACCACGACGCGCTCGGCGGCATCCTGCGGGGACAGCGCCCGGCGCATACGTTGCTCGATCATCCGTTCTGGGCGCCGGAGTCGCTGCTGCTGCGCAGCCCGGGCACCGAGCACACCATCGATGCCCTCGCCGCCGCGATCGCGACGCTGTCCCGCACGCTGGGCCGCCCGGTGCGGCTGGTCGAAATCGGCGCGCGCGGCGGCCAGTCCGGCGCCGCGCTGCTGCGCCGCGTCGATCCGCGGCACCTGGCCTACACCGGCATCGACGCATCGCAGGACAGGGTGCTGTGCGCGCAGGCTCGCCTGGAGCCCTACCCGCACGCACGCGTTCACCGGGCGGATGCCGCGTCGCTGAACGACCTCGCGCACGGCGCGGACATCGTGTGGGCGAACAACGCGCTGCACCGGATCGGTGACGCCGCACTCGACGCGCTCACTGCGCTGGCCGCGCCGGCGGCGCTCGTCTACGTGACCGAACTGCGCGACGCCTCGGCGCTTGCGCTCGTCAGCGCCGATCTGTTGAGCGACGACGGCGCGGCGGCACAGCAGCATCTGCGCGGCGCGCACGACTGGCGCCGCGCCTTCGAGGCCCGTGGGCTGGCCTGCGAGCTGGCGGACGCGGTCGGCAGCCATCAGCGGTTCGTGCTGCGCGCGCGGCCGACCGTGCGCACGCCCGATCCGCACAAGCTGGGCGCGGCACTCGCCGCGCAATTGCCGTCCTACATGGTGCCGCAGCGGCTGCATTTCATCGACGCGCTGCCGCTCACCGCGAACGGCAAGATCGATCACAAGGCGCTGCTGTCCCGCTGCGCGCCTGCCGCCGACGACGACGCTGGCACCCGGCAAGCGCCGCAGAGCGACGCCGAACGGACCGTGGCCGCGCTGTGGCAGCGTCTGCTGCAGGTCGACACGGTGCACCGGCACAGCCACTTCCTGCAGCTCGGCGGGGACAGCCTGCTCGCCACGCGCCTGATCGGCGAACTCGACCAGGCCGGCTACACGGCGCGGCTCGGCGATCTGTTCGACTACCCGACGCTCGCCGCCTTCGCCGCGACGCTGCGACCGCGTGCCGAACCGGCCGCCGACGCGCTGCAACCCGATGCCGCATCGCGCGGCCTGCCGTTCCCCCTCACCGATGTCCAGCAGGCCTATCTCGTGGGCCGCCAGGCCGGCTTCGCGCTGGGCGGGGTCGGTTCGCAGTTCTTCGTCGAATTCGAGGTCGAACGGCTCGACGTCGCGCGCTTCGAAACGGCGTGGCGCCGGCTGATCGCGCGCCACGACATGCTGCGCGCGGTCGTGCGCGATGGCCGGCAGCAGGTGCTGGCCGAGGTGCCGCCGTTCACGCTGACGCGCCATCGCGTGGCAAGCCTCGACGGCACCGATGCAACCGCCTTGCGCGAACGGCTCGCGTACCAGGTGCGCGAGCCGGCGTGCTGGCCCGTGTTCGACGTGCAGGCGGCGGAAGACGGCAGCGGACGCAGCCGCCTCTACGTCTGCCTCGACAACCTGCTGCTCGACGGCCTGAGCATGCAGATCCTGCTCGCGGAACTCGAAACGCTGTACCTCGCGCCCGATCATGCGCTGCCGCCGCTCGACATCGGCTTTCGCGACTACGTCATGCACACCGCCGGCCGGCGCCCGGACGACACCTCCATCGCCTACTGGCAACGCCGGCTCGACACGCTGCCGCCCGCGCCGCAACTGCCGCTGCGGCAAGCGCCGGCCGACATCGACACGCCGCGCTTCGTGCGGCTGTCCGCGGCGCTGCCGAGCGCGCAATGGAACGCACTGAAGGAACGCGCCGGCACGGCGAGCCTGACGCCCTCCGCGCTGCTGCTCGCGGCCTACTCGGCGGTGTTGTCCGCCTGGAGCGCGCAGCGCGCGCTGTGCGTGAACCTGACGCTGTTCGACCGGCAGCCCGTGCATCCGCAGATCGAGCAGGTGCTCGGCGACTTCACCTCGCTGCTCCTGCTCGCCTGGCAACCCGCGCACGATTGGCTCGCGAGCGCGCAGCGGCTGCAGCAGCGCCTCTGGCAGGATCTCGCGCACCGCGATGTGTCGGCGCTCTGGGTCATGCGGCAGCTTGCCCAGCGGCACGGCCGGGCCACCGCCGAAATGCCGGTCGTGTTCACCAGCGCGCTCGGCTTCGACCACGACCGCTTCCTCGCGCAGGCGTCGTGGCTCAAGCCGCGCTGGGGCATCTCGCAGACGCCGCAGGTGTGGCTCGACCACCAGGTCTATGAATCGGAAGGCGAACTGCGCTTCAACTGGGATGCGGTCGAAGCGCTGTTCGATCCCGCCCACCTGCGTGCGATGTTCGCGCAGTACGTCGCGCTGCTGGAGCGGCTCGCGACCGATGCCTCGGCATGGGCGCTGCCGCTCGACGTTCTCGTGCCGCGCGCCGGCCAGGCGGCGGCGCGCTCGTCGCTCGATGCCCCCGCCACGGCATGCCCTGCGCCGGACGACACCGCTCGCGACGACGCGACGGTCGACCCCGCGCTGGTCGGCCGGCTGCGCCAGCACTTCGAACAAACGCTCGGCCGGCCGATCGCCGCACGCCAGAGCTTCTTCGAGGCGGGTGCGTCGTCGCTCGAACTGGTCCGCTGGCATATCGGGCTGCGGCAAACCGGCTACGCATCGCTCGCGATCACGGACCTGTTCACGCATGCCTCGCCGCACGCGCTTGCCGCGCACCTGGGCGGCGCAGCCGCACCGGCGCACGCGGACGATGCCAACCGGCGCGCGCTGCTCGACCAGCGCAAGGCGAAGCTGCAGCGCCGGCTGGGAGCGACGGCATGAAGCGCTATCTGCCGTACTGGTCTTACTACGCGCACCAGGGCATGGTCAGCGCGCTGACCATGCAGGGCGTGGTCGGCTACTTCCGGCACGCGGGCGCCGACCTCGCCCAGTTGAGCTGGCTGTCGCTCGCGATGCTGCCGTGGGTCGGCAAGTTCCTGTGGGCACCGTGGTGCGAGCGCCATGCGCTGCCGCTGCGCGGCAACCGCTACCAGGGCAGCCTCGTGCTGCTGCAACTGGGCATGGCCGCCGCGATCGCGGGCATCGGCTTCCTGTCGCCAACGCACGCGGCGGGCGCGATCGTGACGTTGCTGACGCTGCTGTCGCTGCTATCCGCGAGCCACGGCATCTACGCGAACGGCATCGCGATCTGCACGACCGACGCGCGCAGCCGCCCGCTCGCCAACGTCGCGCAGGTCGGCGGCAGCTATCTCGGGATTCCGCTCGGCTCGTTCGTGTTCTTGACGATCGCCGAGCGCGCGGGCTGGCGCTTGGGCTTCGCGGGTATCGCCGCGCTGTCGCTGCTGTTGCTGATTCCGCCGCTGCTGGTCCGCCAGCCGATGCAGGCCGCGCCCGCCGGCTCGGCGCGCCCGCGGCTCGACTGGCGCAATCTGCGCGGGATCGCACCCGCGCTGGCGCTGACGGCGCTCTACCTCGTCGCCATGCGCGGGCTGATGGCGTTGCAAACCGTGCTGCTCGTCGACGCCGGGCTCAGCCTGAGCGCGCTCGGCGAAGCCGTCACCGTCTACAGCACGCTGGCGAGCGGCATCGGCATCGCGATCGGCGGCTGGGCCGCGCGCCGCTTCGGTGCGTGGCGGGGCCTCGTGCCCGTGATGCTGTCGTTCCCGCTGATCGCCGGCGTGCTCGCCGCCGGCTATCCGTATTTCGGCGCGCGGGCTTGGACGCTGGCGTTCGGCGTCGTCAACGTTGCCGCGGCGGTGGGCTTCGTGACGCTCTACAACGTGCTGATGGGGCTGACCCGTGCGCATCAGCCGGCGTCCGACTATGCGCTGTTCCAGTCCACCGACATGGCCGTCGGCATGCTGACCTCGATGGCCGTGCTGCGCTTGAGCCATGACACCGGCTATCGACCGGTGCTTGCGCTGATCGCCGTCCTTGGCGTGATCAGCCTGTGGCCCGCGATCCGGCTGTGCCGCCGGCTTGCCGGGTCCCCGGCCGCGTCCCCGGCGCATGCGTCTTCGCCCACCGCCCACGAACCCTCTCTCGACACCGTCCATGGATAAAACCACATCGTCCGCGCCCCCGGCCGCGGACCTCGACGCGCTGCTCGCGGCGCATTACCCCGACTGCGAACCGATTGCCGTGATCGGCCACGCCTGCCGCTTTCCCGAAGCAGACGACAGCGACGCGTTCTGGCACAACCTGCTCGCCGGCAAGGCGGGCAGCCGGCGCTTCACGCGGCAGGAACTGCTCGACGCCGGCCTCGACGCCGCGACCATCGACGCGCCGAACTTCGTCAACGTCGGCACCGTGGTGCGCGATGCCGATGCGTTCGACGCCACGCTATTCGGCTACTCGCGCCAGGAAGCCGAATCGATCGATCCGCAGCAGCGCCTCTTCCTGCAGATCGTCTGGCACGCGCTGGAGCACGCCGGCCATGCGCCGCGCAGCGTGCCGCACCGCACCGGTGTGTTCGGCTCGGCGCGCGTGAGCACGTATCCGGGCAAGGCGCCGCTGCGGATCGCCGAAGTCGCGCAGGTCAAGGGCCTGCAGTCGCTGATGGGCAACGACAAGGACTACATCGCCACCCGCGTGGCGTACAAGCTGAATCTGCGCGGGCCGGCGCTCTCGGTGCAGACCGCGTGCTCGAGTTCGCTCGTCGCGGTGCATCTTGCGTGCGAGAGCCTGCGCGCCGGCGAATGCGACATGGCCGTGGCCGGCGGCGCGGCTGTGTCGTTCCCGCAGCAGGCGGGCTATCTGCACCAGCCGGGCATGATCTTCTCGCCGGACGGCTGCTGCCGGCCGTTCGACGCCGACGCGCAGGGCACGTTCGCCGGCAACGGCGTCGGCGCGGTCGTGCTGCGGCGGCTCGGCGACGCCTTGCGCGACGGCGACCCGGTCGTCGCGGTGCTGCTCGGCAGCGCGGTCAACAACGACGGCGACCGCAAGGTCGGCTATACCGCACCGTCGGCTGCCGGCCAGCGTGATGCGATCCGCGATGCGCTGATGCTTGCGGGCGTCGACAGCACGCAGGTCGGCCTGATCGAAGCGCACGGCACCGGCACGCCGCTCGGCGATCCGATCGAACTCGAAGCGCTGCGCGGCGTGTTCCACCCGGCCGACGCCGGGCCGCGCTGCGCGCTCGGGTCGGTCAAGAGCAACCTCGGCCACCTCGACACGGCGGCGGGCATCGCGAGCCTGCTGAAGGCGGTGCTCGCGGTCGAACGCCGCGCGATTCCGCCGAGCCTGCATTTCGCCCGGCCGAACCCGGCGCTCGGCCTGGACGACAGCCCGTTCTACGTGCCGACCGAGGCCCAGCCGTGGAACGACGCATCGCGCGTGGCGGGCGTGTCGTCGTTCGGCATCGGCGGCACGAACTGCCATGTCGTCGTCGCCTCGCTGCCGGACGCGTTGCGCGCGGCCGTGGACGCCGGCAACCCGACGCCGCCGGACGCGGGCGCCGCGCTGCTGCTGAGCGCCGCAAGCCCCGCCGCGCTGCAGCGCCTCGCGCTCGCCTATGCCGATGCGCTGCGGCAAGGCCCGGCCCGCGACCTGCTGCATACCGCGCTGCACGGCCGGCAGCTCGACCTGCCGTACCGGCTCGCGGTACCGTACAACGCAGAAACCACGGCCGCGCTCGATGCGTTCGCCGCCGGTGAGGACGACGCGCTCGTCCAGCGCGGTGAAGGCGAGCCCGGGCAACTCGCGTGGCTATTCACCGGCCAGGGCTCGCACTGGCCCGGCATGGGGCAGGCGCTGTACCGGCAATCGCCGGCGTTCGCCGCGTGCCTCGACCGCTGCTTCGCGGCGTGCGACGGCGAGCTCGAGGTCCCGCTGCGCGCGGCGATGTTCGGCGAACGCGCCGACCTGCTCGAACGGATGGAATACGCGCAACCCGCGATCGTCGCGTTCGAGCTTGCGATGGCCGCGCACTGGCGCGCGCTGGGTCTCGAACCGCACCTGGTGATCGGCCACTCGGTCGGTGAATACGCGGCCGCTGTGGTGGCGGGACATTACGAGATCGAACAGGTGATGCCGCTCGTGCGGCTGCGCGGTGCGCTGATGCAGCGCTGCGCGGGCGGCGCGATGCTCGCCGCATTCGCGGGCACCGACGCGCTGCTGCCGCTCGCGGAGCGCTTCGGCGTTGACGTTGCCGCGTACAACAGCGCGCGCCACCTCGTGCTGTCCGGCCGTCACGATGCCATCGACGCGCTCGCCGCCGAACTGGCCGCGCGCAACGTCCGCCATGCACGCCTGGCGGTCGCGGGCGCCGCACACTCGGCGCTGCTCGATCCCGTGCTGGACGCATTCGGCGAGGCGGCCGCGCGATTGCATGCCGCACCCGGCAAGCTGCCGCTCATCTCGACCCTGCTGGGCGGGACGCTCGATGCCGAGCGGCTCAACGCGGGCGACTATTGGCGGCGGCACATGCGCGAGCCGGTGCGCTACGCGGACGCCCTCCGCGAGGCACTCGCACGCGGCGCCAACGTGTTCGTCGAACTGGGACCGGACGCCCAGCTCACCGGGATCGGCCTGCGCGAGGCCCCGGAACGCGCCCGGTGGATCGCGAGCGCGCGCCGGCAGCAGCCTGCGCTCGCGCAGACCCGGCAGGCCTTGTTTGACCTCTACGCGGCGGGCATCGCGTTGCGGTGGGAGCGCGTGCTGCCATCGTCCGGCCGCAAGGTGCATGCGCCGCGCTATCCGTTCGACACCGAACGCTACTGGCGCGAAGCCGAGCCCACTGCGCCCACGCTGCCCGCGCCGTCGACCGTGCACCACCACGCCGATGCCGCGCTCGCCGAAGGGCGCCGGGTCGCGGCCAGCGCCGCCGCATCGCTCGATCTGCCGCGTCTGACGCGGCTCTATGACTGCGTCACGCAACTGCACGCGATCTACGTCGACGCGCTCGTGCGGCGGTGCATCGGCGCCCGCTTCGAGCAAGGCGCCACGGCGCTCGACATCCTGCGGTCGGGCCGCCTGCTGCCGCGCCATCGCCAACTGCTCGTGCGCCTGCTGAACGCGTGCGCCGAAGACGGCTACTACCGGCGCGACAGCGACCTCTATGCTCCGGCCCTCGCACTCGCGGTGCCGCACTCGGAGCGCGACGCGCTGCTGCGGATCCTGCGCGACTGCTGCGAAGGCTTCGACGCGATCGCCGACACCGTCGCGCGCGCCGGCGACAGCCTGTACGCGATGATGCGCGGCGACGTCGAGCCGGTCGCGGTGATCTTCCCGGACAGCACATCGAGCGGCGTCGAGGTGCTGTACCAGGACTTCAGCTTCGGCCGTTACTTCAACCGGATCGCGGCGGGCGTTGTCGCGGGGCTCGTGCGCGAACGGCGGGCCGGCCCTCGCCGGCACCGCCCGTTCCGCATCCTCGAAGTCGGCGGCGGCACCGGCGGCACCACCGCGTGGCTGCTGCCCGAACTCGACGGCGAGCCGAACGTCCGCTACGACTTCACCGATATTTCGCCCATCTTCACGCGGCGCGCCGAACAGAAGTTCGCGGGTCGCGATTATCTCGGCTATCGCGTCTTCGATCTGCAAAAGGACGCCCGCGCGCAAGGCTTCGAGGCCGGCGGCTACGACCTGATCGTCGCGGCGAACGTGATCCACGCGACGCAGCACGTCGGCCGCACGCTCGCCAATCTCGCGCCGCTGCTCAAGCCGGGCGGCCGGCTGCTGATGCGCGAGATCACGCGGCCGATGCGTCTGTTCGATTTCGTGTTCGGCCCGCTCGTCCTGCCGCTGCACGACGAGGCGGCGCGCGGCGGCGAGCTGTTCCTGTCGACCGCGCGCTGGAAGGCGCACTGCATCGCGGCGGGCTTCGAGCGGGTCGACTGGCTGCCCGACGACGATGCCCCGACCTCCGGCATCAGCGAGCACATCGTGCTGGCCACCGCGCCGGGCGGAGCGGCAACGCTTGCACCCTGGCTTGCCGAGGACGCCGATCCCCTGCTCGGCCAGCCCCTGACCGACGACGGCGTCTATCTGGCCGACTGGTCCGACTGCGCCGGCCGGCACGCAGCCTGGCAGCAGCGTCTCGCCCAGAGTTGCGCGGAACTGGCGCGCCGCCACGGCGACGGCCGCGCGGTTCCGCCGCTCCAGGCGCCGGAAACCGCGCCCGCCTGGCTCTCGCTCGTGCGCCTGCGCTGGTGCGGCACCCCGCTTGGCGCAGCACGGATCGCCCTCGACGCGCGCGACGAGGCGGGCGCTTGGCAGCCGCTGGCCGTCGCACCGGGCGGCGACGGCCTGCCCGCGCCGGTGCCCGCGCACGGCACGCATTACGGTTGGCGCTGGCAGGTCGTGCCCGGCTCAGTGCCGAAGGCCGATGAGATTGCATTGCACACCGCATCGGCCTCGCTCGCCGGTGTGTTGCGTGACGCCGGCCTTCCAATCGCGCCGCACGCCGCTCGACGGCTGTTGGTGCTCGATGCCGGCATCCGGTCGCCCCATGCCGTTGGCGCTACGCTGCTTGCCGCACTGTCCGATGCCGACCGCGCACCGCTCGTCGTCGTGACACGCGGCGCGTGGCGGATCGATGCGGACGATTGCGTCGACCCCGCGCATCGCGCCGCCTGGGGGCTGCTGCGCGTGGCAGCCGTCGAGCAGCCCGAGCGGAGTCTCGCCGCGATCGACCTGCCCCCGTCGGCGGACTGGCACGCGTTGCTGCCGGCGCTGGCGGCCCTGCGCAACGATGCCCGCTGGCTCGCGGTGCGCGGCGGCCACACGCTTGCGCAGACACTCACGACCGAGCCTTACGCCGCGCCCGCGCTGCCCCCGGGCAGCTTCGCGGATGCACGCTGGCACATCGTCACCGGTGCGTTCGGCGGCCTCGGCCGCTTGAGCGTGCGCTGGCTCGCGCGCCAGGGTGCGCGCCGCATCGCACTCGTCGCACCGCGCGCGCCCGCCGACTGGCCGACGTTCCAACGCGATGTCGAAGCCCAATCCGCGTGCAAGCTGCGCTGGGTGAATTGCGACGCTGCGGACCCCACGCAGTTGAATGCCACGCTGCAAGCGTTGCATGCCGACGGCGGCGTCGCCGGCGCGGTGCACGCGGCCGGCCGGCTCGACGACGCACCGCTCGCCGCGCTCGACGCCGTGCGGATCGCGCCCATGCTCGCCTTGAAAGCCGACGCGGCGCAGCATCTGCGCGACTGGCTGCACGCGCATGGCGGGCGCTACCTGCTGCTCTACTCCTCCGCGGCGGCCGCGCTCGGTGCGCCGGGACAAGGCGCCCATGCGCTCGCGAGTGCCTACCTCGACGGACTGGCCGAAGCGCAGGCAAGCGCCGAGGCGCCCACCGTGATCGCCGTGGCCTGGGGGGCTTGGGGCGAGGCCGGCCGTGCGGCCGATGCCGCGCTGCAGGACAAGCTGGCGGCAACCGGAATGGGCACGCTGTCGAGCGCCGAGGGCCTGTGGCACCTGGAACAGGCGGTGATGCGCAGCGCACCGTACCGCATCGCGATGCGCGTGCTGCCCGAACGGCTCGATGCGCAGCGGCGCGCGCTGTTCGATGACGGTGCTACCTCGCCCCGGATTGCCGGCCCGACGGAACCAGCCGCGCTCGCGAGTCCGGTATCGACGCCGACAGCCACGCAGTCCGCCGACCGCATCGATCCGCGTGACCCCGACGCGGTCGGCCGCTGGCTCGCTGCGCGCATCGCCACGCAACTGAAGCTCGACGATCCGGCACGACTGACACCGCAGCAAGACCTGCTGCGGCTCGGCCTCGATTCGCTGCTGTTCCTCGAATTGCGCAGCGCGATCGAGTCGCAGCTCGGCGTGAAGCTCGATGCCGGACGGGCGTACCGCGACATGACGCTGACCGGGATCGCGCGGCTGATCGCCGAATCCGCGCCGGCCGGCACCGACGCATCCGGCCCGGGAAGCGCCATGCTCGTCCATGATGCGGCGAGCCGCTTTGAGCCCTTCCCGCTGACGCCGATCCAGCACGCGTACTGGATCGGCCGCACCGACCTGATCGACTATGGCGGCGTGGCGTGCCACGTGCTGTTCGAATGGGACCTGCGGCACGACACGTTCGATCTCGCGCGCTTGGAGGCGGCCTGGAACGCGCTCATCGCGCGGCACGACATGCTGCGGATGGTCGTGGACGCGGACGGCCGCCAGCGCATCCTGCGCGACGTGCCGGCCTACCGCCCGCAGCGGCACGACCTGAAACGCCTTGGCGCGGACGAACAGGCCCGCGCGCTCGAACACACCCGCGAGGCACTGTCGTACCGCGTGCTCCCCGCCGACCGCTGGCCGCTGTTCGAGCTGGTCGTGAGCGAACTCGACGACACGCGCTACCGGCTGCACATGAACCTCGACCTGCTGCTCTTCGACGTGCAGAGCTTCAAGGTGATGATGGACGACCTTGCCGGCGCCTATCGCGGCGACACGCTCGCGCCGCTGCAGATCACGTTCCGCGACTACGTGCTCGCCGAGCAGGCGCGTCGCGACGAAGCGGGCTGGCAGGCATCGTGGCGCTACTGGCAACGGACGCTGCCGCACCTGCCGCCCGCGCCGGCGCTCCCGCTCGAACCCGCGCGCGCCAGCCATGCGCGGCCGCGCTTCACCACGTACCAGGCCCGCCTGGCCCGCGCGGACTGGGACAGGCTCAAGCACGCCTGGCAGCGCTGGGGGGCGACGCCGTCGGCCGCACTGCTCGCGCTCTTTGCGCAGACGCTCGAGCGCTGGAGCCGGCATCCGGATTTCACGCTGAACCTGACGTTCTTCAACCGGCGTCCCGACCACCCGCAGGTCGCGCAACTGATCGGCGACTTCACGTCGGTGCTGCTGATCGATTTCGCCCTGGGCCGCGCGCCCACGCTGCGCCAGACCATCGAAGCGACCCAGGAACGGCTCTGGCAGCGCCTCGCGCACAGCCAGGTCAACGGCGTCGAATTGATGCGCGAGCTGTCGCGCGGCCGCGCGCACGATCCGGGCCGGCCGCTGATGCCGGTGGTGTTCACCAGCATGCTCGGCATGTCGCTCGACGGCCTCGGCATCGACCAGGCGATGACGAGCCTGTTTGGCGAGCCGGTCCACGTGTTCACACAGACGCCGCAGGTCTGGCTCGACCACCAGGTGATGGAAGTCGACGGCGATCTCGTGTTCAGTTGGTATTGCATGGACGACGTGCTCGCGCCCGGCGCCGCACAGGCGATGTTCGACGATTACCGTTGCCTGCTGCGCGGGGTTGCCGCGCAACCGGAACGGATGGCGCAGCCGGATCTTGCAACGCTGCGCGACGACGGCACGTGGCGCGATTTCAGGCGGCATCGCTGGCCGCTGCGGGCGGAGGGTCCGGAGATCGATCTGCGCGAGATCGAGGCGGTATTGCGCGCGCATGACGGCGTGGGCGATGCTATCGCCCTGCCCGGCGAAGCAGGCAGTTCACTCGACATCGCGATAGCGGCCGCCGACGCGCGCGCCGTGCCGTCGCCCGCCGAGGCGCCGCTGTCCCTGGCGTCCCCGCTGCCGATGCCCGATGCCGCGCAGCTCGCGGAAATCGATGCGACGTGGCGCTGGCTCGAAGCGCGCGCGCTGTACGGGATCGCCCGGACACTGCGCCGCCACGGCCTGTTCGCGCAGGCCGGACAGCGTCACGACCTCGATGAAGCGCAGGCTCGGCTGGCCGCGCTGCCGCAGTATCGCCGGCTCGTGCGCCAATGGCTGCTCGCGTTGACCGGGCGCGGCTGGCTGCGCCGCGACGGCGAGGCGTTCGTCGCCGTCCGTGCGCTCGATAGCGTTCCCGAACCGCTCGAAGCGTTGCCGTCCGCCGGCTGGAGCCGTGCGCTAGGTACATACCTGGACACGTGCATCGCGCGGCACGACGCCCTGTTCGACGGCACGCAGGCGCCGCTCGCGCTGCTGTTCGACGACGAGGCGGTCACCCGCGCGCTGTACAGCGACAATCCGGCGATCGACTGCCTGAACCGCAGCGCCGCGCAGATCGCGCGTGCACTGGGCGAGCACGCGGGCGGCCTGCAGGTGCTCGAAGTCGGCGCGGGCACCGCCGCGACGACGCGCCACCTCGTCCCGGCGCTCGATGGCCGGCTGCAAGCCTACCGGTTCACCGACGTATCGACACTCTTCCTCGACGAAGCCCGTGCGCGTTTTGCCGGCCACGCAGCGTTCGACTATGCGCTGCTCGACATCAATGCTCCCGTTGATTTCGATGCGCATCCCGAGGCCGGCTACGACCTCGTCGTCGCGGTCAACGTGCTGCATGACGCGCGCGACGTGGTGCGGTCGCTGCGCCGCCTCGGGCAGTTGCTCAAGCCCGGCGGCCGGCTGATGATGATCGAGGCGACCGAACGGGACAGCGCGCTGCAAATGGCCAGCATCGGCTTCATCGAAGGCCTGAACGGCTACGACGATTTCCGCACCGCCGACGACAAGCCGATGCTCGACCTGCCGACGTGGCGCGATGCGCTCGAACAAGCGGGCTTCTCGGTCGAGCGCGCCTGGCCGGAAGCGGAATGCAGCCCGCTGCGCCAGCACCTCGTGCTCGCCCGCGCGACGCGCACCGGACGGCTCGACCTCCGCGCGCTCGAACGCGACCTGCGCGCGCGCTGCGGCGACGCATTGCCGCCGGTCCGCCTGCGTCAATGCGAGCGCATCGACCGGTACGCGAAGCACGATGGCGGGCTGCGCGCCGACGCATCGCACATCGACGACGTGGCCACCCCATCCATCGCGCCCATTGCATCCATTGCGCCGTCGTACAGTCCGGAAGAACAGGCTGGGCTCGAGAGGAAGGTCGGCGCGGTCTGGCAGGCACAGCTGAAATGCCCGGTCGACCGCGACAGCGACTTCTTCCAGTGCGGCGGCGACAGCCTGATCGCCACCCGCATGATCGCGCGGCTCAACCGCGACGGCCTGCGCGGCGCAAGCCTGCAAGCGCTCTTCGCGCAACCGCGGCTCGGCGCGTTCTGCTCGACGCTGCATGCGCCACCCGTTCCCGACGCGGACGCGGACGCCGGCGACTGCATCGTGCCGCTCGCCCACGGGCGCGATCCGGCCCACGTGTTCGTGTTCCATGCGTCCGACGGCGAGCTGGCCGCGTATTTGCCGCTCGCGCGCCACCTGGACTGCCGCGTCCACGGCCTGCGCGCGGCCGGCACGCCGCTGCCGTCCAGCCTCGACGCACTCGCGGCGCACTACGTGCAGGCGGTGCGCGCCACGCAACCGCACGGGCCGTACACGCTGATCGGCTGGTCGTACGGCACGTTCGTCGCCGCCGGGGCGGCCCGCGTACTGCATGCGGACGGCGAGACGGTGGAACTGGTGCTGCTCGATCCCGTCTGTCGCGCCGATTTCGATGTCGATCCCGCCGACCGGGCCTCGCTGCTGCGCCTGCTGGCGCGGGGGCGTGTCGCCGTTCCCCTGCCCGACCAGCTCGAAGCGCTGGGCGCCGACGAACAGACGGCCTCCTTCGTCCGCGCCGCGCAAACGGCCGGTCTACTGCCGGCCGGCGCGAGCCTCGCCGATGCGCAGCGCTGGCTGCAACGCATCGGCGATCTGCTCGGCCTGCTCGTACGGCATCACGCGCCCGCACCGTTGCCGATCCGCTGCCTGTGGGTCACTGCGGCGCGGCGCCCGGATCGCTGGCGGCCGGCCGAGCTCGACTGGCAAGGCTGGGAGGCCCACGCCGAACGCCATACGCTCGACACCAACCATTGGGCGCTCGTGCTGGACGACGCCCGCGCGCAGCGCATCGCCGGGTTGTTCCGGCAGTGGCGCGACCACCATCACCGCCCGCAGGAGAAAGTCGCATGACATCCCCCCACGCGCGCAACCGGCGCGTACTCGTCGTCGGCGCGAAGTTCGGCGAACTCTACCTGAACGCCTTCCTCGCGCCGCAGCCCGGACTTGAACTCGCGGGCCTGCTGGCGAACGGCAGCCCGCGCGCAAGGCAACTGGCGCAAGCGTTCGGCATTCCGCTCTACACCGCGATCGATGACGTGCCCGGCGACATCGACATCGCCTGCGTGGTCGTACGCTCGACGGTCGTCGGCGGTGCGGGCACGCTGCTCGCGCAGGCGCTGCTCGAACGCGGCGTGCACGTCGTGCAGGAGCACCCGCTGCATCCGGACGACATCGCGCGGCTGCAGCAGTTGGCCGCGCAGCGCGACCGCGTCTACTGGGTCAACAGCTTCTACGCCCACACCCCGGCGGGACGCGGCTGGATCGATGGCGCGCACCGCGTGCGGCGGGCGCTGGGCGGCGAGCACGCGCACTTCGCGCATCTGGCGACGAGCCGGCAGTTGCTCTACTCGTCGCTCGATCTGCTGTTGCAGGCCACCGGCGCGGCCGACGCGAACGTGGAAGCCATCGAGGCCGGCCGCGACGACGATCCCGCATTCCACCTGCTGCGCGTCGGCCTGCCGGGTTGCCGGGCGATGCTGCGCCTGCAAACCTATCTCGATCCCGACGACCCGGACCTGCACAGCCTCGCCATGCACCAGCTCACGCTCGGCTGGCCGAGCGGCTATCTGTCGCTGGAGGCGAGCTACGGCCCGGTCGTCTGGACCACCGCGCCGTACGACCCTCGGCATCGGGACGCCAATCGGAGCACGTACCGGACGACCGGCGCCGACAGCGCGTATCTCGACCTGCCGCCCGCGCTGACGCTGCATGCCGCGCCGGCCAGTTGGCGCGACGCGCTCGAAGTCGACGGCCCCGCGGGCGTCGCCCACGTGCTGCATGCGCTGTGCCGGCATCTCGACGGCGACGATGCCCCGCGCGCGTTCGAAGCCGCCTATCAGCTCGCGCTCGCACGCGTGTGGCAGAAAACACTGCAATGCGCAGGCCCCGCGCACGCGCGCCGCGTTGCACCGCCGCCGTCGATCGATCCGCGCACGCTCCGCGCCACGCGGGCGGACACCGGGGTGACGGCATGAGCGGCCACCCGATGCTGCGTCCGTGGATCACCTCGCCCGGGCCGGCGCCGTGGCATCTCGTGATGTGCCCGTTCGCGGGCGGCAGCAGCATCGCGTTCCGCGACTGGCGCGGCGTCGAAGAATTCGGCCTCGACGTCTCGCTCGCGATCTACCCGGGCCGGGACCACCGGATGCGCGAGCCGGGCGCGCGCGACATCGGCCACCTCGCCGATCAGCTCGCCGACGCACTCGCACAAGCGATGCCGTCGCGCGGCCGGCTGATCCTCGCCGGCCACAGCATGGGGGCGCAGGTGGCGTTCGAGACCTGCGCGCGCCTGGAGCAGCGCGGGACACCGCCGGATGCGCTTGTGCTGTCCGGCTGCCACGCGCCGCACCTGCGGGGACGCCGGCTGCTCAGCCATCTCGACGACCGTGCCTTCATCGACCAGCTCGTCGAAATCGGCGGCAGCGACGCGGGCCTGCTGTCCGACCCGACGCTGCTGTCGATCTTCCTGCCGATGCTGCGCGCCGACTTCAGGATCACCGAAGCCTACTGCCGCGCGCCGCACACCGATCCGCGCCGGCTCGACACGCCGACGCTGCTCGTCCACGGCAGCCGCGACATCGAAGCCTCGCAGGCCGAGGTGGCGGCATGGCGCGACTGGCTGCGCCGCGCAGATGCACCGATCGCGATCCCCGGCGACCACTTCTACGTGACCCGCAGGCCGCGCGCCTTCCTGCATCGGATCCTGCGCCGGCTCGAATCGACTTCAATGTGTCTCTGACCTACAGGTAAGCTCATGGAAACGCTTCTCTCTCGGCACCCGAACGAGGCGGCCGATGCGGCCCCGGCTTCAGTCGCTCACGACGCACGCACCGCGCCCGAGGTGCCCGCCGCCGACCTGCCGCTCGGCGAGCATCTGCGCCGCTGGGCCGCCCACCACGGGGCGCGCACCGCGCTCGTTTCCGGCGGCACACGCATGACGTTCGCGGCGCTGGATCGCCGTGCCGACCGTCTCGCCGCCGCGCTGCACGGGCTCGGCCTGCGCCGCGGCGACCGCGCGATGGTGCAGTTGCCGAACGGCATGGCGTTCGTCACGGTCTGCTTCGCGCTGTTCCGCCTGGGCGTGATCCCGGTGCTCGCGATGCCGGCCCAGCGCGCGCACGATGTGGACGCGCTCTGCCGCATCGCCGAGCCCGCCGCGTACTTCATCGCCGAAGACGCGGACGGTGTCGATCGCTGCGCGCTGGCTGCCGGCATGCTCGACGCGCATCCATCGCTGCGCCGGGTCGTCGTCGACAGCGCCCCCGGCACCGGCGACCCGCGCTTTCTGTCGCTCGCATCGCTCGACGCGCGGCCGATCGCGCTGCCCCCGCCGGCGGCGACCGACATCGCGCTGCTGCTCCTGTCCGGCGGCACGACCGGCACGCCCAAGCTGATTCCGCGCACGCATGCCGATTACGCGTACAACTTCACCGCGTCGGCAACGCTGTGCCGGCTCGACCCTACGAGCGTCTACCTCGCGGTGCTGCCGGCCGCGCACAACTTCGCGCTCGCATGCCCCGGCGTGCTCGGCACGTTGGCCAGCGGCGGTGCGGTGGTCCTGTCCGATACCGCGAGCGCCGACGAAGCGATGCCGCTGATCGAGCAGGAGCGCGTGACGCACGTCGCGCTGGTGCCGCCGCTCGCGCAGTTGTGGGTGCAGGCGCGCGAATGGGAGTGCAGCAACCTGTCGAGCCTGCGGCTCGTCCAGGTGGGCGGCGCGCGGCTGGACCCGGCCCTCGCGGGCCGCCTGCCCGGCGCGCTCGGCTGCCGGCTGCAGCAGGTCTTCGGCATGGCCGAAGGGCTGCTGTGCTATACGCGGCTAGACGATCCGCCCGACACGGTGGTGCAGACGCAAGGACGCCCGCTGTCGCCGCTTGACGAAATCCGCATCGTCGATGCGCACGGCCGCGAGGTCGCGGCGGGCGAGGTCGGCGAACTCCTGACGCGCGGCCCCTACACGATCCGCGGGTACTACCGCGCCCCCGAGCACAACGCGCGCAGCTTCACCCGCGACGGCTACTACCGCACGGGCGACCTCGTGCGGCGGGATGCGGCCGGCAACCTGATCGTCGCGGGGCGCATCAAGGAGCAGATCCAGCGCGGCGGCGAGAAGATTTCAGCAGCGGAAATCGAACTGGCGCTCAATGCGCTGCCCGGCGTGCAGGACTCGGCCGTCGTCGCGGTGCCCGACGCGCTGCTCGGCGAACGCGTCTGCGCCTTCGTGCGGTGGCAGGGCGGCGCGCTCGATGCGGCCGGGGTCAGGCAGGTGCTGGGCGCGCGCGGCCTCAGCACATTCAAGCTGCCCGACCAGATCGAATCCATCCCGCACTGGCCGCTGACGTCGGTCGGCAAGATCGACAAGCAACGTTTGATCGCGCTGGCCGCGCAGCGCGACGCGCCTGCCAGGCAACGCTACGCCGAGCGGCGCCTGACGGTGCGAAGCGAACCGCTGGGTCTCGCCGCGCGCATCATGCACGCCTTGCCGAGCCGGCACTGCATGCTGTACGAGCGCGGCGGCGAATGGAGCATCGGCATCGATGCGGCGCTGAGTGTCACCGTCGAGCCTGACGGCACGGTGCGGCGCAGCGACGGTGCCTGCTGGCGCGAAGCGCGGCCTTGCGACGCGATCGCGCTGGCGCTCGACGGCGTGCGCTTCGAGGCCTGGCGGGCCTATGGGCGCGCCCACTTCGAGTTCTGTCACCTGATCTACGGCATCGACGGCGCGCGCGGCGACGCACCGCTGCTGCGGCTCGCGATCCCGCAGAGCGAGATCCGGGTGAGCGCCGGCAGCGTGCTGGTCCGCAGCCTGGATCCGGACGCGCTCACGGCGCTCGTCGCGCTGGTCGAGGCGCAGGATGTCGCGCGGGATCGCGAGCCCGGCGTGCGGCTGGAGACGATCGATGGCGAGCGCGACGAACTGGCGTACAAGGAGCGGGTCGCGTCCGCTGTCCGCGAAATGCAGGCGGACGCCTATCAGAAGGTGATCCTGTCGCGGCCGGTCGAGGTGCCCGCCTCGCTCGACGTGGTGTCGAGCTATGTCGAAGGCCGGCGGACGAACACGCCGGCCCGCTCGTTCCTGCTGCGCGATGGCGGCTTCGAGGCGTACGGCTTCAGTCCCGAAACGGTGGTCGAGGTCAGCGCCGACGGCGTCGTCAGCACGCAGCCGCTCGCCGGCACCCGCGCGCTGACGGGTGACGCCACCGAAGACGCGCGCCTGGAGCGCGAGCTGCTGCGCGACGCGAAGGAGATTGCCGAGCACGCGGTGTCGGTGCAATTGGCGATGGACGAGATGTCGGCCGTCTGCGATGCCGACACGCTCGGCGTCAGCGAGTTCATGAGCGTCTACCGGCGCGGCACGGTCCAGCATCTCGCCTCGCGCGTGCGCGGACGGCTCGCGGCGAGCCGCCATGCATGGCATGCGTTCGAGAAGCTGTTCCCCGCTGTCACCGCGTCGGGCATCCCGAAGCGCGAAGCGCTCGACAGCATCCGGCGTCACGAGCAGCGGCCGCGCGGCCTGTACAGCGGCTGCGTGTTCACCGTCGACGGCGACGGGACGATGGACGCCGCGCTCGTGCTGCGCTCGGTCTACCGGGACGGCGAACGCTGCTGGCTGCAAGCCGGCGCCGGGCTGGTTCCGCTGTCCACGCCAGAGCGGGAATGGACGGAGACCTGCGAGAAGCTGGCGTCGGTCGCCCGTCATTTGCGCAGGCAGGTGAACGGCCAGGTTTGAATGCCTGGCCCTGGGGACGACAGGCCCGGGCCGCCGCCGCGTCGCATGCCGAAGCGGCCTGCGGCCTTGGCGCGGCAGCCCCCCCAAAGCGCGAGCCCTTGCCCGGCCCGCTCGCGGCTTCAATGGGGCCGCGGTGCGGCGTCCCGCTGCGGCTGGCCTAGGGTTTCCAGATACGCCGGTAGGTGTTCCGGTAGCCGTTGTCGGGATCGTACAGGCCTTGCGGCCCGCCATCGAAGGCGATGTTGTCCCGGGTGACCAGGTGCACGGGTGCCACGTAGCCCGACAGCGACGCATGCGCGAGCAGCCGGTTCAGTTCGTCGACCAGTTGCCAGCCCTGCTGGTTCAGCGGCTCGGCGACCGTGCCGACCTGGAAGGTGCCCGCGCGGATGCGCGTGAAGGCCGCGGCGCTGCCGTCGCCCGCCGACAGCATGCGCATGCTCGCGCTCGGCCGGCCGGCCTTGGTCAGTTCGGGCGCGGCGTAGTCGAAGTAGAGGTCGTTGATGGCCAGCGTGTCCGTCCAGTCGTCGCCGTAGCGGGCGAGCAGCTCGCGCGTGATGGCCGGCATCAGTTCCGCGCTCCTGGAGATGGCGACATCGCGGACTTCGAGCAGGTGGCATCCCTGGCAGGCGCGGATCACCTCCGCCATGGCCGCCGACTTGGCCTTGGCGATCTGGAAATTGCTGTCGGTGAAGACCACGATGCCGGCATGGCCGCCGGAGCGGGCGATGGTCGCCATGGCCGTCACGCGCGCCACCGCGACCGGATCGGTCGAGACATTGACGGCGACGGGGCTGCCCGGAATCGGGCCGGCGAACGGGCTGACATGCCAGCCGACCATGGGGATCCCGCGCTCGGCGAACGGCTGCAGTTGGGGCTTCATCTCCCGGGCATCGACCCCGACCAGGATCACGCCGCCCGGCTGCGACGCGAGTGCCGAGGCAACGGCACGGGCACGCCCGGCCGGCGTGCCGCCCGCGTCGTACACGCGCGTGCTCCAGCCGATCGTGCCGGCGGCCTCCTTGATCCCCTTGGCAACGCCCAGGATGCCGCCGTTGCGCAGGTCCTCGCTGATCACCGCGACGCTCGTTCCGGCCACGGCGCGCGGGCCGGACCTCGGGCCGCTCCATTGCGGATGGCGCGCGCTGGCCGTGGCGAGCCATTGGGCCCAGGCGTGGGGCACCGTCTGCGCCCAGGCCTGCGGCAGACCCGCCAGCCACAGGACGCTGGCAAGCATGCAAGCGCCGATCGTTTGCGTCATAGCCCCCTCTGAACGGGATGAAAGGCGCAGTGTGCCGCATGGGCCCGCAAGCCGGAAGTCTCTCCCGGCAATGCCCCTTCATCGGCACACATGGACTTGCCAAGCCGGGAGGCCCTGCCGGCCGCGAAGGTGCCGCGTGCCATGGGGATGTCCGGCATGCCGCGATGCCAGCCCATCCGTAGAAATCCCTAGACGACCAGCGCACATCGGCCCGCGCGGCCCGCAAAAAAACAACGCGCCGGGACAGGCAGGGCCCGAAGACCCGCCCGCCCCGGCGCGTGGCGTAACTTGCGCTGCCGGGTTGCGTTACGCCAGCGCGGCGTGCGCCGTGCCGTCGGGCACGCGGAACACCGACACCGCGCGGCGCAGGCTCGTGGCCTGCTCTTCCAGCGACTGTGCCGCCGCGGCCGCCTGCTCGACCAGCGCCGCGTTCTGCTGCGTGACTTCGTCCATCTGCGTGACGGCCTGGTTGACCTGCTCGATGCCCCGGCTCTGCTCGGCCGAAGCCGCCGCGATCTCCGAGACGATGTCCGAGACACGGCGGATCGCCTCCTTCACCTGGCCCATGCTCTCCCCGACCTCCATCGCCTGCTTGGAGCCCTCCTGCACCACCGCGACCGACGAGCCGATCAGTTCCTTGATCTCCTTGGCCGCCGCGGCCGAACGCTGGGCCAGCGTGCGCACCTCGCTCGCCACCACCGCGAAGCCGCGGCCCTGCTCGCCCGCCCGCGCGGCTTCCACCGCAGCGTTGAGGGCAAGGATGTTGGTCTGGAAAGCGATGCCTTCGATCAGGCCGGTGATCTCGGAGATCTTGCCGGAACTGGTGCTGATCTTGTCGATGGTGCCGACCATCGCCTGCACGGCATCGTTGCCCTCCTGGGCCATGCTGCTCGCGCTGGAAGCCAGCGTGTTGGCCTGGGCCGCGTTCTCGGCGGTCTGCTTAACCGTCTCGGTCAACTGCGTCATGCTCGACGCGGTCTCCTCCAGCGAGGCCGCCTGCTGCTCCGTGCGGGCCGACAGGTCGACGTTGCCGGCGGCGATCTCCTGCGACGCCACCGTCACCGATTCGGCCGAGGCCTTGATGCCGCGCACGGTGTCGGCCAGTTGGCGATCCATCTTGCGCAGGGCGATGAGCAACTCGCCGAACTCGCCCTGCGAGTCGATCACGATCTCAGTCCCCAGCGTGCCGCCGGCGATATGGTTGGCGACATCGACCGCGCGGCTCAGCGGCCGGGAAATCGCGCGCAGCAGGTACCACGACATCGCCGCGGCGACCGCCACCCCCACGCAGACCAGTACGATGGTGACCAACAGGATGCTCTGATATGTTGCTGCGCTATCTGTCATGAAATCCTTAGCCTGTTCCAGGTTGATCGCAACATCCTGCGCCAGCCATTCGTCGATCGCATTGCCTGTGGACGTATTGCCATTGATGATTTGCGAAGCGGACTCGACGTTGCCCGCACGCAGTGCGGCCATCGCCTGCTGCGTCGCTTCGTTGAAGCGCGGCAACGCCTCGTTGATCTTCGTGGCGACCTCGCGCTCCTTGTCGCTGGTGATGCTGTCCGGGAAGTATTGCTTCCAAATGCCGGTGGTCCGGTCAATGTCGGCGCGAATGGACTGCATCGACTCCGCGATCTTCGCCGTGTCGTCCTTGAAAACCTGCACGCGTCGCAGTTGCAGACGTAAATCGAGCTGCGCTGCCCGGGCCTCCGCGAGCTGGCTGATCGGCACGGTATTGCCGGCATAGGCATCCGTGATATTGCTGTTGAGCCGCATCAAGCCGCGCACGGCAAAGGCACCGCTAATGGCCAGCAGCGCGATGCACACGCCGAAAGCGCACAGAATCTTGAACCGCACCGAGTGCATGATGGCTTGCATCTTTCTCCCCCAAATAGAATTCAAAAAATATAAGCACTGATATCAGCACCCTTTCACACGGGCTCAACGGCACCCCACCGGAAACCTGAAGAGACAAGCGGCGCCCACTGTAAAACGCCTGCATTGAAAGTGATCTTGGCGGCATGACTTCGCCGCGCTGGTGCGTTTTTGGGTCGGTATGTCGCCTGCACCGCGCAGGGTCCGCACTCCGCTCCGGTCACAAAAAGCGCCACCCGAATCACATCGCAAGTGACGCCGGTTGCACCGACAGTCCTGCATATCGCGAATCCGGCCGATTATTCGGCCCCACTTTTATTGCCAAATTCAAATTCTCAAATGAATTTAAGAATTGCAAAAACATAATCCGATCCCGATTTTTGTCATGGCACTGACATGCGGATTTGGCGAAATGGCGACCCATTGAATCCTCTGGAATCCGCATCGGCTTCGATGCCGCGCGCAAACCGCCACGCATGGATCGCGACCTCCTTTTCCCAGCCCCCGCCACCGCACGTCCCATCGTCCAGCCGCAAGCCCAGGCCCGGCTGCTGACCCATCGGGACCTGCCCGCACTGCTCGAACTGGAACATGAAAAATGGGACACCCGCCAAGCAGCCTCGCGGGCCGATCTCGGAGCGCGCATCGACGCCCACCCGGACCTCGCGGTGGGCGCATTCTGCTCGGGCACGGGCCGCCTGCTCGCCTCGCTGTTCATGAAGCCCGTGGCGAACGATTTCCACCGCCACGTCAGGACCTGGAAAGATTGCGTCCAGACGCCGGTAGCGCACGGCAGCGCTTCGCTGTTCGGCATCAGCCTGAGCAGCCGCGCCCAGGCCGGCGTCGACGCCATCCTGAGATTCTTCTGGCCGCGTGCGCTCAAGGAGGGATGGCGCCATATCTACCTGGGCTCCCCGGTCCCCGGCCTGCGGACCTGGCTGCGCGGCCGCCGGCAGACGCCGGTGGAGGACTACGTGCGGGCCCGCCGGGCCGGCCAGCCCATCGATCCGCAACTGCGCTACTACCGGTCGCGCGGCTTCACGAAGATCGTCGCCGTCAAGCCCGGGTATTTTCCGCACGAGCGCTCGCTCGACTATGGGGTGCTGCTGCGGGGCACCGTGCCCCTGTCGACGCTGGCGCCGCTGTGGTCGGCCTTGCCGCTGGCGTCCGTGCAGCGCGTGACGCGCCCGCTCGCGGCACTGCTGTGAGCGCGCGTGCTCCGATTGCGGCGCTTGGCCGCGTCCGGCACGGCCGGCTTGCCGATGTGCCCAGCGTGCTGTTCCTGGCCGGCGTCGTGGCCAATACCTCGCTGATCGCCTGGGTGGACACGCCGTGGCTGCTGGTGCTGCTGACGCTGCCGCAAGCCTTGCTCCTGGGCGGTTGCCAGGAGGCCAAGCACGTGTGCGTGCACGGTACGTTCCTGCGCCATCGCGGCCTCAACGACGCCGTCGGCACGGTGTGCGCGGCGCTGTTCGGCGTGAACTTCGTCGCCTACCGGGCGCTGCACTACCAGCATCATCGCGCCACGTGCACCGAGGCCGACCCAGAGGGCGGCCTGTACGCGCTCAGTTGGCGCACGCGCTGGATCTGGCTGCTGGCCCCGATCGAACTGCCCTGGGTGGCGTTCCACATCAACCGGATCGGCTGGCCGATGGTGCCGCCCGGACAGCGGCGCCGGCGTGCCGCCGCCCTGGCCTGGATGGCGATATTCGCGGCGCTGGTCGGCATCGCGGCGCGCCATGCGCCGCAGACCGTGCTCTTCGGCTACGCGGTTCCGCTTGCGCTGTTCGCGTGGTTCGATTTCGTGCTGACCCAGGCCGAGCACTACCAGGTCGACATCGTGCCCGCTGTGCCCACGGCAGCCGCGCGCCCGCCCGGCCCGCTCACGCTCGACATCGTGCTGCCGCTGGGGCTGGGCTGGCTGACGCTGCATCGCCCGCTGCACCGTGTGCACCATTGCCACCCCGGGCTGCACTGGTTCGAAGCGCCGCGCCGGTTGCGCGCGGACCCGACCGCCACGCCGATGCCGTATGCGACGTTCATGCGCCGCTGGCTGACGGCCGGGCCGCGGCTGTGGCTGCGGGCCGACGGCAGCCCCGCCGCTCCCTACTCCATTGATCGCCATGGCCATGACGCCTGACACCCGACCCGCCGGTTCCGACCGCTCTTACTGGAACGGCACGGCGCTCCGCAGCCGCGTGTTCGATGCGCTGTCGCTGCTGCTGCCGGCGGGAGAAACCTTTCTGATCGAAACGCTGCGCACATGGCGCGCACAGTCGCCCACCCTGTGCGACGCGGCGCTGCATGACGAGATCGAACGCTTCATCCGCGAGGAAGGCGCCCACCAGCGCGCGCATGCCCGCTACAACGCCGCGCTGATTGCCGCGCTGCCCGGCGCGCAGGCCGTGGCCAGCCGCGCGGACCGCGTGGCCGACGGCCTCGCCGGTCTCGGCCCGCCGATGAAGATCGCGCTGGCGGCCGCGTTCGAGCAGTTGACCACGCTGGTCTCGCGCGAAATCGTCGAGCACGACACCCTGCTCGTCGATGACGGTGCCCAGCCGGCCCGACTGTGGCGCTGGCATGCGCGCGAGGAGCTGGGCCATTGCGACGTTGCACTGGCCGTGGCCGCGCGGGGGGCCCCGAACCGGTGGCTGCGCCGGCTGGCGCTCGTGCTGGCGACCGGCTATCTGGCCTCGGACCTGGTGCGCTATACCTGGGCGCTGTGCCGCTGCGATATCGCGGCCGGTGCGCGCCGCAGGACGCTGTTCGCCGATGCCATCCGCTTCTCGGTGCGTAGCCTGCCCGCGTTTGCCCGCATGGCCTGCGGCTGGCTGCGCTTTGCCATCTCGCCGTTGGGACCGCAGGGGCCGCTGCATGAACCCGCTTGAGCGGGGGTCCGCAGATCATCGCCGGCCGCGTCACTGGCACGCGCCACGCACTGGCGACGCTGCACGACGATGATCCGCGGCGGCCGGTGTTGAGCGCCCACACCGGATCGACCTCAACCGTGCGCCCGTTCGCAATCGGTTTCGCCTGCGGGCGCGATGCCGCGAGCCGCCCAACCTCGCGCCAACGCACACGCGGCGCACACACACGCGATAAGCCGCAGGCTACGGCGGCAGGGCACCCGCAGATGAGCGGCGCGCTTCGTCCGCCGGACTTCGCTGGCGACCACGGCGCTTCGCTCCATCTCCGATCGCCGTTTCTCCTGACCCGCTAGCATGCCAGGACGCCCCCCCCCAACGTCCAGCCGTCCGGCCATGCCGCGTTTCCCAAACCGCTTCATTCCGACGGCCCCCAAGCCGTCGGCCACGCCCGCTGCCGACACCGCGCCCCAGACCCGCAGCCCCGAACTGAACCCTGCCACCCCGCCCGCGCAGGCCCGAGCGCCGCGATCCGCGCGCGGCACGCTGACAGACCGCCTGAAGCAGATGGTCCATATCAAGCACGTGCCGCAGAAGCCCGCGATCAGTGTCGACAGCTGGGACGAGCACGCAACGTTCAAGATCTGCGAGCAATGGCGCGCGAGCCAGGCGCGGCAACCCTCGATTCCGGGCCTGGCCCGGCTGGCCGCGCTGAATTTCGAGCGGGCGCAGGCGAGCAGCATCCCCGAGGACAAGCAGGCCCAACGGCTGCTGCCCCCCGAAAAGGCCTCGGAGACGGCTTACAACGAGGCCATGATCGAGACCTTCCTCAAGGCGGTCGGCATCGAAGACAAAGAGGTGGTCGATACGCTCGAGAGCTTCAAGAAGGCCGGCACGGGTGGCCTGCATCGCCAGCCGGTGACCATCGCCTCGACAGCGGGCGGCATTGTCAGCACGGCGCAATACGCGGCGTCGGCGAACCTGCCCGTGAAGACCGCGCTCTCCGGCGTGCAACTGCTGCTGACCCTGCTGACGACGCGGCTGGCGTTCGATTCCGCCAACCTGCGCTTCCGTAATGCCGGCACCGAAGAAGTGATGCCGCTCGGCCGGGCCGACACCGCGCCCAGCGCGAAAATCGGCCCCAACGTGATACGCGCCTCAGGACGGCTCGTCTGGAATTTGCGCAAGGTCAGCGCCAACGTGAGCACGATGGAGAAGGCGCAAGCCGCGCTCGAACAGGCCCATGCCGCGCTCGAAACGGCGCAGGCAACGGCCGCGACGGGGCTTGCGGAATTCGAAACGGCGCAGCAGGCGCTCAAAGCGCTGCTGGCAGAGCTTGACTCGCCCAAGGCAAGGCTTTCCCAGCACCTGCAGGCGGTCACCGACATTGAGCAGGCGCAGGTGCGCATCGAGCAGGCAACGCAGAAGATCCAGCAGGGACAGAAGGACGCCGAGCAGGCACACAAGGATATCCAGGCCGCGGACAAAACGCTGAAGATCGCCTACGCCAAGTTCTGCCTGCGCAACGAGCTCAAGTCGGACTACAAGACCGCGTCCGAAAGCACCAAGATCGAGTACCACGGCAACAAATACTTTCTCGGCCTCAGCGTGGCCAGCGGTGCGACCAACATGGCCGCCACCATCCTCGGCATCCTCACGCCGGTGGTGGTGTCGGCCTCGGTGACGACGGGCGTCACCGCCGCCGCCGCCGCGCTGGCCGCGGTGATGTACGTCGGCTATCAGTTGAGCACGGCCCCGAGCAGGGACGGCGAGGCCAAGGCCAAGCGCGCGATCGTGGCGCTGGCCAAATCCCTCGATCTGCTCGCCGGCAACGCCACCAAGCAGCAGAAGGCGCGCGCCGCCGCCTACCAGACCTATATCGCCGAGAAGCGCTTCTGGAAGAAGCCGGAAGTCCGCCGGAATGCCAAGGCCAAGCTCATCGCCACGCTCGACGAGATCGCGCGCAAGGATACGACCGAGCATGACCTCGACCCCTTGAAGAACTGGATCGACTATGCCGCGCATGACGCGGCCGTGAAGGCCGCGGGCGACGACCTCGAAGCCGTGCGCAACCTCGAAGACACCTTCTCGCAGGCGCATGCCGCGCAATTCAACACGAAGACCGTGACCGACGGTTGGAAGACGCCCGAGCGGATGCGGTTCGACAGCATGGGGCGCCTGCTGCTGGGCAAGCTGAGCGAATCGTTCGCGGCGCTGCACAAGTTCAACGTGGAAACCGGGCACGCCGCGCCCGGCGAGTCCGGGCAACAGGCGTATGCGCGCACCCAGATCCGCGCCGGCAAGGTTGCCGACATCAAGGCCGGCCTGCACGACTGGATCCGCTTCGAGCAAGCGCAATCGCAGATGAAAGCAGCGCTGAAGGAAAAAGACCCCGATCAGGCGCGCGCCACCCTGCGCGGCGCGGCGCAGGCGCTGGCCTCCATCCGCGACCCCGACGCGCAGGCCCTGTTCAGCCGCGACGGCCGCAAGCAGGTCGAAGCCACCGAGCTGGCCAAGTCGATGACCATCGGCGAGCGCGAACGCTACACCGTCACGAACGCCGGCCCGGCCACGCTGGCCGCCGTGGTCAACATCGGCGGCGCGGCGGCCAGCCTCGGCCTGAACATCGAGAAGGCCGTCGCCGAAAGCCACGGCATCTCCATGCCGGCCCAGTACGGCGACCAGAACGATGCGCGCACCCTCGCCCAGGGCAGCGCGCCGGTGACGGCTCCCTACGTGGCCGCCGAGCGCGCCCGCTTCCAGAAGACCCGCATGGCGAAGACCCTCGAGACGCTCGCCCGCAAGGGCGACCCCGTCACGCTCAAGCTGGACCTGCCCGCAGACAACGCGGCGACCCTCGATGCGGGCAACCCCGACACCCACCGGGCGCTGGAACATTTACTTGAGCAACTGGAGGGCCTGCACGACATCCCCGACGAAATCGCGCTCTCCATCGGCGGGAAGAAGCTTGCGTCCGGCAAGCTGAGCGGGACGACCGGCTACCTGAACTGGCGCTACGACAAGGCGCCGGCACCGACCAAGGCCAAGTTCCAGATACGCAAGATGGGGATGGTGGCCGACACTCTGGCCATCTCGGTGGCGACACCGTTCGCACAGAGCATTGCGCAGGTGCCGCTGTCGATGACGCGCGCCGCGGTCAACCGCGGCAACGCCATGAGCGTCAACGTGCGCGATCAGTTGACGCGCCTGGCCGGACAGCCGGCCGACGCGCTGCGCCTCCCCGAGCAGCCCACCCCCGTGCAGCCGCAACCCGGCACGCAGCCCGAGCCGACCACGGTGCAGCCGGTCTCCCCGTGCCAGCCCGCGCCGAGCCGGGTATCCGGCGAGTTCGCGCCGCGCGCAACCCGGCTCGCGCTGAGCGAGATTCCGATGCTCGGCGGCGAGGCGCTGACGGGGACGCCCGCCGCACCCGCGTCCGCCGCCTTCCAGCCGAGGCCGGACGGCGCCACGCATGCCGAAGCGGTGGCACAGCAACGTGCCATGCTGGTCGGCGGCCAACATGCCGATGCCACGCACCAGTGGTTCAATGCGCGCGGCATCGCGGCCGCGCCCAACAGCGGCGCCACCGGCATGGACTGCCTGATCATTTCGTTGCTGCAGCACGCGAGCGGCCGATACGACGCGGCCGCCGAGCCCCTGCTGGCCGAACAGGCACGGCACGATCGCGAGGCACTGAGCCGGGTGCATCCGGAAATCCAGCGCGGCGACGGCATGCTCTACGACGACGAACCGGCCATCCGGACCTTGCTGCAGATGCTCAACGAGCGCTACGGGGTCAGCCTGGATCCGCAACTGGTGCTGCCGTCGACCGATGGCCCGGTCCGGCTGCCAAGCCAGGGGGCGGGCGACCACCCCGTCGGTATCGTGCTGTTCGGCAATCATTTCCAGGCGCTCCACAAGCCGCGCCAGGATGCGGGTCTGCAGTCCGACCGCTTCAACGAGCATGCGGGACGAACCACCCCACGCGCCCAACCGCCCGCGACCGTCGAAGCCGAGCCATTGCCGGACACCGCAGTCGATCAAACATCTGCGCAGTCGGGCGCCGCCGGTGCGTTGCTGCACGGGAGGCAAGGCCCGACATCGGAAATCGAACCCGTGCAAAAGCAAGAGGACTCGGATGACGACAAGTTCTTTTCCCCGCGCCCGTCCCTGTCGGTGGCATTCGATTCCGAGCCCGAGGACGAAGCGCCGCATGCAGGCGATCGTGACCGTACCGGTGTGGACCAGCCGGCGCATCCGGAACCCGCGCAGCAGCGGACCGAGGCCGAGAAGAGCACGCCGCGGCCGACCACCACATCGTCGATCCGCGAGCAAGCTCAGCCCACTGTCAGCACACGCACTGGGGCCACAGAGGGGATGCAGGGTACGGCAGGCGCCGGCAGCATGTCTTCCGCCGAAGATCTCGCGCATCTGAAGACGCTGCCGCAGGCGGTGGCGCACAGCAAGCGCACGGAGAAGACCAGCCTCGTATCCAAGCTGTTCGGACGGAAGAACCACAAACCGCAGCAGCCCCCAGCACCGCCGATCCGCAGGCAAGATCTGCCCCCTGCCGGTGGGCGACAGCAGCCCCCCGGCGCCGGGACAGTAGCGGATCCGCAGCGTACGACACGCGTTGCCGGCGGATCTTCCGCCGAAGCGCTCGCGCACCTGAAAACCCTGCCGCAGGCGGTGACGCACAGCAAGCGCACCGAGAAAACCAGCCGATGGCCGAAGCTGTTCAGACGGGAGACGGCCAAACCGCCGACCGACGCACAGCAGCCCGCCACGCCCCCGGACCCACGCGTGCCATCCAAGCGCCGATGACGGGCGGCGCGTGAGCCCCGGCCGCCTGTCCGGGCGCAGCGCTTCAGTCGAGCTGGCCCTGGCAGACGTACTTGGTATGCAGGTAGTCGTCCAGCCCGTGGACCGAGCCTTCCCGGCCGTAGCCCGACTCCTTCACGCCGCCGAAGGGCGCGGCCTCGGAGGCCACGGCGCCTTCGTTGACGCCCACGATCCCGGTTTCGAGCTGATCGGCGACGCGCCAGATGCGGCGCACGTCCTGGCTGTAGAAGTAGGCGGCCAGGCCGAAGGGCGTGTCGTTGGCGGCGGCGATCACCTCGGCCTCGGTGGTGAAGCGCGTGAGCGGCGCCACCGGGCCGAAGGTCTCTTCGCACGCGCAGGCCATGGTGGCATCGGCGTGGGTGAGCACGGTGGGCGCGTAGTAGTTCGGCCCCAGCTCCGTCAGGCGGCGGCCGCCCGTGAGCACCCGCGCGCCCCGGGCGACGGCGTCCTGCACGTGACGCTCGATCTTCTCGACAGCGCGCGCGTTGATCATGGGGCCGATCTGCGAGGCGGGGTCGCTGGCCGGCCCCACCTTGAGCGCCGCGACACGCGCGGCGAGCCGGGCCGCGAACGCATCGTGCACGGCATCGTGCACGAACACGCGGTTGGGGCACACGCAGGTCTGGCCGCCGTTGCGGAACTTGGCCGCCATGAAACCGTCGACGGCGGCGTCGAGGTCGGCGTCCTCGAACACGATGAAGGGGGCGTTACCGCCGAGTTCGAGCGAGAGTTTCTTGAGCGTCTCGGCGCTGCGGCGCGCCAGGTGCTTGCCCACCGGGGTGGACCCCGTGAACGTGATCTTGCGCACGCGCGGATCGTCGAGCCACACATCCACCACCTCGGGCGTGCGCTCACGCGAGGCGGTGACGATGTTGAGCACGCCGGCCGGCACCCCCGCCTCTTCGGCCAGCCGCACCAGGGCCAGCGAGGTCAGCGGCGTATCCTCGGCGGGCTTGCAGACCACGGTGCAGCCCGCGGCCAACGCCGGGGCGATCTTGCGCGCGATCATCGCGGCCGGAAAATTCCACGGCGTGATGGCGGCCACCACGCCCACGGGCTCCTTGAGCGCGAACATGCGCCGGCCGGGCACGGGCGTGGGAATGGTCTCGCCGTTCATGCGCGTGGCCTCTTCGCCGAACCACTCGATGTAGCTCGCCGCGTAGGCCACCTCGCCCTTGCCCTCCGCCAGCGGCTTGCCCTGCTCGCGCGAGATGAGCTTGCCCAGGTCGTCCTGGTGGGCCAGCACGAGGTCGTTCCAGCGCTTGATGATCTGCGCGCGCAGCTTGGCCGGCATCTTGCGCCACGCCGCAAACGCGGCATGGGCGGCATCGAGCGCGGCGCGCGCCTCGGCGGCCCCCGAATCGGGCACGCGGGCGATGAGGCCGCCGGTGGCCGGGTCGGTCACGTCGAGCAGCGGGCCCGAGGCGGCCGTCCAGGTGCCGGCGATGTAGTTGGCGCTGCGGACCAGGTCGGTACGGTCAAGGGTCAGAGGCATGGTGTCCACTGAAGTCAGTCTGTAAAGGCGGTCCATGGCGGATCATCCGGCGGCGACGCGCGCGGCAATCGCCTCGCCCACCTGCGTGGTGTTGGCCGAGCCGCCCAGGTCGGGCGTGCGCGGGCCTTCTTTGATCACCGCCTCGATCGCCGCCACGATGGCATCGTGCGCCGCCCTGCCCGCGCCCTGCCCCTGCGTGAGGAAATCCAGCATCAGCGCGCCCGACCAGATCATGGCGATCGGGTTGGCGATGTTCTTGCCGTAGATGTCCGGCGCCGAGCCATGCACCGGCTCGAACAGCGACGGGAACGTGCGCTCCGGGTTCAGGTTGGCCGATGGCGCGAGGCCGATGGTGCCGGTGGTCGCGGGGCCCAGGTCCGACAGGATGTCGCCGAACAGGTTGGTGGCGGCCACCACGTCGAAGCGGCCCGGCTGCAGCACGAAGCGCGCGGTCAGGATGTCGATGTGCTGCTTGTCCAGCGTCACCTCGGGGTAGTGCTGCGCCACCTCGTCGGCGCGCGCATCCCACCAGGGCATGCTGATGGCGATGCCGTTGCTCTTGGTGGCCAGCGTCACGTGCTTGCGCGCGCGGCTCTGCGCCAGGTCGAAGGCGAACCTCAGCAGGCGCTCCGCCCCCTTGCGCGAGTACACCGATTCCTGGATCACCACTTCTCGGTCGGTGCCCTCGTACATGATGCCGCCGAGCGAGGTGTATTCGCCCTCGGTGTTCTCGCGCACCACGTAGTAGTCGATGTCGCCGGGCTTGCGGTTGGCCAGCGGGCAGGGCACGCCTTCGAACAGCCGCACCGGGCGCAGGTTGATGTACTGGTCGAACTCGCGGCGGAACTTCAGCAGCGAGCCCCACAGCGAGACGTGGTCGGGCACCGTGGCCGGCCAGCCCACCGCGCCGAAGTAGATCGCATCCATGCCCTTGAGCTGGGCTTTCCAGTCGTCGGGCATCATCTGGCCGTGCTGCGCGTAGTAGTCGCAGTTGGCCCAGTCGACGGTGTGGCATTCCAGCCCGAAGCCGAAGCGCTCGGCCGCCGCCTGGATCACGCGCAGCCCTTCGGGCATGACCTCCTTGCCGATGCCGTCTCCGGCAATGATCGCGATGCGGAATGCGGGTGTCATGGGGTTCCTTGTCAGATGGAGAGGACCGCGGTGCGATCCTTCTCGTCCAGCCAGCCCTGGCGCAACTCGGGCACCGAGGCGGCCAACTGTTCGTAATACGGATGGTGCGGACCGCGGTCGTAGTCGGCACGCGCCACCTGCGTGAGCTTGCGGCCGTGCTGCATCACCACGATCTCGTCGCACACCGCGCGCACCGTGTGCAGGTCGTGGCTGATGAAGAGGTAGGACACGCCCAGCTCGCGGCGCAGGTCGGCCATCAGGTCGAGCACGGCCGCGCCCACGACGGTATCGAGCGCCGAGGTCACTTCGTCGCACAGGATCAGGTCGGGCTCGGCCGCCAGCGCGCGCGCCAGGTTCACGCGTTGCTTCTGCCCGCCCGACAGCCCGCCCGGCAAGCGCTGCGCCACGGTGTGCGGCAGCCTGACCAGGTCGAGCAGCTCGCGGATGCGGCGCTGCAGCGCCTCGCCCTTCAGGCCCTTGTAGAACTGCAGCGGCCGCGCCAGGATGCGCTCGATGGTCTGCGAGGGGTTGAGCGCCGTGTCGGCCATCTGGAACACGATCTGGATGCGGCGCAACTCTTCCCGGGTCCGGTTCGCGAGCAAGGGCTTGAGTGCATGGTCGGCGAACATCATGGTGCCGTGGCTGGGCGCGATCAGCCCCGCGATGGCGCGCGCCAGCGTGGTCTTGCCCGAGCCCGATTCGCCGATCACGCCGATGGCCTGCCCGCGGTAGAGCTTGAAATTGATGTCCTCCAGGATCAGCGTGGCGGGCCGGCCCTTGGCATCGACCGGCCCGTAGCCGGCCGCCAGCTCGCGCACGTCGAGCAGCAGTTCGCCCTCGCCCTTGCAGCGCTGCGCCGGGCGCGCCGTGGGCCGGGCAGCGGCCAGCAGGCTCCTGGTGTAGTCGTGGTCGGGTGTCGCCAGGATGTGCGCCGTGGGGTTCAGCTCCTGCATCTGGCCGCCGCGCAGCACCAGGATGTGGTCGGCCATCTGCGCCACCACGGCCAAGTCGTGGCTCACATACACGGCGGTGGCGCGGCGCTCGCGCACCACGCGGCGGAAGGCGCGCAGCACCTCGATCTGGGTGGTGACGTCGAGCGCCGTGGTCGGCTCATCGAGGATCACGAGGTCGGGATCGGTGATGAGCGCCATCGCCGCCATGAGCCGCTGCAGCTGGCCGCCCGACACCTGGTGCGGATAGCGCTCGCCGATCGTGTCCGGATCGGGCAGCGCCAGCTCGTGGAACAGCTGCACCGCCTTGGCCTGCGCCTCGACCCGCTTCATCGTGCCGTGGATGCAGGCCGGCTCGACCACCTGGTCCATGATGGTGCGCGACGGATTGAACGACGCCGCGGCGCTCTGCGCGATGTAGGCCACGGTACGCCCGCGCAGCGCGCGCTGCCGCGCGGGATCGAGATGCAGCACATCGACCTCGCCGATGCGCACGCTGCCGCCCGCGATGCTGCAGCCCTGGCGCGCATAGCCCATCAGCGCCAGCGCGGTGGTGGTCTTGCCGGAGCCGGATTCGCCGATCAGGGCCAGCACCTCGCCGGGCTGGATGGCGAAGCTCAGGTGGTCGACCAGCGTCTGTTCACCCGCGGTGATGTGCAGGCCTTCTACGACAACGGACGCGCCCATGCTCAACGCCCTCCGCGTTCGCGGGCCGCGCGGCCCGGCAGGTTATCGATGACGAGGTTGACCGCGATGGTCAGGCTCGCAATGGCCAGCGCCGGCACGATGACCGAGGCGCCCGCGTCGGGCAGCGCCCCGATGTTCTCGCGCACCAGCGAGCCCCAGTCGGCCGAGGGCGGCTGGATGCCCAGGCCCAGGAAGCTCAGGCTGGCCAGCAGCAGCACGACGTACACAAAGCGCAGGCCGAGGTCGGCCAGCATCGGGCCCACGATGTTGGGCAGGATCTCGCGCAGCATGATGTACAGCGTGCCCTCGCCGCGCGTGCGCGCCACGGTCACGTAATCCAGCGCATTGATGTTGACCGCCAGCGAGCGCGCGATGCGGTAGGCGCCCGGCACGTAGATGATGGCCGCCGTCAGCACCAGCATCGTCACCGACGAGCCGAAGCCCGCCACCATGATGAGCGCGAACATCTTGCTGGGGATGGCGGTGAGCGTATCGAGCACGCGGCTCAACGTGGCATCGACGAGCCCGCCCATGGCCGCCGCGAACAGCGCCAGCACCGTGCCCGTGCCGCTGGCCAGCAAGGTGGCCACCAGCGCCACGCCCACCGTATAGCGCGCCCCGTCCACCAGGCGGACAAACATGTCGCGCCCGAGGTAGTCGGTGCCCAGCCAGTGCGCGGCGCTCATGGGCCCGAACACATCGCCGTTGCCGTCGCCGCTGGTCACCAGGTGGGCCGGCAGCAGCGCGGGGCCGACCGTCGCCGCCAGCAGCCAGAACGCCAGCACCGCGAGGCCGATCAGGCCCGATGCGCCAAAGCTGCCCAACGCGCGCCGGATCCGGTGACGCAGCGCCGGCAGGGCGGCCGGGAGCGGAGGAGTAGAAGGCGTGGGTTCCATCGTCAAGCTCTTGTTCATGGGGATCAGCATCGGTATTGGCACTAGCGTTAGCGGTGGCGCAGGCGCGGGTTGGCGACGATGCCGAGCACATCGGCCGTGGTCACCAGCAGCAGATAGCCCGCGCAGAAGATCATGGCGCAGGCCTGCACCAGCGGCATGTCGCGCTGCGACACGCCATCGACCATCAGCTTGGCGATGCCGGGGTAGTTGAAAATGGTCTCGATGATGATCACGCCGCCCAGCAGGTACGACAGCGACAGCGCCACCGCATTGGCGATCGGCCCCACGGCGTTGGGCAGCGCATGCGCCAGCACCACGCGCATGGGCGACGCGCCCTTGAGGCGCACCATTTCGATGTAGGGCGCTTCGAGCTGGTCGATCACGGCCGCGCGGCTCATGCGCATCATCTGCGCCACGATCACGCAGCACAGGCTCAGCACCGGCATGGCGAAGGCCTCCAGCATCTGGCGCAGCGATGCGATGTCGTTGACGTACGACAGCGCGGGCAGCCAGCGCAGCTTGACGGCGAACACCAGCACCGCCAGCGTGGCCACCAGGAACTCCGGCACCGACACCACCGCCACGGCGGCGCTCGACGCCGCACGATCGAACCACGAGCCGCGCCACACGGCCGAGGCGATGCCCAGGCCGAGCGCGATCGGCACCGAGAACAGCGCGGTCACGGCCGCCAGCAGCAGCGAATTGGGCAGGCGGCTCGCCACCAGGGTCTCCACCGGCATCTGCGTGGTGGCGGACTGCCCCAGGTCACCCCGCGCGATGCCGCCGAGCCAATGCACGTAGCGCAGCGGCGCCGGGACATCGAGGCCCATCTGCGCGCGCAGCGCGGCCAGCGCCTCGGGCGTGGCGTCCTGGCCCAGTTGCTCCTGCGCGGCGTCGCCCGGCAGCACGGCGGTGATCGCGAAGACCAGCACCGAGACCGCCAGCAGCGACAGCAGCGCCAGCAGAAGACGCCGGGCCAGAAGCTTGAGGATGACGCGATTCATGGAAACCCCTCCGGGAAGAATGTCCGCTGGCGCGCGCTCAGGCCTCGAGCCAGACGTTCTCGGCAAACGCATAGCCCATCAGGCCGCCCAGCGGGATCGGCGAGAGGCCCTTGAGCTTGGACGAATGCCCATCGATGCTGGCGAGGAACAGCGGAATGCCGATGCCCGCTTCGTCGTGGATCAGCGTTTGCATGTCGGCATACATCTGCCTGCGCTTGGCCAGGTCGGTCTCGGCGCGCGCGGCCAGCAGCAACTGGTCGAACTTCGGGTTCTTCCAGCGCGACTCGTTCCAGGCCGCATCGGACTTGAAGAACTGGGTGAGGATGGTGTCGGCGCTGGGGCGCGGATTCACGTTGCCGAAGCCCACCGGGCTGCTGAGCCAGTGGTTGGACCAGTAGCCATCGGCCGGCATGCGCTTGATGTCCAGGTCCAGCCCGATGCGCTGCGCGGTCTGCTGCAGCACCAGCGCGATCTCGACCGAATACATGGCCGCGGGCGACGCCACCACCGGCACCTTGCCGGTCACGCCGGATTTCTGCAGGTGGAACTTCGCCTTCTCCAGGTCGAACGGGCGCTGGGGCAGGTCCTTGAAGTAGAAGCGGTTGGTCGGGTCGATCGGCTGGTCGTTGGCGAGCACCGCGTGGTCCAGCGCGATGGTCTTCTTCATCTGCTCGCGGTCGAACAGGTACTTCATCGCCAGCACGAAGTCCGGGTTCGCGCCCGGGCCCATGTCCTTGCGCATGATGAGGTCGGAGTACTGGCCCGACTGCGTGGTGAAGATGGCATAGCCCGGCGTGCCCTTGACGCGGGCCACGGCGCGCGGGTTGACCGAGGCCACCAGGTCCATCCCGCCGGAGAGCAGCGCATTGACGCGCGCGCTGTCGTCACCGATGCCGACGAATTCGATCTCGTCCAGGTAAGGCTTGCCGGGCTTCCAGTACCCCTCGTTGCGCACCACCAACGTGCGCACGCCGGGCTTGAACTCCTTGATCTTGTACGGCCCGGTGCCGATGCCGGCGCTGAAGTCGGTGGTGCCTTCCTTGACGATATGGAAGTGGAAGGTGCCCAGGATCACCGGCAGGTCGGCGTTCGGGGCGGTGAGCACGATGGTGACCTCGTTCGGGCCCGAAGCCTTCACGCTCTCGATCTGGTCGGCCAGCACCTTGGCCTTGGACGCGGTGGCCGGGTCTTTGTGGCGCTGGATGGAATACACCACGTCGGCCGGCGACAGCGCCTTGCCATCGTGGAACGTCACCCCCTTGCGCAGGGTGAAGACCCAGGTCTTGGCATCGTCGGTGTGGGACGACTCGGCCAGGGCCGGCCGCGGCGTGAGGCTGCCGTCGAGCACGAACAGGCCGTTGTAGACCATGTTGCAGCGCACGTAGTCGTTCTGGTTCGACTGCTTGGCCGGATCGAGCGTGTCGGTGGCGGCGGCCGTGGCGGCGGCCACGCGGATGCGGCCGCCGCGGCGCGGGGTCTGCGCATAGGCGGTCACGGCCGCGCCCGCCAGGCCGCCGGCCAGCGTGGCCTGCATGCCGCCCGCCAGCAGCATCTTCAGCACCTCGCGCCGGGAGGCCCCGCGCTTGAGCGATTCCATCACACGAAGGCTTTCGCCGGGACCGACAAGGCTCTCGAACTCGTTACGGCTGTCGCTCATGGTAGTGCTCCTGATGGATCAAGAAAGAAAACGGCTGAGGCGGGCAAAACGCGGCTTGCCTGCACTGCTCAGGTGAAGCGGTCCTTGAGCTGGTAGTACATGCCGACCGCCGGCAGAAACCATGGCGGGCCCAGGTGGCCGGGAATGGCGCGCCACGCATCGCGGTCGCGCCAGGGGTTGGCAGCCGCGTCGCCGGCCATCACGGCGGCCATGCGCTCGCCCATGTGCACCGACATCTGCGTGCCATGGCCGCTGTAGCCCATGGAATAGAACAGGCCGTCGCGCTCGCCGGCATGCGGCAGGCGGTCCTGCGTCATGTCGACCAGGCCGCCCCAGCAGTAGTCGAGCCGGACCTCGCCGAGCTGCGGAAAGGTCTCGGCCAGGCCGGCGCGCAGGATCTCGCCGCTGGCCGCATCCTGCTGCGGACTGGAGACTGCGAAGCGCGCCCGGCCGCCGAACACCAGCCGATGATCCGGCGTGAGGCGGAAGTAATGGTGGATGTTGGCCACCGTGACATAGGTGCGGCGCCCGGCCAGCAGCGCATCGGCGCGCTCGGCGCCCAGCGGCTCCGTGGTCACGATAAAGCTGCCGATGGGCACGATGCGCCGCCGCAGCCAGCCGAAGCTGCCATAGCCGCCGTGACGCGACGCCCCCGTGGCCAGCAGTACCTGCCGGGCCTGCACGGTGCCGCGCGCGGTATGCAGGCGGTGCACCTGGCCCTGCACGCGCTCGATGCGCTGCACGCACGTGCCGGTGTGGATCTGCGCGCCGCGGCGCTGGGCCGCCAGCGCCAGCCCCTGCGCGAAACAGCCCATGTGCATCTGGCCGCTGCGCTTGTACAGCAGGCCGCCGTGGAAGCGCTCGCTCTGCACCTCGGCACGCACGCGCGCCGCGTCGAGGATCTCCACGTCGGTATCCACGCCGTCGGCGATCAGGCGATCGGCGCTGCGCCGCAGCGCGTCCAGCTGGTGCGCCTTGGTGGCGAGCTTGAGCTTGCCGTTGCGCAGGAAATCGCAGGCGATGGCCTCGTCGCGCACGATGCGCTGCACGGTATCGACGGCATCGTCATAAGCGCGATACCAGTTGCGGGCGCGCTCCACGCCCACCTTGGCGGCCAGCGCCGCGTAGTCCACGGCCAGGCCGTTATTGACGTGCCCGCCGTTGCGGCCCGACGCCTCGGGCGCCACGATGAGCCCGGCCTCCAGCACCACCACGCTGGCGCCGCGCCGGGCCAGCGCCAGCGCCGCCGACAGCCCCGTGAAGCCGCCGCCGACGATCGCCACATCGACCTGCGCCGGCAGATCGTGCACCGCCAGCGCCAGCGCGGGCACCGAATCGTTCCAGTAGGAGTCGAGCTTCATGGGGATGGAGAACGCAGCGGTGGTGTTGGTGGGTGGTGTGGAAGGCTTCAGAGACCGACGACGCCCGGCAGCCCGCCGATGTCCTGGATCTCGGTGTAGCGGTACGCCGGGTTGCCCGGGCCGTGGCCGCGGTTCACGAACACCTTGTTGACGATGCCGATGTCGTCCGCCGACATCAGGTCGTAGCGCAGGCTCGACGACACGTGCAGCACGTCTTCGGGGTTGCAGCCCAGCGAGTCGAGCATGTATTCGAACGCCTTGAGGCGCGGCTTGTAGGCCTGGGCCTGCTGCGCGGTATAGACCCGGTGGAACGGCGCGCCGAGCATGGCCACGTTCTTCTGGATCTGGTCGTCCGACGCGTTGGACAGGATCACCAGCGGAATCTCCCTGGCCACCTTGGCCAGCCCGGCGGGCACGTCGGCATGCGGGTCCCAGGTGGGCACGGCGTCGTAGTACGCCTGGCCGTCGGCATCGTAATACTGGATCCGCCACTTCTTGCACAGGCGGCGCACGGCGTTCTTCAGCACCACCTCGTATGGCTTCCAGTCTCCCAGCACTTCGTCGAAGCGGTAGGCCGTGAAATCGGCGATGAACGGCTCCATGTGCGCGGCCGGAATGCGGTCGGCGAACAGCTCGCGCGTCAACTCGCCCATGCGGAAACGCGTGAGCGTGCCGTAGCAATCGAAGGTCACGTACTTGGGACGGAAGGTCATGGTCTCGGATCCTTGGGTTGGCGGTCACCGACCGGCGCAGGCCGCTGCGCTTTTCGCGGCATCTGCATCCGTGTCATTACGAAATGATTGAAGCACGCAGACTCGCTGGGGTTATAGGGAAATGTGGGGGCGGCACGTGAGAAAGCTGCTGTTTGCGACCGGGCCCGCGGCATCCCATGCGGTCTGCACCGCGGCCGGGCGGCGCGCACCGCTAGTGCGCCGCAGCAAAATCGATCAGCACACTTTTGAAGCGCAGGTTCGCCTCCACGGCCTGCCGTCCCAGGTCCTTGCCGATGCCCGACTGGTGGTAGCCGCCGGTGGGGATGACAAAGTCCGCGCTGCGTCCGTAGCGGTTGATCCACACCGTGCCGGCGGCGATGCCGCGCATGGCGCGCAGCGCCCGTCCGATGTCGGCCGTGTGCACGCCGGCCGCCAAGCCGTAATGCGCGTGCGAGGCCAGCGCCAGGCCCTCGTCTTCGTCGTCGAAGGTCTGCACCGTCAACACGGGGCCGAAGATTTCTTCCCGCACGGCGGGGTTGTCCTCGCTCACGCCTTCGATCAGCGTGGGTTGGAAGTACGCGCCGCCCGGGCCGCCGTCGAACAGGCCGCCGCCGCAGCGCACCTGCGCGCCTGTGTCGCGCGAGCGCTCGACGATGTCGAGGATGCGCGCCGCCTGCGCCGTCGAGATGATGGGCGGCAGCGTGGCCTCGGCGTCCCAGGTGGCGCCGGGCCGCAGCGCGGCAAAGCGCGCCGCGATGCGCTCGACCAGCGCCGGGGCGATGCCGCGCTGCACGACCAGGCGCGAGCCCGCCACGCAGACCTGCCCCGCATTGCCGGTGATGGCCCCGGCAATGATGGCAGCCAGGCGGTCGAGATCCGGCGCGTCATCGAACACCAGCTGCGGGCTCTTGCCGCCCAGCTCCAGCGTGACCGGCTTGGGGCCATGCGACGCACAACTGGCCATGATGGCCGCGCCCGTGCGCGTCGAGCCCGTGAAGGTCATCTTCGAGATCAGCGGATGGCACGTGAGGGCATCGCCCGTGGTGCGGCCATCGCCCTGCACCACGTTGAACAGGCCGCGCGGCACGCCGGCCTCGATGGCCAGCTCGGCCAGGCGCACGGCCGAGAACGGCGTCAGCTCGGAAGGCTTGAGCACCACCGCGTTGCCGGCGGCCAGCGCCGCCCCCACCTTCCACGACACCATCACCAGCGGAAAATTCCACGGCGTGATCGCCCCCACCACGCCGTACGGCTCGGCCACCACCATGCCCAGATGATCGTGCCGCGTGGCGGCCACGTCGCCGCCCAGCTTGTCGGCATATTCGGCAAAGAAGCGCAGCCCCTCGGCGGTGAACGGCACATCCCATGCCGAGGCATCGCGCACCGGGCGCGTCGAGCACACCGCTTCGAGCGGCGCCAGGCGCGCAATGTCGGCTTCGATCAGGTCGGCCCAGCGGCGCAGCACGCGCGCCCGCTCGCGCGGGGCACGGCGCGCCCAGTCGCTGGTGCGCCAGGCCTGCCACGCGTTGAGCACGGCAGCATCCACCGCGGCGGCATCGCCCAGCGGCAGCTCGGCGTGCACGGCGTTATCGGAGGGGCGCCGCACGGCGATGCGGCCGGCATCGGGCACCAACTGCCCGCCGATGAAATGGCCCGAGGGCACACGGATGGTCTGAGGATCGAACATGGGCGCGGATAAGGTAAATGGGGCGAGGAGATAGGGCTGGAGCGGCAGGCCGGCACCCCGATGGAAACCGGTCATTGATGCTAGTCAGGAAGGCTCAGCATTTGTGTCCATAACGACGCGCGCCACCGCATCGAATTGCGAAACCGGGACCGCCGACAGGCGATGCTTGCAAATTGCGGGCAAACCCGAATTCGTTCTGGTCCCGCACGGCGATGTCGTCCAAGATAAGTGCCGGTACCCCCCTCCTCCTTTCGCCAGAAGGACCGCCCCATGCTCCCCTCACCCGTGCCTGCCCCGAACGCCATCGCCGACGACGGTGTGGTGCTGCGCCCGATGACCGCCGGCGACCTGCCCGGCGCCCATGCCCTGTCGGAAGAGCAGCGCTGGCCGCATCGCCCCGCCGACTGGGCGCAGATGTTCGCGCACGCCGAGGGCATCGTGGCCGAGCGCGACGGCCAGATCGTCGCCACGGCCCAGCGCTGGCGCTGGGGGCCGCGCCACGCCACCATCGGCCTGGTGATCGTCGCGTCGGCCTGCCAGGGCCGCCGCATCGGCCACCGCCTGATGAGCGCGCTGCTCGCGGGCCTGGACGACAGCACCGTGCTGCTGCACGCCACCGCCGAAGGGCGCGGCCTGTACGAACGCCTGGGCTTCGTGCGCATCGGCGAGCTTCGCCAGCATCAGGGCATCGCCCAGCCCACGCCGCTGATCGCGCTGCCCAAGGACTGGCGCCTGCGCCCCGCCGGGCTCGACGAGGCCGCCGCGCTGCACCGGCTCGACGCCGAGGCACGCGGCATGCCGCGCGACGCGCTGATCAACGACCTGCTGGCCAGTGCCGACGCCTGCGTGGTGCTGGACCACGACGGCGAGCCGCGCGGCTTCGCCATGCTGCGCCGCTTCGGACGCGGCCACGCGATCGGCCCCGTGGTCGCGCCCGACGCCGAGGGCGCCAAGGCGCTGATCGCTCACCTGGCCGGCATCAACGCGGGCCATTTCACGCGCATCGATATCGACTTCGACAGCGGCCTGGCCGAATGGCTGGAAAGCATCGGCCTGATGCGCGTGGATGCGCCCACCACCATGGTGCGCGGCGCGCCCCTGAGCACGCCGCCGGACGCTCCGGCGCTGTTCGCCATCGTGACCCAGGCGATGGGCTGAAACCCGCCCCCATCCCGAGACGCCCCAGCCCCGACCGTGACCACCACCTTCCTCTATAAATCCGACCCCGTGCGCGGTCGCCAATGGGCGGAGGTCTTCCGCCGGCAAGCCCCCGAGATCGACTTCCGCATCTGGCCCGATATCGGCGACCCGCTGCAGGTGCGCTTCCTCGCGGCCTGGGAGCCGCCCGACGATCTCGCCGCCCGGTTCCCCCACCTGCAGGTGCTGTTCTCGTCGGGCGCCGGCGTGGACCAGTTCGACTTCGCCGCGCTGCCGCCGACCCTGCCCGTGGTGCGCATGGTCGAGCCGGGCATCGTCCGGGGCATGGTCGAGTACGTCACGCAGGCCGTGCTGAGCCTGCACCGCGACCTTCCGGCCTACCGGCGCCAGCAGCAGGCGGGCGAATGGCGCCCGCTGCCGGTGCGCCCGGCCGACGAGCGCCGCGTGGGCGTGCTGGGCCTGGGTTCGCTGGGGCAGGCCGTGCTGACGCAGTTGCAGGGCTTCGGCTTCGATTGCGCGGGCTGGAGCCGTTCGCGCCGCGCGATCGATGGCGTGCACTGCTACGCGGGCCAGGACGAGCTGCCCGCGTTCCTCGCGCGCACCGAGCTCCTCGTCTGCCTGCTGCCGCTCACGGAGGCCACGCGCGGCGTGCTGAACGCGGGGCTGTTCGCGCAATTGCCCCGGGGCGCGGGGCTGGTGCACGTGGGCCGGGGCCCGCAGCTCGTCAACGATGATCTGCTGGCCGCGCTGGAGTCGGGCCAACTGGGCGACGCGGTGCTGGACGTGGCCGACCCCGAGCCGCTGCCGCCCGCGCACGCTTTCTGGCGCCATCCGCGCATCCAGCTCACGCCGCACATCGCCAGCATGACCCAGCCGCTGAGCGCAGCCGCGGTAGTGATCGACAACCTGCGGCGCTTCGCCGCCGGCGAGCCCATGGTGGGGCTGGTGGACCGCACGCGCGGCTACTAGCGCGCCGCAACATGTTCTGCTGCCGCGGCCCGCACAACAGCAGCCTGCTGCGTTCGGCGCCCCCAAAGCAGCACCACGCGGGGCGCCGCCCGGCCTAACCTTGAAGCCACTGACCGCGCTTTGCGCTTCCGCCCGAACGGACTCCGCCATGACCCAGCTCACCGACCTGCCCCAGCTCGCCTCGCTCGACGCGATCGACCGCGCGCACCTGATCCACCCCGTCGCTTCCTGGCGCACCCACGAGCAGCGCGGCCCCACCGTGCTCGCATCGGGCCGCGGCGCCTGGTTGACCGACGCCCGGGGCCACGAGTTGCTCGATGCCTTCGCAGGGTTGTGGTGCGTCAACGTCGGCTACGGCCAGGAAAGCGTGGTGCAGGCCGCCGCCGAGCAGATGCGCCGCCTGCCCTACGCCACCGGCTATTTCCACTTCAGCAGCGAACCCGCCATCCGCCTGGCCGACAAGCTGGTGCAGATCACGCCCCGCTCGCTCAACCACGTCTACCTGACGCTCGGCGGCTCCGAGGCTGTCGACGCGGCCGTGCGCTTCATCGTGCAGTACTACAACGCCATCGGGAAGCCCGCCAAGAAGCACTTCATCTCGCTGGAGCGCGGCTACCACGGCTCCTCGTCCACCGGCGCGGGCCTGACGGCGCTGCCCGCCTTCCATCGCGGCTTCGACCTGCCGCTGCCGACGCAGCACTACATTCCATCCCCCAACCCCTACCGCGCGGCCGATCCCACCGATGCGCAGGGCATCATCGCCGGCTCGGTGGCGGCGCTGCGGGCCAAGGTCGCCGAACTGGGCGCGGACAACGTGGCCGCCTTCTTCTGCGAACCCATCCAGGGCTCGGGCGGCGTGATCGTGCCGCCCAAGGGCTGGCTCAAGGCCATGCGCGAGGCGGCGCGCGAACTGGGCATCCTGTTCGTGGTCGACGAGGTCATCACCGGCTTCGGGCGCACCGGCCCCATGTTCGCGTGCGAGGCCGAGGGCGTCGAGCCGGACATCATGACCATGGCCAAGGGCCTCACAGCGGGCTACGTCCCGATGGGGGCGACGCTGCTCTCCGACCAGGTCTACGCCGGCATCGCCGACGGCGCGCCCGGCGCGGCGCCCATCGGCCACGGCGCCACCTACTCGGCCCACCCGGTCAGCGCGGCGGTGGCGCTGGAAGTCCTGCGGCTGTACGAGGAAGGCGGCATCCTGGCCAACGGCCAGCGCGGCGCGGTGCCCTTCGCCACCGGGCTGGACGCCCTGCTCAGCCACCCGCTGGTGGGCGACGCGCGCCATCGCGGCCTGCTGGGGGCCCTGGAACTGGTGAGCGACAAGGCCACCAAGCGCAGCTTCGACGCGGCGCTGGGCCTGCCCGATCTCATTGCCTCGGCAGCCTACCGCAACGGCATCGTGTTCCGCGCCTTCGGCGACAATATCCTGGGCTTCGCCCCCGCGCTCACCTTCACCGAGGACGAGTTCGCTCGGTTGTTCGCGCGCCTGAAGCAGACGCTCGACGACGTGCTGGCACTCCCCGCCGTGCGCGCCGCGCTGGCCGGCTGAGGTATTTGCATTCGACGCCACAGAAACCGACACACCTGACACAAAGGGCTTGCGCTGCCGCAGAATCGGAGCTGTCTTCCACGCTTTCGCCCCCGCCATGACCGAAGCCCTCAAGATCGACCGCCTGGACCTGCGCATCCTCGCCCAACTGCAGAAAAATGGGCGCATGACCAACGTGGACCTGGCCGATGCCGTGGGCCTGTCGCCCAGCCCCTGCCTGATCCGCGTCAAGCGCCTGGAGCAGGCCGGCTACATCGCCGGGTACGGCGCGCACCTGCGGCTCGAGAAGCTGGGCGACACGCTGACCGTCTTCACCGAGGTCACGCTGTCGGACCACCACCGGGAAACCTTCGCGCGCTTCGAAGCCGCCATCCGCGAGGTCGACGAGGTGCTGGAATGCCACCTGCTGAGCGGCGGCTACGACTACCTGCTGCGCTTCATCACCCGCGGGGTCAACCACTACCAGGACGTGATCGAGGACCTGCTCGAACGCAACATCGGCATCGCCAAGTACTTCAGCTACATCGTCATCAAATCGCCGTTCATCAAGACGCACTGCCCGATCGAACGGCTGTTTCCCAACCCACGCTGACCCGCCGCCCATGCCCGACCACGCCCCGCCCCCGCCCGCCCAACCCGTGCGATCCGCGCGATTCGTGCGGCTGGCAGAAACCGACCGCCCCGCCATCACGCTGCGCATCGACGGCGAGGACGCCACGGCGCTGGCGGGCGACACCCTGCTGGTGGCGCTGCTGATGCACGGCCGGCGCGTGCGCGACAGCGAGTTCGGCGACGGCCCGCGCGCCGGGTTCTGCCTGATGGGGGCCTGCCAGGACTGCTGGATGTGGACGCCCGCCGGCGAGCGCCTGCGCGCCTGCTCCACGCCTGCCGAGGCCGGCATGGACGTGCTGACCCGCCCACCCGCGCACCACTGGCCGGTGACCCCCGACCTGCGGGACACCCTCGCGCGCCACGCGCCGGAGGCCGCCGCATGAGCGCATCCGCCACCTTGCCGCGCATCGTCGTGGTCGGCGCCGGCCCCGCCGGCGTGCGCGCGGCCCAGGCCCTGGTGCAAGCCGGCCTGCGCCCGGTCGTGATCGATGAAGGCCGGCGCGACGGCGGCCAGATCTACCGCCGCCAGCCGGAAGGCTTCAAGCGCCCCTACGCCAAGCTCTACGGCACCGAGGCCGACAAGGCCCAGGCGTTGCACCGCGACTTCGACGCCCTGCGCGCGCAGATCGACTACCACCCCGACACCCTGGCCTGGAACCTGACCGAAGGCGCGCTGCACGTGGTGCGCAACGGCGAGCCGCAGACGCTGCCCTTCGATGCGCTGCTCATCTGCGCCGGCGCCACCGACCGGCTCATGCCGGTGCCCGGCTGGCACCGCGCCGGGTGCTACAGCCTGGGTGCCGCGCAGATCGCGCTCAAGGCCCAGGCCTGCGCCATCGGGAGCCAGGTCGTCTTCCTGGGCAGCGGGCCGCTGCTCTACCTCGTCGCCACGCAATACGTACAGGCCGGCGCGCGCGTGGCGGCCGTCCTGGACACGGCGCCCGCCGCCAAGTCCTGGGGCGCCATCGCCGGGCTGCTGGCGCGCCCCCGGCTGGCGCTGCGCGGGCTCGGGCTGATCCGCGCCCTCAAGGCGGCGAGCGTGCCGGTGCTGCGGGGCGTAACGCCGCTGGCCATCGACGGCGACGACCGCCTCGGCGCGCAGGCCGTCCGCGTGCGCGATGCAAGCGGCCGCGAGCGGCACTTTGCGTGCGATGCCGTCGGCCTGGGCTGGCACCTGCGCGCCGAAACCCAACTGGCCGACCTCGCGCGCTGCGAGTTCGCCTTCGACCCCGTGAGCCGGCAGTGGCTGCCGCGCATCGACGCGGACGGCCGCAGCAGCACGCGCGGCGTCTATCTGGCCGGCGACGGCGCACGCATCCTCGGCGCCGATGGCGCGCAAGCCGCGGGCCGGCTGGCGGCGCTCGCGGCACTGGCCGACCTCGGGCACGAGGCGGGCCGCGCGCAATACGCTGCAGAATCCACCACGCTGCGCCGCACCCTGGCGCGGATGGACCGCTTCCGCCACGGGCTGGCGCAAGCCTTTCCGTGGCCGCACGCGCAGGCCGCCGCGCTGCCCGATGCCGCCGTGGTCTGCCGCTGCGAGGCCGTGACCGTGGGCGAACTGCGCCGCTGCGTGACCGAGCTGGACAGCCAGGAGGTCAACCGGGCCAAGGCCTTCAGCCGCGTCGGCATGGGCCGCTGCCAGGGCCGCTTCTGCGGCCATGCCGCGGCCGAGATCGTGGCGCAGGCCTGCGGCATTCCAGTGGAACAGGTCGGGCGTCTGCGCTCGCAGGCACCGGTCAAGCCCCTGATGATGAACACACGCGAGGTGCAGGCATGAGCAGCGCGGCAACCGCAGCAGCAACGACGACCGCGCACGACACCGATGTGCTGGTGCTCGGCGGCGGCCTGATGGGCACCACCACGGCGTTCTTCCTGCGCCAGCATGGCCTGTCGGTCACGCTGCTCGAACGGGAGCTGGTAGGCCGACAGGCCAGCGGCACCAACTTCGGCAACGTGCGCCGCCAGGGCCGCGCGCTGCACCAGATGCCACTGGCCAACCGGGCGCGTGCCGTCTGGGGCCGCGTGAAGGCGCTGCTGGGCGAGGACCTCGAGTTCGTCCCCTACGGCCATCTGCGCGTGTGCTACACCGAGGCACAGGCTGCCGTGCTGGAGCAGCACGCACGCGATGTGAAGCCGCTCGGGCTGGACCTTGAACTCTTCACGGCCGAGCAGTTGCGCCAGCGCTGGGGCATCTTCGCGCCCGGCGTGGTGGCGGGATCGTACTCGCCGCAGGACGGCCACGCCAACCCTCGCTTGGCCGGCCCCGCCTTCGCCCGCGCCGCGCGCCGCGCGGGCGCGCACATCGTCGAGCACGCCGAGGTGATGCAGGTCGAGCGCGACGCCAACGGCTTCGTCGCCCACACGGCCGACGGCCGCCGCTTTCGCGCGCCGCAACTGCTGGTGGCCTGCGGCGCCTGGTCCAACCGCATGGCCGAGCAGTTCGGCGAGCCCGTGCCGCTGGAGGCGCGCGGCCCGCAGATGGGCGTGACCGAGCCGCTGCCCTACGCCATCGGCCCGTCCATCGGCCTGTCGTCGCCGATCGAATACGAGGGCCTGTACTTCCGCCAGATCGCGCGCGGCAACATCGTCTTCGGCGGCGGGCTCAAGGGGCCGGCGCATGCCGACCGCATCCGCGCCTACGTCAAGCCCGACAACGTACTGCGCCAGCTGCGCGAACTGCGCCGCTTCGTGCCGGCCTTCGAGCATGTGCAGTTGATCCGCGTGTGGAGCGGCATCGAAGGCTACACCGCCGACTGGCAGCCCGTGATGGGCCCCAGCGCCAAGGTGCCCGGCCTGCACTACGCCTTCGGCTTCAACGGCGAGGGCTTCGCCATCAGCCCCGGCGTGGGCGAGACCATGGCCGAACTGATCGCCACCGGCCGTACGTCGATTGCGCTGGAGCCTTATGCCATTGGGCGGTTTGCCCGGGCGCCGGTGCTGCAGCCAGCCTGCTGACCGAGCCGGTCGCCCAAGCGGCAGATCAAGCGGACAACCGGATCCCCGGCTTCATTGCGAGAGCCACCCATGAAGCGCGTCGATACGAACATTGTGGAGAGCGGGGGAAATCAGGCTGTGCCGAAGCCAACCACGGTGGCAATCAACGTAGCGCCACAGGACGTTTTGTGTCCCTCGAAGGCGACCGGCACACCGTCCACCTTGAAGTGCTCATCGCCTTCGATGATGACGCAATCGTGATGGCCCTCGCGTGGACAGGCCATGTGCTGCCGCAGTGCTGTGTTCGTCAGCCACGGCACGGTGGGCGCGTTGATGTAGACGGCTTCCTCCGCCTTCTCCGGGGGCGAGTCGATGCCATAGACGCCGCCGATCTTTTCGGACTTCGGAATCCAGAACTCGGTGCGCTCCATGTGAATCTCTTTGCCATCGTCGTCCTTGGTGATGGCGAAGCTCTTGGGGCATGCGGCGTAGTGGTATCCGCCTTTACCCACTTCGATATTCTCCGCAAACATCCGCACCCGCAGATTGGCGGCAGCCTCACGGCCCTGCTCGGCCTGCGTCAAGCCTCGCCAGCCGATCGAGCGCAACACGCTGGCCCCATCACCCGGTCGTGCGGGTTAGCGTAGACGTAGAACTTGCCGTATTCCTCGCGGGCCGGCAGCGGCTTGCGCGCTGGGGTGGAGTGACACATCTTTTCCAATTCGTCATCAGTCATGGCGTCGGCGTGCTCGCCGGCATCCTTGACCACATCAGCCACGGCCTTGAGGGTGGCGAAAGCTGCGGCGGGGACATGGACTCGACGCTCACCCCGCCAACACCACAAACACCTTGCGCAACGTCTCCGTCACATGCCATTCACCGGTCGTGTTTGCCGGGAAGAACAGCGTATCGCCCGCGCGGATCGGCTGCGGCTGGCCGCCGGTGGGCGTGAAGGTGCAAGCGCCGGCCAGGATGTGCATGACCTCGGCGTTGGCCAGTTGCCGCTCGAAGCGGCCCGGCGTGCATTCCCACAGGCCGGTGCGGTTCTCGCCGGCGCCCGCCAGGTCGATGTCGATGCCGCTGAATTCGCACGGGGGCTGGGTCAGCGCCCGCGCGGGCGTGCCCTGGTGCTCGAAACCGTCAAGGGTGGCCGACTGGCGCAGGATGCGGATGCTCATGGGAGGTCGTGGAGGTCGTGATCGGGAAGGAAAACAGGGATGGCGTCGGGTCAGGCCGGCGCCAGCGCGCGCCGGGCGACTTCGCAGAACCAGCGCACCCCCAGCGGCAGCGCGTCGTCGTTGAAGTCGTAGCAGGGATGGTGCAGCGCCCGCTCGCCGTCGGGTCCGGGGTGGGCGCGCCCCTGGCCCAGCCAGAGATAGGCGCCGGGCCGGCACTGCAGCATGAAGGCGAAGTCTTCCGATGTGAACGCCGCGCGCGGCGCCGGTTGCGCCTGCAGGCCGATGGCGCGTGCCGCATCCAACGCCAGCGCCGCTTCGGCCGGTGTGTTTACTGTGGCCGGGTAGTAGCGCACGTAGTCCACCTCCGCCTGCGTGCCGCTTGCCAGCGCCACACCCTCGACGGTGGCCCGCAACGCGGCCTCGATGCGGCCCTGCGAGGCCGCATCGAAGCTGCGCACCGTTCCGGTGATCCGCACCTCGGCCGGCAGCACGTTGTGGCTGTGGCCGCCCTCGATGCGCGTGACCGACAGCACGGCCGATTCGCCAGGGTCGATGCGGCGCGCCACGATGGTATGGAGCTGCGCCACGAGCTGGCTGGCGGCCAGGATGGCATCGGGCGTGTGATGCGGCTGCGCGGCATGGCCACCGCGCCCGCGCAGCGTGATGTCGAACCGGTCGGCGGCCGCCATGATGGGGCCCGGGCGCGTCTGGGCCTGGCCCAGCAGCAGGTCCGGCCAGTTGTGCAGCGCATAAACGCTGTCGCAGGGAAAGCGCTCGAACAGGCCATCTTCGATCATGCGGCGCGCGCCGCCCTGCCCTTCCTCGGCCGGCTGAAAGAAGAAGTGCACGGTACCGTCGACGCCCGTACGCGCAAGCTGACGCGCCGCGCCGATCAGCATGCTGGTGTGGCCGTCATGCCCGCAACCGTGATGCTTGCCGTGCGTGCGGCTGGCGTGCTCCACCCGGCCCAGCTCCACCATGGGCAGCGCGTCCATATCGGCACGCAGGCCCACGCTGCGCGTGCCCTGGCCGCCGCGCAGCGTGCCCACCACACCGGTGCCGCCGATCCTCTCGTGCACCGTCAGGCCCAGCGCCCGCAGCGACTGCGCCACGATGCCCGCCGTGCGGTGCTCCGCGTAGGCGAGCTCCGGATGGGCGTGCAGGTCGCGGCGCAGCGCCACCAGTTCCGGCAGCAGGTCGGCCACCGGCTCGGCGATGGTGCTCCAGCTCACCGGCCGGCCTCGACCGCGTCGGCCAACTGCGCCAGCGAATGGAAGTGGTAATCGGGCACGGTGTGCTCCGATTCGATGGTGCCGCCCGAGTCCTTCATGCCGTGGCGGCGCTCGATCCAACAGGTGACGATACCCAGCCGCTTGGAAATGCCGATGTCGTGATACTGGCTCTGCGCCACGTGCAGGTTGTCGGCCTGCCCGTAGCCCCAGGCGCCTTCGTAGCGGCCGCGCGCGTAGGCGAAGTAGCGGGCATCGGGCTTCTCGCACAGGGCATCGTCGCAGCTCAGCAGCAGGTCGAACGGCGAGCCCAGCGTCTTCTGGAAATGCGCGAGCGCCCACGACTGGGCGTTGGTCATGGTGACGAGCTTGAAGTGCTTGCGCAGGCGCTGCAGGGCCTCGACCGAGTCGGGGAACGCCGGCCAGTCGGCCACCGAGTCGCGCAGGCCACGCGCCAGCGCGTCGCTGTCGGGCAGGCCGAGCTGCGACGCGATGAGGTGCCAGCACGGCTCCAGATCGTCGGGATACCACTCGGTCTGGCCCCGCTTGCGCGCGGCGCGGTAGGCCGAGAGGAAGGCATCGTCCGTCACCGTGCTGTCGGGTACCGCCTTGCGCAGATAGGCGAGCATGCCGCCTTCGAAATCGATCAACGTGCCGACCACGTCGAAGGTCAGGACTTTGAAATCCCGGAGGGCCATGAGAGAAGCTCCTGAGAGAACGGACACCAAGAAGGACGCAACAGCGGCAGCGCAGCCGTGTTGCAATGGTTCCTAGCTTAGAAGCAGCGGCGCCGACGATGGTACCGTTCGGCGGTGGCCGCACGGCAGCGAATTGCGTTTTTTGCAGGCGGAGCGCACAGATCGTTGGGCGGGCAATGGGGACGCGCGCATAGCCGGATCCGTCACCCGCCTCGGCCCTCCCGGCATCCGCCGGCCCGGGTGGGCAGCGATGCCACTTCTGCCTCAGGCAGCGCCCTGCACGGTCACCGCCACTTCCACCGCGTGCTCGCCGCCGCCGAGGATCATGCCGCGCAGCAGCGAAACGTCGCTGTAGTCTCGGCCGATCGCCAGCGTGACGTGGTCGAGATCGGCCAGCACATCGTTGGTCGGATCGAGATCGACCCAGCCGCTGCGCGGGCAAAACACCGACACCCACGCGTGCGAGGCATCGGCCCCGATCAGGCGCGGCTGCCCCGGCGGTGGATCGGTGCGCAGATAGCCGCTCACGTAGCGCGCCGGCAGCCCCAGCGCGCGCAGGCAGCCGATCATCACCTGCGCAAAGTCCTGGCATACGCCGCGGCGCAGCGCGAACGCGCGGCTGGCCGGCGTATCGAACGCCGTAGCGGCCGGGCTGTACGCGAAATCGGCGTGGATGCAGTGCATCAGATCGATCGCCCCCGCCACCACCGGCATCCCGGGCGTAAAGCTTTGCAGCGCGTAGGCCTGCAACTCCGGCCCCAGGGCGATATTGGGCGAAGCAAAACAGAACTCCACCTCCGGGCGGAATGCCGCACCGGCCCGATAGCGCAGCCCGCCGGCCACCGTTTCCCAGGCGGGCGTCGCGTGCGGGTCCAGCCCTCGCCAGCGCGGCAGCAGTTGCACGGTTGCCTCGCAGGTCATGCGCAGGTGCTCGTGCGGCGTGTCGAGCGAGAAATACAGGACATCGTTGCCGAAGCCATCGATGCGGCTGGTCAGGTACGACGGCGCCGGATCGATCCATTCCCCGTACGCGATCACCCGCTGCCACGGACACGCGCGCGCGCGGATCGTCGCCAGATGCTGCGCGGTCTCCACCGGCGTCGCATAGCGGTAGCGCGTGCTGTGCGAGACCGTCAGCGTGGCGGCTTGCGCGTCGCGCTCCATCAGGCCACCTGCGCGGTCGGCATGCTGGCGTGGCTGAAGTAGCGCGCGCTGATCTCGTTGGAGGCCGCCGCCACGCAGTCGCCGAGCCGGTCGCACACGCCGATCAGGTTGGCGTACCGGCCGCCGGCGTCGGTCTCGCACAGGGCCTCGAGCGTCGGCAGTGTGTCGAGGGGCGGCATCATCGTCGCGAACGGTGTGCGGCGGGTGCCGGCGGCGGCGCGCTCGATCTCGCCGAGCTTGATGCACAGCCGCGCATACACGCCGTAGAGCCCGCGCGGGTTGGTCGGCTCGACCACCAGCAGGTCCAGCAGCGCCGGCACCTCCAGCCGCCCGGGATACAGCGAGCGATAGGTCAGCGTGCAGTCGAACAACTGCAGCAGCACGTCGAAACCCTCCGGCGTGGCGAGCCGGCCCTGCTCGGCCACCACGCGCAGAAAGGTCGTCATCGCGTACACCCGCTCGATGTGGCGGCCGGCGAACAGCAGGCGCCAGGCTTCGTCGCGCGTCATGCGATCGCCCTGTGCGCCGCTGATGGCCGACAGTTGCGTCGACAGGCATTCGAGCAGGTCCGCCAGCGCGACGCGGTCGTGCACGCCGTTCTCGGCGCAGAGCGTGGCAAGCCCGTCGCGGAAATCGTTGCGGGCGGCCAGGATGATGCGCCAGTGGTCATTCGACAGGCGCCCGCGCACCTCGCCCGATGCGCGTGCCTGGGCGGCCAGGCATTGGCCGATGCCGCCCGTGCCCGACTGCTCGCCCAGCCCGGCGACGAGCGCGCGCTCGAAGGCAGGCGGGCTGCCGCGCGCAAACACGTCGGCGCCGTGGATGAGGCCGGACTGCGCCGCCAGTTCGGTCAGGGTGGGGAACATGGTGTCGGCGTCGCTGGCCTCCAGCGAGCCAAGGATCAGGCGGCACAGCCGCACGCCGTTCTCGGCACGCTCGCCGTAGCGGCCGGACCAGAACAGGTTCTCGGCCGCGCGGCTGGAGATCGTGCGGTGCTTGCGCGCGAGGTCCGCCGGCTTGATCGGCGAAGGCAGCAGCGAAAACGGCGCGGCGCCCTGCGGCTGGCTCGACAGCACCCAGGTGTCGACGCTGCTGCCGCCCATCTGCATCGACGCGGACAATTGCCGTTCCGCCGCCAGGCGGGTGAAGCCGCCCGGCATCACGTGCCAGCCGCCGCTCAGGTCCGCAAAGGCATAGACGCGCAGCACCGACGGCCGCCCCGTCAGCACGCCGGCCTCGTAGCGCGGTGTGCAGGCGTACGGCAGCGGTGCCTGGAGGGTGAAGGCCTCGGGCGCGCGCTCGATGCGCTCGCGCCAGCCGTCCAGCGGTTGCGGCCCCTGCGCCATGCCAGGGGGGCCGCCCGCCTGCGCGCCGGGCCAGGTCGGCAGCAGCAGCGCCGTAGCCAGCCGGCGCTGCGCTTCGCTCAGGGCCGTCGCCTCGCCGCACCACCAGGTCGGCACGCTGGGCAGCACCAGCGGCTCGCCCAGCAGCGCATCGGCGATGCCCGGCAGGAAGCCGAGCATGGCGGGCGATTCGGCAAAGCCCGCGCCCGGCACGTTCGACACCATCACATTGCCGGCGCGCATCACCTGCAGCAGCCCCGGCACGCCGATGGTGGAGTCGGCGCGCAGCTCCACCGGGTCGCAGAACACGTCGTCCATGCGCCGCAGCACGGCATGCACGCGCTCCAGCCCGGTGAAGGTCTTCAGGTAGAGCTTGTCGCCGCGCACGGTCAGGTCCTTGCCCTCGACCAGGGTGACGCCCAGGTAACGCGCCAGGAAGGCATGCTCGAAATAGGTCTCGCTGAACGGCCCCGGCGTGAGCAGCACGATATGGGGCGCCGTCTGGTGCACCATCCGGGACGCGATGTGGGGCTCGCTGTGGGCAGACCCGGGCGTCGCCCCGCCCGCCTCGTCGCCGCGCATGGTGGTGCGTGCCACGGCAACCAGCGTGGCGATCAGCTCGGAATACGTGGGCGCCAGGCGCGCCACGTGCAGCTCGCGGAACGGATCGGGAAACAGGCTGGAGACGATGAGCCGGTTCTCCAGCGCATAGCCCAGGCCGGACGGCACCTCGGTGCGGTGCGCCATCACGGTCCAGTTGCCGTCCGGCGCCCGGGCCAGGTCCACCGCCACGATCTGCAGGTACTGCCCGCCCGGCGGCGTGAAGCCGCGCACCGCGCGCAGGTAGCCGGGGTGGCCGAACACCAGCGCGGGCGGCAGCAGCCCGCGCGCCAGCAGCGTCTGCGGGCCGTAGACGTCGGCCACGATGGCGTTGAGCAGCCGCGCGCGCTGCACCACGCCGCGCTCGATGCCGGCCCACTGCGCCTCGTCGATCAGGCAGGGCAGCAGGTCGAGCGCCCACGGACGCGGCTCGCCCTTGTCGGCGTAGACGTTGTAGCTGATGTCGTTGTCGCGCACCTGCTGCGCCACCGAGGCGCGCGCGTGGTCCAGCCCGGCGATCCCGGCCTCGCCCAGGGTCCCGAAAAACCGGCGCCAGGGCTCGCGCAGCACGCCGGCAGCCTCGCACAGCTCATCCCAGTGGCCCTCCGGTGCCGGCAGCGTGCGCAGCAGGGCCAGGACATCCGCGTGGACGGCGGCGGTATCGAGCGGAAGGGGCGACTGGAAAGGCAAGGTCGGGGCAGCGGGTCGTTTCGATGAGCGCTAGCAGCGGCGCAGGTCAAGCGTAAACGGAAACTCCAGGCTGCGCTCGGGCGCCGGCACCTGCATCGCCCCGGGCGTGTGGCCGGTGGTGAAGAAACGCGCGCGCCGCCGGCTTTCAGCCTCGTACGCGTTGACCGGAAAGGTCTGGTAATTGCGGCCGCCCGGATGCGCCACATGATACTGGCATCCGCCCAGCGAGCGGCCGGTCCAGGTGTCGACCAGATCGAAGGTCAGCGGCGCGTGCACGCCGATGGTCGGATGCAGCGACGACGCCTGCGACCACGCCCGGAAGCGCACGCCGGCCACGTGCTCGCTGACGCGGCCGGTCGGCTGCAGCGGCAGCGGCACGCCGTTGACGGTCAGCACGTGGCGGTTGTCGTTCAGGCCCAGCACGCGCGCCTCCAGCCGCTCGAGCGACGAATCGACATAGCGCACGGTACCGCCCGCGCCGCCCTCCTCGCCCATCACGTGCCACGGTTCGAGCGCGTTGCGCAGCGTCAGCGAGATGCCGCCGGCATGCAGCTCGCCCACCAGCGGGAAGCGGAACTCGAAATGCGGCGCGAACCAGTGGCGCTCGAAGGCATAGCCGGCCTCGCGCAGATCGGCCAGCACATCGTCGAAATCCATCTGCACGAAGGTGCCGAGCAGGAAGCGGTCGTGCAGTCCGGTGCCCCAGCGCGTCAGGCGGGTGGTGTACGGCGTCTGCCAGAAACGGGCGACCAGCGCGCGCAGCAGCAATTGCTGCACCAAGCTCATGCGCGCATGCGGCGGCATCTCGAAGCCGCGCAGCTCCAGCAGGCCGAGCCGGCCGGTGGGGCCGTCGAGAGAGTAGAGCTTGTCGATGCAGAACTCGGCCCGGTGCGTGTTGCCGGTCACGTCGATCAGGATATTGCGCAGGATGCGGTCGATCAGCCACGGCGGCACCTGCCCGCTGCCGTTTCCCGCGCCGGCCGATGCGCTCAAGCGGTCGAGCTGGCGCTGCAGCTCGGCGAAGGCGATCTCCAGTTCGTAGACCTGGTCGTCGCGCGCCTCGTCCACGCGCGGCGCCTGGCTGGTCGGCCCGATGAACAGGCCCGAGAACAGGTACGACAGCGACGGATGGTTGTGCCAGTACGCGATCAGGCTGGCCAGCAGGTCGGGCCGGCGCAGGAACGGGCTGTCGGCCGGCGTCGCCCCGCCCAGCACGAAGTGGTTGCCGCCGCCGGTGCCGGTGTGGCGCCCGTCGAGCATGAACTTCTCGGTGCTCAGGTACGACTGGTGCGCGGATTCGTACAGGTATTCGGTATGGTCGACCAGTTCGTCCCAGTTGGCGGCGGGATGGATGTTGACCTCGATCACCCCGGGATCGGGCGTCACCTGCAGCAGCTTCAGGCGCGGATCGCGCGGCGGCGGATAGCCTTCGATGACGATGCGCACCTCCAGCTCGGCAGCCGTCGCTTCCACCGCGGCCAGCAGGTCGAGGTAGTCGTCGAGGCACGTAAGCGGCGGCATGAACACATGCAGCAGGCGGCGGCCGCTGCCGAACGACGCCATCTCGACCTTCGGGCCAGCGGCGCGGGCCGGGTCGCGCGCCTCCACGCACAGGGCGGTGCGGTGGATCCACGCGGCGGACTCGCCGGGTGCCGGCATGCGGTCCGCGGCCTGCGGGCCGGCCGCGCGCGCGCGCGCCACCTCGGCAGGCCCGGCCGCCGCTGCCCGCCCCGCATCGCCCTGGTACTGCATGCGCAGGGCAGCCGCGCCGCGCAGCGGCGTGGGCGGGCCGAACGGGTCGTGCGCGTGCTGCCAGGGGTAGTCGGCGGCACGCACCCACGGCAGCGAATCGAGCGGCAGGCGATAGCCCATCGGCGAATCGCCGGGCATCAACACCATGCGCGCATCGCGGAAGAACCACGGCCCGGTAACCCAGCGCGGGCCGGACGTCGGCTGGTCATGCTCGCGCGCCAGCGGCAGCACGTAGCCGGTGACGGCCGGCAGCCCGGCATCGAACACTCGGCGCAGCCGGGCGCGCTCCAGTTCGTCATCCAGGCGCGAGTCGAACGGGTCGACGTTGACGGGCAGCCGCCGCTCGCGCCACAGGTAGTACCACGCGTCTTCGTAACCGGGCTGGATGCACTGCGTGTCGAGCGACAGCTTGCGCGCTAGGTGGTGGATGAAGCGCTGCGCGTCTTCGGCGGTGTAGCTGCCGGGATCGCGCTCGTCGGCCAACAGGGCATGGTCGCTCCAGCACGGCTGGCCGTCCGCGCGCCAGTACAGCGACAGTGCCCAGCGCGGCAGTTGCTCGCCCGGATACCACTTGCCCTGGCCGATGTGCAGGAAACCGCCGGCGCCGTAGCGCTGGCGCAACCGGTCCATCAGCGCGACAGCGTAGCTGCGCTTGGTCGGGCCCAGTGCATCGGTGTTCCATTCGGCGGCGTCGCGGTCACGCACAGCCACGAAGGTCGGCTCGCCGCCCATGGTCAGGCGCACGTCCATGGCCGCGAGCCGCGCGTCGACCTGCGCGCCCATCTCCGCAATGCCGGCCCAGTCCGCCTCGGCATAGGGCTTGGTGACGCGTGGGGTTTCCAGCACGCGCGTGATCGACATGGCGTGGCCGAATTCCACCTCGCATGCGTCCACCGCACCCGAGATCGGCGCCGCGCTGCCCGGCTCTGGCGTGCAGGCCACCGGAATGTGCCCCTCGCCCGCCAGCAGGCCGGAGGTCGGGTCAAAGCCGATCCACCCCGCGCCGGGCAGGTAGACCTCGCACCAGGCATGCAGGTCGGTGAAATCCGCCTCGGTGCCGCTCGGGCCGTCGATCGACTTCACATCGGGCGTCAACTGCAGCAGGTAGCCCGACACGAAGCGCGCCGCCAGCCCCAGGTGCCGCAGCGTCTGTACCAGCAGCCAGCCGGTGTCGCGACAGGAGCCGGAGCCGAGCGCGAGCGTCTCTTCCGGCGTCTGCACGCCGGGCTCCATGCGGATCAGGTAGCGGATCTCGTGCTGCAGGCGCTGGTTCAGCTCCACCAGGAAATCGATCGTGCGGCGCGGCGTGCGATCGATGCCGGCGAGAAAGGCCGCAAAGCGCGGCGTCGGCTCCCGCTTGACCAAGTACGGCGCCAGCTCGGCCGCCAGGTCATCGGCGTAGGCAAAGGGAAACTGCTCGGCCTCGGGCGCCAGGAAGAAATCGAAGGGGTTGTAGACCGCCATCTCGGCGACCAGGTCGACGGTCACCTTGAATTCGTGTGTCGGCTCGGGAAACACCAGCCGCGCCTGGTAGTTGGCGAACGCGTCCTGCTGCCAGTTGATGAAGTGCCCGGCGGGCTCCACCCGCATCGAATACGACAGGATGGGCGTGCGGCAGTGCGGCGCCGGCCGCAGGCGGACCACCTGGGGCGACAGCCCGACACGCCTGTCGTAGCGATAATGGGTAACGTGGTTCAGCGCGACTCGGATAGACACACGGACTCCTCGATGGCTCGTTGGCCCCAGGCCGGCGCACGCGCGGCCCGGGGCGGGCGGCTCAAGCAAGGTTCGTGCCGTTTGTCCGGCGGCGCGAACCGGCACGACCGGCACGCAAATGGATCATGCCACCCGGCATTCGACCGGAGCATGACAGGGCGGCACGGCACATCCGTTGCTGCGCCGCCCCATCATCTTGGACAGTCCCGATGCGAACCGCCACCGCATTGCTTTCGCTCCGACCATGAAAACGTTCCACTGCAACCGCTGCCAGCAACTGGTCTTCTTCGAGAACGTCCGCTGCGAGCGCTGCGACGCGCTGCTGGGCTACCTGCCCGACGTCGGCGAGATCAGCGCCTTCGAAGACGCCGGCGACGGCCGCTGGCGCAGCCTGCATCCGCGGGCCGGCGGCGCGCTCCACCGCCAGTGCCACAACTACGCGGTCGAGAACGTCTGCAACTGGATGGTCCCGGACGACGCGCCCGATACGCTGTGCCGCGCCTGCCAGTTCACCGGCACGATCCCCAACCTGTCCGCGCCCGACAACCGCTTCTACTGGTACCGGCTGGAGGCCGCCAAGCGCCGCCTGCTCTATACGCTGACGACGCTCGGCCTGCCGCTGCACACGCGGCGCGAGCAGCCGGGAACGGGCCTGTCATTCGAATTCCTGGAAAGCGCGCCGGAGGGCGAGGCGGTCATGACCGGCCATGACCGCGGCGTCATCACCCTCAACATCGCCGAGGCCGACGACGCCGCGCGCGAACGGGCCCGGACCGCGCTGGGCGAGCCCTACCGCACACTGCTGGGCCACTTCCGCCACGAGACCGGCCACTACTTCTTCGACCGCCTGATCGCCGGCACCCGCTGGCTGCCGCTGTTCCGCCGGCGCTTCGGCGACGAGCGGGCCGACTACGCCGCCGCCCTGCAGGCGTACTACGACAACGGCCCGCCGGCCGACTGGGCGCAGACGCACATCAGCGCCTACGCCACCATGCACCCATGGGAAGACTGGGCCGAGACGTGGGCCCATTACCTGCACATGGTCGATACGCTGGATACCGCCGTCTCGTGCGGCCTCGTGCTGCTGCCGGGCCACCCGCAGGAGCCCGCCCTGACCGACCAGACGCCGGTCGAGGCGGCCGGCTTCGACAGCCTGATGCAGCGCTGGTTTCCGCTGACCTACGTGCTCAACAGCCTGAACCGCAGCCTGGGGCTCGCCGACGGCTATCCGTTCACGCTGGCCACGCCGGTGATCGACAAGCTGCGCTTCGTGCATCGCGTCATCGCCGGGTCGGCGGCAAAAGCCGGATAGCGCACGAGTCTTGTGCCGGATGGCGGCGCGATGGCGCACATGGCGCACTGAGAGGACGCCCCCAAATCGGCCGGGCCGAATACCGCCTTGCCAGCGATGGCAAGGCGCTGCGCGTCTCGCTTCATCCCCGCGCACGCGGCGGATTTGACCGCCGCCGGAGAGCGCCGCGCAGGCGGCCACAACCCTACCCGCCAACATGCAAAAAAGGATCGGCGGGCCGTCTGCTGTTATTCTTGTGTGTTTTCTGCCAGCGCAACCTCCGCTCGCCGTCCCGCAATCCCTCTCTCTCGGACGGCGCCCCCCCGGCAGACTGAGCACGCTTACGACACGCACAAGATGAAGGAAGGACAACAGCCGGATCCGGACCGCGAAGCCGCGATCGACTGGATCCACGACCAGATGGAGACCTACGGGCTCACGGTGGAGGACCTGCGGGCGCTGGGATGTTTCGACGCCCCGCCCAAGCCCGCCGCCCCCGTTTACATGAACGCCAACGGCCAGGTGTGGGACGGCACCGGCCCCATGCCGGACTGGCTCCAGCGCGCGGTCAACGCCGGCCAGAGCATCGAGCATTTCCGGGTGAACTGAACCGAACCCGCCGGCCCGCGCAACCCACGCGGGTACGACGGTCGCGCCGGCACAAAGACCGGCGTCCGCCCGGTCCGACCCGCTCCGGCGCCGGACCGGCTGCACCCCAATCCACCGAAGACGTCAAGGACGTCATCCTGCCGGACTGCAAGTCCGTTGGACGTTGGACGCGCACGCCGACCGGCGCCATGGAAAGGCCGCCTGGCCCCGGGGCGGGCCATTTCGTCCGGCCAGGTCGGGACCTCAGCGAACCAGAACCCTTGCGCGCATCGGGCGGGAGGGGGCCTCCACCGCCCGCCTCGACGCACCGCCTCTGCTGCATTGCCGCAGGCCGCTGCCTGCCCCGGCAATCGCCCGCCTCTAGAAAAAATTTCTATTCTCCATATCAGGACTGCCCGGGTGCCGCGACCAAGTTGCACGGAACGCGCTCGCACTCGGTCGCGCAGTCCGTGCGGCAAGGCATCGCCCCGCCGCCCCAACGACACCTGCACGCAAGGAGCACACCATGAAGCAACACGCCATGATCGCCGCCGCACTGGGCAGCCTGCTCGCACTGGGCGCCGTGTCCACGCCGGCCCAGGCCGCGGACCCGGCCGCCGGCAAGGAAAAATGCTACGGCGTGGCCAAGGCCGGCCAGAACGACTGCGCCAGCCCCGGCAGCGCCCACGCCTGCGCCGGCCAGTCCAAGATCGACAAAGACCCGATGTCGTGGAAGTTCGTCCCGACCGGCACCTGCACGCAGATGGGCGGCATGCTGCAGCAGCCCTCCAAGTAAGCCGCGCACCGGGTGACCGCCATGCAGACCGCATCGACCACCTTGCCGGCAACCGCCGGCGCCGGCCTGCGCGCCCCGCACTTTCCCGCCCTGCTGCACGGGCAGGCGCGCTTTCGCTGGGTGGAAGTCCATAGCGAGAACTACCTGTATGGCGGTCCGGCCCGCGCCGCGCTGCTGGCGGCCCGGGCGCACCAGCCCGTCAGCCTGCACGGCGTGGGCATGGGGCTCGGCAACGCGGACGGCCTCGACCTCGCTCATGTGCGGGCCATCGCCGCGCTGGCCGATGCCGTGGAGCCGGCCGCCGTCTCCGAGCACCTCTGTTTCAACCGCAGCGGGGCACGGGTCGTCAACGATCTGCTGCCGCTGCCGTATTCGCGCGAGTCGCTCGACTGCGTCGCCGCCAATGTCGAACAGGCCCAGGACATCCTGCGGCGCCCCCTGCTGATCGAGAACATCGCCACCTACATCGATTGCCGCGCCCTGGCCGACCCGCGCGAGGCCATCCCCGAAGGCGCGTTCCTGACCGCGCTGGCGCGGCGCACCGGCTGCGGCATCCTGCTCGACCTGAACAACCTGTACGTCAACAGCGTCAACCACGGCGTGACGGTGGCCTCCGTGCTGGCGGACATCGACCCGCACTGCGTGCACGAGATCCACCTAGCCGGCTACAGCGAGGAAGACGGCATGCTGATCGACACGCACAGCCGGCCAGTCCACGCACCCGTGTGGGCACTGTATGACGCCTACATCGCCGCGCACGGCGCGCGCCCGACGCTGATCGAGTGGGACGCCGAGCTGCCGCCGGTGCAGGTACTGCTGCAGGAAGCGGACCGCGCCCAGGCCATCCTGGACCGCCACGCCGCCACCCCGCCGCTGGAGGCCCGCCATGCGCCTGCATGACTGGCAAGCCCATCTGGTCGGCCAGCTCACCGCCCCCGACAATACCGACGAGGCGCGCGGCATCGCCGTCTATCGCAACGCCCGCTGGGCCATCCTGCGCAACGCACTGGTCGGCGCCTACCCGGTCTGCCGCGCGCTGGTCGGCGAAGACTGCTTCGATGCGCTGGTGCGCGATACCCTGCTGGCCCAGCCCTCGCGCTCGCCCAACCTGCACCACTATGGCGATGCCCTGCCCGCTGTCATTGCACGCTCGCCGCTGGCCGGCAGCGTGCCGTATCTGGCCGATGTCGCCACGCTCGAGTGGTATGTGCACTGGGCCCACTACGCACCCGATGCCGCGCCCGACGTGCCCGATGCCGAAGCCCTGGGCCGGCTGCTGGCCCTGCCGCCCACGCAGATCCGCGCGGGCCTGGCGGCAGGCGCCCGGCTGGTGCGCTCGCCGTGGCCGGTGGTGTCGATCTGGCGCGCGCATCAGCCGGATGCCACCGTCAGCCTCGGCAACATCGCCCTGACCGGCGCCCCGGAGGCGGCCGTGGTGACGGTGCGGGCGCAGCGCGTCGCCGTGCTCGACGTCGATGCCGCCACCGCGGCCTTTCTCGCCGCTTGCGCGGCCGCCGATTCGTTGGAGGCGGCGGTCACCCGCACCCTGGCCGACCTGCCCGCCCTCGACCTGTCGGCCAGCCTCGCCACCCTGTACCGCGCCGGGCTGCTCACGCTCCGCGCACAGTCGCCCGCCCTTGCCCGAGAGCCATCATGAACACCGCCACGCTGTCACCGCTGACCCGCATCCGCGCCACGCTCGACCGCCTTGCCGGGCCGCAAAGCGGCCTGTGCGCACTGATCCTGCTGATCGCCCGCGCGTATCTCTTCTATGTGTTCTTCCGCTCGGGCCTGACCAAGCTGCACGACTGGCCGACCACCGTGCTGCTCTTCAGCGAGGAATACAAGGTGCCGCTGCTGCCCCCCGCGCTGGCCGCCGCCCTCGGCACCTTCGGCGAGCTGGTGTTCCCGTCGCTGCTGCTGATCGGCATCGTGCCCCGGCTGGCGGCGGCGGGGCTGTTCTTCGTCAACCTGGTCGCGGTCGGCTCGTACTGGGCCAGCCTGTCGGCATCGGCGGTGGAGTTCCACTTCGTGTGGGGCGTGCTGATCGCCGTCCTGGCGACGGTGGGACCGGGCTGGTTGACACTCCAGGCCCTGTGGCGGCGCAAGCGCGGGCCCGCCACGCAGAAGGCCGCCTACTGACGACCGGAGCAGGCGCGCGGCGGCATCCCCTGCCGCCCGGCCGTCGGCGGCTCCGCTGTCGCCATTCGGGAAACCGCGCCCCGAAAACCGCCACGGCACGCACTATCATGTGAGCCAGTCGTCCTTCGCCAGGAGCATCGATGCGTCTCTCCCGATTGGCCTTTGAGGTTCGCGCCGGCATGGCGCACCGTCCGGCGCGGAGGCTGGCCGCCGCGTGCGCCGCACTGGCGCTGGCCGCATGCGGCGGGGGCGAATACCCCTACAGCACCGGCGCCCGCATGGCGGACGACACGCTGCTCACCTACCGGGTCAAGGCCGCCCTGGACCAGGACACCGCGCTGAACGCCCGCCAGGTCCGCATCGCCAGCACGCCGGACGGCCGCGTCATCCTGACCGGCTGGGTAGACACCCCTGAGATGGTGCGCCAGGCCGGCGAGGACGTCCGGCGCTTCGTCGACGGCGCCAAGCTGGACAATCGCCTGCGCGTGTTGCCGTATGCGCCCGGCATCGGCGGCGGGCCGGTGATCGCGCCAGGCCTGCCCGACGTGCCGGCCAGCGCGCCCGTTTCCCGCTAGCCTTGCCGCAAGCGGGCTGCCCCGCGCCCGCAACCGGCACCACCGACTGCCAACCGCAAACCGGGCGCCATCACCAGGAGCGGCGCCGTCATCGGCGTCGCGCACCCCGAGGCGCCCCCCTGAGCGCATGGCGCATCCAGGCGAATGATGACCGTGGCCGGCCAAAAGCACGGCCACGGTCAGGTCACACCCGGGGCTGACGCGCACGACATGCTGGAAAGTCAGGACGACCATCGCGGGCGTCCTCAATGAAGTGAAGCCGGTGCCACGGCACACCTTGGTGTACGCTCCGGGGTCACGCCCATCCCGGCCTCGGTCCGCCCGCCCCATGCCTGCGCACGACACCCCGCTCCCTGCTGCCCTATCCGCCGACCGGTGCGTCGGTCGGCTGGCCGCCACCGGCGTCATCCCGGCAGCCTTCGGGCCATGCGCGGCGCGCTGGCCGGACGGCTCGGCCCGCTGAGGGCCGCCGGCCACCCAACCTAACTGTCATATAACTGTCGCAGACTGCGACCCCGAACCGTGGCATTCCGCCAGCTTGCAATCCCATTCGGGCATGAAAGGCGCTTGAAAGATCAAGCCGGTACAACCGCATCCGTTTTGGAAGGGAGTCCATTGCAGTGAAGAAAACGGGTGTATTTCATCCGCGTCTGTGGGTCGCGCTGTGCGTGGCGGCCGGCTTGCCGCTGGCGCCCGCGTGGGCCGTGCCCGCCGCCGGTGCCTCAGCGCCTGCCGCGCCCACCGGTGCGCCGATCAGTGCGCCGATCGGCGCCATGCCGCCGGTCCGATCCGGCACCGCCGCGCCCGACGTGTCCGGCATGTCCGTCGTCAGCGGGCCGGGCTTCAACCTGGTCGAGCTGCTGCAGGAGCTCAAGAGCAACAACCCGCAACTGATCCAGGCGCGCCACGCCTATCTGTCGGCCAAGTCCGTGCCGCCGCAGCTGGCGGCGCCCAACAATCCGCAGCTCGGTTTCATCTGGAGCAACATCCCCAAGGGCTTCCCGGCGGCGGTCAACCGTGCCACCGGCAGCGCCTACAGCGTCACGCAGCAGATCCCGTTCCCCGGCAAGAAATCGCTGGCCGCCGAGATCGCCGACCGCCAGGCCGAATCGCTCAACGCGCAATCCGACGCGCTGTATCTGCAACTCTACGCCCAGCTCTCGACCACGTATTACCAGGCGATCTCGCTGCGGAAACAGATCGATGTGCTCAAGCTGACCATCGCCCGGCTGGAGCAGGTCAAGCAGATCACCCGCGTGCGCTACGCCAACAACGCAGCGGCCTACGTCGACTACCTCAACGCCCAGGTCTCGCAGAGCAGCGCGCAGAACGACCTGTTCGCCGCGCAGCGCCAGTACGACACCACGGTGCAGACGCTGAACACGCTGATCGGCAAGGAACCCGGCTTCCCGCTCGAACTGCGCGCCGAGGACGATGCCGTGCGCCTGCCCGGCGAACCGCTGCCGGAACTGGAAAACCAGGCCCTGCGCCAGCACCCGTCGATCAAGGCCTCGACCGAGCTGCTCGATGCCGCCCGCAAGAGCGTGGCCCTGGCGCGCAAGGGCTACCTGCCCGACTTCCAGGTCATCGCCACCGTCAACAGCGACAACCCGCCCTACGGCGTGCGCCCGGGCAGCTACCAGCTCGAACTGGACATCATCATCCCGTTCTGGTTCTTCACCAAGGAGAAGTACGCGGTGAACCAGGCCGTGGAAAGCCAGATCGCCACCGAAGCCAACGACGTAGCGGTGCGCCAGCAGACGCTGCTGGCCGTCGACACGGCCTACAGCACGCTGCGCCAGAGCCTGGCCCAGCTCGATTTCAACCGGCAGCGGCAACTGCCGCAGGCGCTGGCGGCCTACCGTGTCACGATGACCCACTACGCCAGCAACAACGCCGATTTCAACGACCTGCTGACCGCCCAGGGCGCCCTGAAGAACGCCGAACTGGCGGTCGCCCAGGCGCAGGCCACCGCCCTGCAGGCCTACCACGCGCTGCAGGCGGCCACGGGCCGCTCGCCCGTCCAAGCCCAATAAGACCATGAAGAAGTTCTCGCCTCTCGTCGCACTCATCGCCCTGGCCGCCGCCGTTGCCGTCGGCGTGGTGGTGGGCCGCAACTGGCCCTCCGCCGCCCACGGCGAGGCCGACAAGACCACCGCGGCAACACCCGGCAAGACGGACTACGCCGCGGCCGCCTCGCCGCCGCGCGCGCCGGTCGATACCGTCGCCATCCCCGCCGGCGGCTTCGACCCGCAGCAGGTGCAGGTCACCCAGGTAACGCAGCAGAGCCTGCCGGTGGAGCTCGACACCCCCGGCAAGCTCGCCTACAACGCCGAGCGCACCAAGCTGGCCTCCGCCCGCGTGGCCGGCCGGCTGGACCGCATCCTCGTCTTCGAAGGCGCGCTGGTGCGCGAGGGCCAGCCGTTGGCCGAGCTGTACGCGCCGGACTACATCTCCGCGCAGAAGGAATACCTGCTCGCGCTGAACACAGCCCGCACGCTGCAGAGCTCCACCATGAAAGACCTGCAGGACGACGCGCAGCAGACCGTGCAGTCCGCCGCCGGCCGCCTGCACGTGCTGGGCCTGACCGATGCCGAGATCGCCCAGATCCGCGCGCGCGGCACGCCGGCCGAGCACCTGATCCTGCGCGCGCCCATCTCCGGCACCATCGTCAAGCGCAACATGGACCCGGGCGCCTTCCTCAACGTGGGCGACTCGCTCATGAGCATCGTCGATACGCGCGCGCTGTGGTTCACGGGCAACGTGTATGAGAACGACATCGCCCGCGTGCGCATCGGCCAGCCCATCACGCTGCGCACCGCCGCGTATCCGGACCGCGCCTTCACCGGCACGGTCAGCTTCATCGCCCCCAACATCGACGCCGCCACGCACACGCTGACGGTGCGCTGCGACGTGCCCAACCCGGACGGCCTGCTGCGTCCCGAGATGTATTCGACCGCGCGCATCCAGACCGGCCACGCCATGGCCACGGTTGTGCCGAAGACCGCCCTGGTCAAGGACCACGGCCGCTATTACGTGATCGTGCAGAGCGATGCCGGGCACTTCCGCCGCACCGAAGTCCAAGGGCACGACCTGCCCGGCACGGACGCCGGCTTTGCCGTCACCGGCGGGCTGTCGCCGCAATCGGCGGTGGTCGTGCGCGGCGCCGCCCTGCTCAACGAGATGATCGTCAAGGGGGGGGCCTGAGCATGATGTTCAACCCGATCGCCGCCATCCTGAAGCGGCGGCTGCTGATCGTCTTCCTCGCCGTCGCGCTGCTGGCCGTGGGCGTGCTGTCGTTCCGCTCGCTGCCGCTGCAGGCCTATCCGGGCGTGGCACCGCTGTCGGTGCAGGCCATCACGCAGTGGCCGGGGCGCAGCACCACCGAAGTCGAACAGCAGATCACCATCCCGATCGAAAACGCGCTGGCCGGTGTGCCGGACGTGCAGTCGTTCCGGTCGGTCTCGCTGTTCGGGCTGTCGGTGGTGACGCTCAAGTTCAAGGAGGGCACCGACAGCTTCAAGGCGCGGCAGAACTTCTCGCAGTACCTGGCCGGCGCCAACCTGCCGACCGGCGTGCAGTCCTCGCTGAGCCCCGACTCGGACGCCACCGGCGAGATCATGCGCTTCCGCCTGGTCGGCGACGGCGTGGACCTGACCACGCTCAAGAGCTACGAAGACTACGACGTCACCAAGGAGCTCAAGCACGTCCAGGGCGTGGCCGACGTGACCTCGTTCGGCGGCCAGGTCAAGGAGTACCACATCGTGCCGTCGCCGGCGAAGCTGCAGTCGTACGGCATCACGCTCGCGCAGCTGATCGCCGCCATCGGCAACGCCAACAACAACACCGGCGGCAACCTGCTGCCGGCCGGCGAGCAGCAGTTCGTGGTGCGCGGCGTGGGCCTGCTGCAGACGGCGGACGACATCCGCAACGTGGTGGTCGCGGCCAACGGCGGCGTGCCGGTGCGCGTGCGCGACATTGCCGAGGTGGAGATCGGCCACGTGCAGCGGCTGGGCATGGTGCAGTACAACGACCAGCCCGACGTGGTCGAAGGCATCGTGCTGCTCAAGCGCGACGCCAATGCCACCGAGGTGCTGGCCAAGGTGCGCGACAGCATCAAGGAGATCAACGGCGGCATCCTGCCCAAGTCGGTCCAGATCAAGCCGTTCTATGACCGCCAGGCCCTGCTCGACATCACCATGGGCACGGTGGAGCACACGCTGGTGGTAGGCATCGCGCTGGTGCTGGCGGTGCTGTTCGCCTTCCTGGGCAATCTGCGCGCGGCGGCCGTGGTGGCGGCGGTGATCCCACTGGCGCTGTGCGTGTCGTTCATCAGCATGGAGCACTTCCATGTGCCGGCCAACCTGATCTCGCTCGGCGCCATCGACTTCGGCGTGATCGTCGACGCGGCGGTGATCGTGATGGAAAACATCATGCGCCACCTGGAGGAAGGCGCCGAGAAGCTGGACGACGCCATCGTCAAGGCCACCAGCGAAGTGCAGCGCGCGATGATCTTCTCCACCGGCATCATCATCGTGGCGTATTCGCCGCTGTTCTTCATCGGCGGCGTGGAAGGCATCATCTTCAAGCCGATGGCCTTCACGATGGGCTTCGCGCTGCTGGCCTCCATCGTGCTGAGCCTGACCTTCGTGCCGGCCACCACGTCGTTCGTCTTCGGCAAGACGCTGCATCCGCACTCGCCCCGCTTCATCGTCGCGCTGCTGCGCTGGTACAAGCCGCTGCTGCGCAAGCTGATCCGCCGCCCGAAGACGGTCTTCGCCACCGCACTGGCGGCCCTCGGCCTGACGCTCTACAGCGCCACCTTCCTCGGCACCGAGTTCCTGCCGACGCTGGAAGAAAACAACCTGTGGCTGCGCATCACGCTGCCCAATACCGTCGAGCTGGACTACTCCGCCTCGGTCGCCAACGACCTGCGCACCTACTTCGCCAAGCAGCCCGAGATCAAGCAGGTCTCGGTGCAGATCGGCCGCCCGGACGACGGCACCGATTCCACCGGCGTGTTCAACCAGGAATATGGCCTCTACTTCGCGGCGCCTGACCACTGGGGCCCCGGCGTGACCAAGGCCGACGTGGTGGCGCGGCTGTCCAAGCACCTGGAGCGCATTCCCGGCATCGAGTACAACTTCTCGCAGTACATCCAGGACAACGTCGACGAAGCGCTGTCCGGCGTGAAGGGCGAGAACTCCGTCAAGCTCTTCGGCAGCGACCTCAACGTGCTGGAGGCCAAGGCCAACGAAATCCAGGCGCAGCTCCGGAAGATCCGAGGCCTGGTCGACGTGGGCATCTTCCGCGAGCTCGGCCAGCCGACGCTGAACGTCTCGATCGACCGGCAGGCCGCCGCGCGCTTCAACATCAACGTCAGCGACGTGCAGAACCTGGTGCAGTACGCCATCGGCGGCGCGCCCGTCACGCAGATCCTGGAGGGCGAGAAATCCTTCGGCCTGGCGGTGCGGCTGAACCCGCAGGCGCGCGCCTCGTACGATGCCATCCGCGAGCTGCTGATCGATACGCCGGACGGCCAGCGCATCCCGCTCTCGATGATCGCGAAGGTGGAGATGACCGACGGCCCGTTCTTCATCTACCGCGAGATAGGCAAGCGCTACATCGCCATCAAGTTCGGCGTGCGCCAGCGCGACCTGGGCAGCGCGGTGGATGAAGCGCAGCGTGCCGTCGCCTCCCATGTGAAGCTGCCCGAGGGCTACACCGTCAAGTGGGACGGCCAGTTCAACGAGATGAAGGTCGCCCAGGGCAAGCTGATGGTGATCGTGCCGCTGACGATCCTCGTCATCTTCCTGCTGCTGTACAGCACCTTCGGCAACTTCAAGGACGCGCTGATGGTGGTGCTCAACGTGCCGTTCGCCGCCATCGGCGGCCTGCTGGCGCTGCACCTGGCCAACGAGACGCTGTCGATCTCGGCGGGCATCGGCTTCCTGTCGCTGTTCGGCATCGCCATCCAGGACGGGGTGATCCTGATCTCCTACGTCAACCGGCTAGCGCAGTCGGAAAACCTGCGCGAGGCCACCGTCGAGGGCGCCGCGCTGCGCCTGCGCCCCGTCATCATGACGGCCATGCTGGCGGGCCTGGGCCTGCTGCCGGCGGCGCTGTCGCACGGCATCGGCTCGGAGGCGCAGCGGCCGCTGGCGCTGGTGATCGTCGGCGGCATGGTGACGACCACCATCCTCACGCTGCTGGTGCTGCCGGTGGTGTTCACGTGGGCGCACCGCCACGGCGGCGTGCCGCCGCGCGAACCCGATGTAACGCCGACGGCCGCGATGCTGCCCTGATCCGGGCGGCCATCCTGCCATTCCAACCAACCGGGCGTCCCGCAACCGCGGCACGCCCGGTTTTGTTTTGGCGGCGCCGATCGCCCTTCCCGCTTCCGGCGTCCGGTGCGTCGGGGCCGGAATCAGAATTGTCCGATGGCAGCGGACCATCCCGGCCGGCAAAGTATGCGGTGCATCCACATGCCCTCGCCCGCATCCCATGCCAGCACATGCCGCCACCCCCATCGGGCCCGCCCCTGAGCCTACCCCGTCCCCTTACGTCGAGGTCCGTCCGGCCATCGCCGATGTCCTGCCCGCGCAGACCGTCATCGTGCTCACCGAACTGTTCGGCACGGACCCAGGGCAATGGCGCCGCCTCATCGACCTGTTCTGCGACACCGTCGCGCAGGATCTCGCCAGCCTGGAAGCGGCTATCGCCCGCCGCGCGGTCACCGACATCGCCACGGCCACCCACCGGATCGTCGGCTCGGCACGCATGTTCGGGCATGCGCCCATCGGCGACGCGGCCTGCGCCGTCGAGCGCCTCGCCCACGGCGACGGCAGCGGCAACTACAGCGGCCACGCCTGCCCGGCCGACCTCCAGTCAGCCGCCGTCAGCCTGCGGATGCGGATCGATGCCTTCCGGCGGCAAGCGCAGCGGTGCGAGTGGCCAGACGCCGTCGGGTCCGGTTAGCTCCGGTTAACCCGCGGCCGCGCGGGCGGCCATGCGGCGGTTGACCATCAGCGGCACCACGCCGAGCGCGATGCCGCCCAGGCCCACCACGTTGGTCGCCAGATCGAAGGTCGGAACGCTGTAGGCCGCAATGAACCACAGGAACAGCGCACTGAAGAGCGGCCACACCAGCAGGAACACCAGATTGAAGACCGATCTCATCGCCTCGCGGCGAAAGCGCCACGCGCACGCAAAGCCTGCCAGCCCATAGTAGAAGGCCACCTGGAACCCGATCGCATTCACCGAATCCTTGATGATGGCGCCCACGCTCGGAAAGTACGATGAGCCGAACAGCAGCAACAGCCCGATCGCCGTGATCACCACCGTGGCCACCCACGGCGTGCGCCAGCGCTTGTGCAGCATGGCGTAACGCGGGTGCAGGATGCCGTCTCGCCCCTTGGCGTAAAGCGTGCGCGTGAACTGCAGGATGGAGGTCTCCAGCGTGCCCACGGTGCTGAGCATGACGGCGATCACGGCCACGTAGCTCCACGGGCGCGGCAGCAACTTGTCGGCAATCGCAAAGACGACGTTGGTGCTGGACTGCTGGATCTCCTGGTCACTCAACACCAGCAGGATTACCACGGCAAAACCCATGAACAGCGCCAGCACAATCAGCATCGCCCACAAGGCCCCGTGGCCGGGCGCGCGGCTGGCATCGCGCGTCTCCTCGGTCAGGTTGACCGTCACATCCCAGCCCCAGAAGAAGAACAGCGCCGTCAGCGCGCCGGTGGCAAACAACTGGGGCGTGAAGCTGCCGGGCGACAGCCACACCAGCGAAAACACGTGCGCCGGATGCGCGCCGTACTTGGCCATCGCCAGCAGGATCAGCGCCAGCAGGATCGCCGTTTCCGTCACCGTCATGGCGATCTGCGAATAACTGGTCAGCTTGATGCCCTTGACGATGACCGCGCTCACCACCAGCAGCCACACCGCCGCCACCAGCGCCACCGCCGCCGGCTGCACCGCCAGCCGGGGGGCGATCAGCGTGAGCGTGGCCGTCGCCGCCGGAATCGTGCCCGACACCATGAACACCACCGACGCCACCAGCAGCGCCCAGCCGGCAAAAAACCCGAGCGTGCGATTGAAGATCGCGCCCACCCAGGCATACGCGGCGCCGGCGCTGGGGTTCAGCCGGTTCAAGTGCAGATAGGCGAAGGTCACGCCAAACATGATCAGCCCGCAATACAGCAGACTGGCCGGCGCCAGCAGGCCGACCGCCCCGATCAGCGTGGCCGTGGTGGCGGCAATGCTGAAGGCCGGCGCCGTGCCGGCCACGCCCATCACCACCGATTCGGCCAGGCCCAGCGCCTGCCCCTCCAACTCCGACGGAGCGTTCGTCGTCATGGTCGCCCCCCCTATCGCTGATGTCGCCCCCGGATACGCCGCCGGGCAGCAGCGCCCGGCGGGCACCTACAGTATTGGCACCAGGTGCGACAACGCCAAGCACCTTGGCGCCTCGGCGAAGTGGCGCAAAAATCACAACAAGGGACACCTACGTGGGCCGTGCCTCCGCCCGCTGTTACGAAGTGCTGAAATAGCCCTATTCCACACGCGGTTTATTTACTCTGCTAAGCATATTGCCGACCCAGTTCTGTTATATGTTGCCAGTCACGCAATACAACAGTGTTCGACAGCTATTGATGCTGTGCACACCTCACCACTATCTTCGTGTGCAACCGTCGGCGCAGTTCGGGCTAGCGCCGCAACAACGCAATCGACCTGCACGATTGCGTACACCACTTCGCAGCAACAGGGCACATCAACATTTCCGGGGGGATTTCGATGTCCGAAGCAGTACTTCATCCATTTTTTTCGCGCGAGCGCACCATCGCCGCGGTGGGTTTCAACCGCTGGCTGGTACCACCCGCCGCGCTGGCCATCCATCTCTGCATCGGCATGGCCTATGGCTTCTCCGTCTTCTGGCTGCCGCTGTCGCGGGCACTGGGCATCACCCAGGCGCGCACCTGCGGTGCCGATGTCTCGCTGATCGCCGAACTGTTCACCACCTCGTGCGACTGGCGCATTTCCAGCCTCGGCTGGATGTACACCCTGTTCTTCGTGTTCCTGGGCGCCTCGGCGGCGCTGTGGGGCGGCTGGCTGGAACGCGTCGGCCCGCGCAAGGCCGGCGTGGTCTCGGCGGTGTGCTGGTGCGGCGGTCTGCTGATCTCGGCATTCGGCGTGCAGACGCACCAGTTGTGGATGCTGTGGATCGGCTCCGGCGTGATCGGCGGCATCGGCCTGGGCCTGGGCTACATCTCGCCCGTGTCGACGTTGATCAAGTGGTTCCCGGACAAGCGCGGCATGGCGACCGGCATGGCCATCATGGGTTTCGGCGGCGGCGCGATGATCGGCGCACCGCTGGCTGACCGCCTGATGAAGCTGTTTGCCTCGGCCGATTCCGTGGGCGTAGCGCAAACGTTTATTGTGCTGGCCGGCATCTACTTCCTGTTCATGATGGCCGGTGCCCTGGGCTACCGCGTGCCGCCCGCGGGCTGGAAGCCGGCCGGCTGGACGCCGTCGCCCGCCAAGGCCAACAACACCATGGTCACGCAGCGCCACGTGCACGTGAACGAGGCCATCAAGACGCCGCAGTTCTGGCTGATCTGGGCCGTGCTGTGCCTGAACGTGTCGGCCGGCATCGGTGTGCTGGGCATGGCTTCGCCGCTGTTGCAGGAAGTGTTCGGCGGCAAGCTGCTGGGGGTCACCACCGCGTTCACCGAGCTGACCGCCGCGCAGAAGGGCCAGATCGCCGCCATCGCCGCGGGCTTCACCGGCCTGCTGAGCCTGTTCAACATCGGCGGCCGCTTCTTCTGGGCCTCGCTGTCGGACCGCCTGGGCCGCAAGCTGACCTACGCCATCTTCTTCGCGCTGGGCTTCGTGCTGTACGCCGCGATTCCCTGGACCTCGCACACCAGCAACATCGCACTGTTCTCGCTGGCCTTCTGCGTGATCCTGAGCATGTACGGCGGCGGCTTCGCCACCGTTCCGGCCTACCTGGCCGACATGTTCGGCACCCAGATGGTGGGCGCCATCCACGGCCGCCTGCTGACCGCATGGTCGACGGCCGGCATTCTGGGCCCGGTGCTGGTGAACTACCTGCGCGAATACCAGATCGCCCACGGCGTGGCCCGCGCGGCCGTCTACGACATCACGATGATGGTGCTGGCCGGCCTGCTGGTGCTCGGCTTCATCTGCAACCTGCTGGTGCGTCCGGTCGATCCGAAGCACTTCATGACCGAAGCGCAGCTCGACGAGCAACGCCACGCCGCGGCCGCCGCTACCCCGCAGGCGGCCGCGCCGGAAACCTCGCTCGAGTGGCAAGCGCATCCGGGTTCGGCCGTGGCCGTGGTGCTGGCCTGGGCCGCAGTCGGCCTGCCGTTGGGCTGGGGGGTTTGGATTACACTCCAGAAAGCCGCCGTGCTGTTCTCCTGACCCGACGCACTCAACGCTCCAGCCGCCCCGCCCCATGAAGTCCCAGAAGATTCAGTTTTATCGTCATCCGGCCGGTGGCTGGGGCGCGCTCAAGAGCGTTGCGCACCAGTTGCTGACCCATGGCATCGCCGCCAAGGGCGCCAAGACCCTGCTGTCGGCCAACCAGCCGGACGGTTTCGACTGTCCGGGCTGCGCCTGGCCCGACCGCGACCACGCCTCCACCTTCGAATTCTGCGAAAACGGCGTGAAGGCCGTGGCGGCCGAAGCCACGGCCCGCCGCACCACGCCCGAGTTCTTCGCGCAGCACACCGTGCGCGAACTGGCCGGGTGGTCCGATTTTGCGCTGGAAGACCAGGGGCGCCTCACGCACCCGATGGTCTACGACGCGGCCACCGACAAGTACCAGCCCATCGAATGGGACGACGCCTTCGCGCTGATCGCGCAGCACCTGCGCGCGCTGCCCGATCCGAACCAGGCGATCTTCTACACCTCCGGCCGCACCAGCAATGAGGCCGCCTTCCTCTACCAGCTGTTCGTGCGCGCCTATGGCACGAACAACTTCCCCGACTGCTCCAACATGTGCCACGAGCCCTCAGGCACGGGCATGCGGGGCAGCATCGGCGTCGGCAAGGGCACCGTCACCCTCGACGACTTCACCAAGGCCGACGCCATCTTCATCTTCGGCCAGAATCCCGGCACCAACCATCCGCGCATGCTCGGCGAGCTGCGCGACGCCTCCAGGCGCGGCGCCAGGATCGTGTCGTTCAACCCGCTGCGCGAGCGCGGGCTGGAGCGCTTTGCCGATCCGCAAAGCAAGATCGAAATGCTCACGCTGGGCTCCACGCGCATCAGCACCGAATACCACCAGGTCCGCATCGGCGGTGACCTGGCGACTATCAAGGGCATCATCAAGCATGTGATCGAGCGCGACGACGCGGCGCGCGGCCGCGGCCGCAGTGACGACAACCGCGCCATCATCGACCACGACTTCGTGGCCCGGCACACCGGCGGCTATGACGCCTTCGCCGCCGACGTGCGCGCCGAATCGTGGGCCACAATCGAGGCCGAATCAGGCCTGCCCGAAGCCGAGATCCGCCAGGCCGGCGATACGTACATCCAGGCGGGCAGCGTAATCGCCTGCTGGGGCATGGGCATCACCCAGCACAAGCATTCGGTGGCGACCATCCAGATGATCGTCAACCTGCTGCTGCTGCGCGGCAACATCGGCCGGCCCGGCGCCGGCGCCTGCCCGGTGCGCGGCCACAGCAACGTGCAGGGCGACCGCACCATGGGCATCTACGAGAAGCCCGCGCCGGCCTTCCTCGACCGGCTGGAGCAGGTCTTCGGACTCAGCGTGCCGCGCGCGCACGGCTACGACACCGTCGGCGCCATCGAGGCGATGCGCGACGGCGCGGCGCGCGTGTTCTTCGCCATGGGCGGCAACTTTGCGGCGGCCACGCCGGACACCGCCGCCACCTGGCATGCGCTGCGCCAGTGCGACCTGACCGTGCACGTGACCACCAAGCTCAACCGCAGCCACATCGTGCACGGCAAGGCCGCGCTGATCCTGCCGTGCCTGGGCCGCACCGAAATCGACCAGCAGGCCGGCGGCACGCAAGGCGTGACGGTGGAAGACTCGATGAGCATGGTGCACATGTCGGCGGGCATCAATCCGCCGGCCTCGCCGCACCTGCTGTCCGAGCCGGCCATCGTGGCGCGCCTGGCCGAGGCGACGCTGCCCGGGGGCACCGTCCCGTGGCGCTGGCTGGTCGAAGACTACGACCGCATCCGCGAACGCATCGAGGCCGTGTTCGATGACTTCGCCGGCTTCAACCAGAAGATCCGCGTGCCGGGCGGCTTCCGCCTGCGCAACACGGCATCGGAGCGGGCCTGGAACACCCCGTCGGGCAAGGCCGAATTCCATGCCCACGCGATCCCGACCGATACGCCGGTCCACCGCGCCCGCGCGCGCCACGCCGATGCGACGGTCTTCACGCTCGCCACGGTGCGCTCGCACGACCAGTACAACACCACCATCTACGGCATGGACGACCGCTATCGCGGCGTGTTCGGCCAGCGCCGCGTGGTGTTCGCCAACGCCGAGGACCTGCGCGCCATCGGCATGAAGGACGGCGACGGGGTCGACCTGCTCACCGTCTCCGAAGACGGCGTGACGCGCCGCGCCGACGGCTTCCGCCTGGTCGCGTACGACATCCCGCGCGGCTGCCTGGCGGCGTACTATCCCGAGACCAACCCGCTGGTGCCGCTGTCCGCCGTGGCCGACCAGGCCCGCACGCCGACGTCCAAGTCGATCCCGGTGATGCTGGTGCCGAGCCAGGCCACGCCGCGCGCCGAAGCAGACACGGCGGCCACGGCCGAAGCCTGATGACCGCAGCCCCTGGCTGGTCGGCGCTGCAAGGGGCGCTGCTGGCGGCATTGCAGGAAACCGACGCAGGCAAGCCGGTGTCGCTGCCCTGGCTGACCAAGCGCGTAGGCGAGCGCGCCAGCACCGTGCTGCGCGCGCTGCATCCGCTGGCGGACGCCGGCCTGCTGCGCGTGACGATGGACGATGCGCGCTGGCTGGTCGTGCTGCTCGATGCCGGCCGCCACGTGCGCAAGGATGCTGCCGCATGACCGCCCTCACCCGCCACCCCGCCGGCCTGCCGGTCGTCTCCACCTCGGCGACACGGCGCACGCGTGCCGGCGCGCAGGAAGACGCCACCACCGCGGTCGCCGACGAAGTCCCTGTCGCGCTGGTGTTCAACGGCATCACGCACGCCGTGATGATGGCCTCGCCGACCGACCTGGAGGAATTCGCGCTGGGGTTCGCGCTGTCCGAGGGCATCATCGACAGCCGTGCCGACTGGCGCGGCGCCGACGTCGACGCGCATCCGCACGGGCTGGAGGTACACGCCGAGATCGCCTCGCGCTGCTTTGTCCGCCTGAAGGAACGCCGCCGCGCGCTGGCCGGGCCCACCGGCTGCGGCCTGTGCGGCATCGAGAGCCTGCAGACCTTCGAGGCCATGCCCGCGCCACTCGCGCGACCGACATGGGTGCAGACGCTGCCCGATGCGCAAGTCCTGGACGCACTGAAGGCGCTCACCGCGCATCAACCCGCCAACGCGCTCACCGGGGGCCTGCATGCCGCCGGCTGGGTGCCCGCCGATGGCAACGGCATGCCCGCGCACGTGCTGGAAGACGTCGGCCGGCACAACGCGCTGGACAAGCTGATCGGCCGGCTGGCCCGGCTCGGTATCCGCCCCGCCGACGGCTTCGTCGTGATGACCAGCCGCGCGAGCTTCGAGCTGGCACGCAAATGCGTACAGGCCGGCGTGCCGCTGCTGGCGACCATCTCCGCCCCGTCGTCGCTGGCCATCTCGCATGCCGGGGCGGGACAGCTGACGCTGCTGGCGTTCTGCCGCGGCGACAGTGTCACGCGGTTCGCCTAGGGTCTGTCATCAAATAGTCCAGATCACAGCGGAGGCCAGATGGATGGCGCCGAGGAAAGCGGCGGCAGTCTTATCGTAGCGAGTGGCAATGGCCCGGTATTGCTTGAGCTTGGCGAAGAAGTTCTCGACGAGGTGGCGAGCTTTGTACAGGTGCGCATCGTATTCGCGCTGCACCTTGCGAGTTCGAATGCTGGGGATGACGACCGCCTTGCCGGCCTGCAGTAACGGCTCAACGACGCGCTGTTGTGCGTCGTAGCCCTTGTCTGCGATGACCGTCTGCGCTTCGGTGTCCTTGAGCAAGACGTCGGCACCCTCCAGATCCGAGGCTTGCCCAGGCGTCAGATACAAGCCCGTGGGATTGCCCAGCGCATCCACGGTTGCGTGGATCTTGGTGCTCAGGCCTCCTCGGCTGCGCCCGATGGCTTGTGAAGCGGCCCCCCTTTTCCTCCAGCGCTGTGCTGATGGGCTCGCACGAGCGTAGCGTCAATCATGGCGTATTCGTTATCTGCGTGTTGAGCCAGCGCTTCGAAGACCCGCTGCCACACTCCGCGCCGACTCCAGCGCATATGGCGTAAATGCACTACCCGAAAGTCACCAAAGCGTTCGGGGAGATCGCGCCAGGCAATGCCAGCACGGTAGCGATAGAGCACGGCATCCACAAACAATCGATTGTCCTTCGCTGGCGCTCCCACATGGCCGCGCCTACCAGGCAGCAATTCTTGTATGCGCTCCCATTGCGCGTCTGTCAGGCCGTATCTGCGAGTCATACACTTCTAACGCTCATCGCGGGAATTCGATGACAGGCCCTAGTACCTTTGCACAGAGGTTATGACGGTTTGTCAGAGGTCGGTACTGGGTAGGCCTTGGCCAATTTCTTGCGGGCCGTTTCGGTAGAGAACATCCAGTTGATGCGAGCGCCGCTGGCGTTTCGCAGTTGCTCCCAAGCCGCGACTTCGGTGATCAGCCGATCGCGGCAGTCGATGCGGCGATCCAGGCACTGGCTTCGCAGCACGCCGATTTCGATCTCGACCATGTTGAGCCAACTGGCGTGCTTGGGGGTGTAGTGGAATTCGATCCGCTGCAGGATGCGGCGAGCTTCTACGGGTGGCAGGGCTTGGTAGAGCGCAGCAGGCGTGTGGGTCGACAGATTGTCCAGCACGACCCGGATGCGCGGTGCCTGGGGGTAGTGGATGTCGACCAGATCGCGCATGCACTGGGCGAAGTCATCTGCCGTTCTGCGTTCGGTGACTTTCACCTTACGCCAGCTGCAGTGTGCATCGAGGAAGACGAACAGATTGGCGGTGCCGTTGCGCTTGTATTCGCAGTCGTAGCACAAGGGCTTGCCCGGCTCGGCCGGGATCGGTTGTCGTATCTCGCCGATGAGTTGGGTCGGACTCTCATCGAAGCACACCACCGGGTGCCGCGGGTCCGGAGTTTCGGCATACAGGTCGAGCACGTCTTCCATGCGTGCCACGTATTCCGCGTCGATCTTGGGAATGCACCACATGTCCTTGCGCCAGGGCTTCAGATCGTTCTCGGCCAGGCGCCGGCGTACCGTCTCGCGCGATAGCGCTTCGTGCTCGGTGAGCTTGACGAGCGTGTCGGCGAGCAATTCCAGCGTCCAGCGCGCACGTCCCGGTGGCGGGTTGGTGCAGGCGGTGGCGATCAGCAGGGCCTCTTCCTTGCCGCTGAGCTTGCGCTGCGCCCCAGGCCGAGCCTGTTCGTTCAGCGCCGCTTCCAGACCCGTCTCCACGAAGCGACGCTTGGTGCGGTACACCGTGGATTCGCCAACCGCCACGGTGGCGGCAATGCTTGCGTCATCCTGGCCAGCGTGCGCTGCAAGCAGGATTTGCGCTCGCTTGAGCTTGCGTGCCGCGTGCTTGCCGCCGCTTAGCATGGCGGCAAGCGCCTCACGCTCGGATTGGTCGAGTTCGACTCGATAGCGTAGATTCATCCGGATGGCTTCCTTTGGGGGAGGCCTCCTTCGACTGCCGGGGTTCCGAATGAATCAGAAGCCGCTTCCATTGTCTGGCGAGCGCTCAGCCTGCCCGAGCTTCACCGACAAGCAAGGTCAGTATCTCGCCTTCATCTGGGCCTACAGCTTGATAAACGCCCGTGCTCCGGCCGAACGCGACATGCAGCGCTTCTTCGCCGTCACGGCTCCTTCCGTCCATCAGATGGTGCTCAACCTCGAACGCAATGGATTGATCCGCCGGCAAGCAGGCTTCGCTCGCAGCATCGAACTGCTCGTTGACCACAACTGCTTGCCTGTCCTGCAACCCAGCCAAACTGTCATAACCTCTGTGCAGCGGTACTAGGCGGCGTCGGCGCTCCGGCGATACTTTTCGAGCTGGCGCTCCAGCACGGCGATCCGGCGCTCCAGCGCCCTGCGGCCGGTGATGTCGACGATCAGGCCGTACCAGCGGTCGATGGTGCCATCGGCGCCGTAATGGGGCCGCGCCCGGCTGTTCACCCAATGCCACGTGCCGTCGGGCCATTTGATGCGGAAATCGGTCTCGAACGGCTGGCCGCACGGCAGCCAGGCCAGCCATTCCCGGCGCACCCGCACGCGGTCTTCGGGATGCATGATCCCGTACCAAGCCTCGATGCGATCCTCGACCGACATGTTGCGGGCCGCGCCGAAGGTCGGCCCCATGTAGTTGACAGTGCCGTCCGGCCGCGCCGCCCAGGCGATGTCGGGGCTCAGGTCGCTCGCGCGGCGGAAATGCTCCTCGCTTTCGCGGATCGCGCGCTCCGCCCGCCGCTGGTCGGTGACATCGATCATGATGATCGACGCGCCGATGCGCTCGCCCACCTCATCGTGGACCGGCTGGACGAACGCCAGATAGCAGGTCTCGCCCTGCCCCTCGACCTCGACCGGCGCGGGGGTCATCCCCTGCGCGATCTGGCGCACCGCCGCCTGCAGGCCGCTCACCCGGGCCGCGCAGCACGCCATCTCGGTCAGGCTGTGTCCGATGAACGCGCTGCCCGAGCACGCCAGGATCTGCAGGAAACGGTTGTTGGCGCTGACGCAGCGCTCCGCGCTATCCACGAAGCACAGCGCGACGGGCGCATGCCGGTACAGCGCCTCGAGCTGGTGCAGCCGCTGAAAGGGCGAAGCCTCGCTCAGGGCGTCCCCGGCGGCCGGCTCCCCGAAGCGGCGCTGCAGGGTCGCCGCCGCGTCCGGCGCCGGCACGGGATGCCCGAACAGCCATCCCTGTCCCATGCCGCAGCCGAGGCCGCGCAGGATGTCGGCCTGGGCCCGCGTCTCCACGCCCTCGGCCACCACATCGACCCCCAGGCTCTGCCCCAGCCCGATGATGGACGCGACGATCTTGCGGCTGTCGCTGTCGCCCTCCATGTGCTGGACAAAGCTGGCGTCGATCTTGATCTTGTCGAAAGCGAAGGCCTGCAGCCGTTCGAGATTGGAAAAACCGATACCGAAATCGTCGAGCGCGATCCGGATGCCCGCGCGCTTGAGTTCGCCGACCAGCAACGCCGCGGCGCCCATGTCGCCCACCAGCGCGCTCTCGGTGATTTCCATCTGCAGCCGCGCCAGCGGAAAGCGGCCCGATTCGGCCGCCCCCCGGATCAGGCTGAACAGCGCAGTGTTCTGCAGTTGCAGGGGCGACAGGTTGAAGGCGAGAAAGAAATCGCCGCCCCACGCGGCGGCGGCCTGGCACGCCTTGGACAGGACCCGCACCAGCAGCCGATCAATCAGGCCATGCTGTTCGGCCGCCGGGATGAAGACCGCCGGCGGCACCTCGCCCAGGTCCGTTTCCGTCCACCGCGAAAGCACCTCGAACCCCTTGAGGCCATGGTCCCGAAGGTCGACCAGGCACTGGAACGCCGGCTCGATGGCATCCCGCTCGAGCGCGTCAAGCAGGCGCTCGCGGGTGATGGAGGCGGCGTCGATCATGTTCTCATCCAGATTCCAGGCAGGCTGACCAGCATACGCCCAAACGCCGTGACGTCTGGAACAGAAACGGTCGAAAGCCCCTGTATCTTAACGGTGGCGGACCTGCCACACACGGATTAGACCGGTCGACGTAAGCGCCGCTAGATCTCGACCTTGCTCCCCAGCTCCACCAGCCGGTTGGCCGGAATCCTGAAGAAGTCCGACGGTTTGGCGCTGTTGTGCTGCATCCACGCGAACAGCGCCTCGCGCCACATCGCCATGCCCGGCAGCGGCGACGGCACCACCGTGGCACGGGTGATGAAGAACGACGTTTCCATGTCTTCGAAGACCATGCCGAGCCGCTCGCCGACCATGCGGACGATCTCGTCCACGGCCGGGGTCTCCTTGAAGCCGAAATCGGCCGTGACCGAGTAGATATCGTCGCCGATGGTCTTGACGATCAGACGCTTGGCGAGTTCCACATACGGCACCGCCTGCGTGCGGAAATGGATGAACAGCACGCGGCTGTGCAGCACGTGGTTGTGCTTGAGATTATGCAGCAGCGCGAGCGGAACGAATTCAATGCTGGGCGTCAGGTACACGGCGGTGCCGTCCACCCGGTACGGCGGATGGCGCAGCAGGCCCTCCATGAACGGCTCGAGCGGGATGCCGCCCTCCACGTTGCGCGCCTTGAGCAATTGCGTTCCCGTGTGCCACGTCACCATCAGGAAGAAGATCAGGCCGCCCAGCAGCAAGGGGAACCAGCCACCGGCCGCGACCTTCAGCAGGTTCGCGCCAAAGAACGACAGGTCCACCGCCAGGAACACCGTCCCCAGCAAGGCCACCGCGGGCATGCTCCATTTCCAGGCGTTGCGCATCACCACCGTCACCAGGCCGGTGGTCAGCAGCATGGTCGTCGTGACCGCAATGCCGTAGGCCGCCGCCAAGTTGTCGGACTTGCCGAAGGCCAGCACCACGACCACCACCAGCAGCAGCAGCACGTAGTTCACCACCGGCACATAGATCTGGCCGATCTCGACATCCGACGTGTACAGGATCTTCATGCGCGGCGCGTAGCCGAGGTGGACGGCCTGCGCCGTCATCGAGAAGGCCCCGGAGATCACCGCCTGCGAAGCGATGACGGTCGCGGCGGTGGCCAGCACGATCATCGGTGCCACGGCCCAGGTCGGCAGCAGCAGGAAAAACGGATTCTGCAGGGCCGACGGCTCGCGCAGCAGCAGCGCGCCTTGCCCGAAATAATTCAGCAGCAGGCAAGGCATGGCGATGTAGAACCACGCATAGCGGATCGGGCGGGCGCCGAAGTGCCCCATGTCGGCATAGAGCGCCTCGGCGCCGGTCAGCGCGAGGAACACCGAGCCGAACACGATGAACGCCTGCACCGCGTGCCGGAACATGAATTCGATGGCGTGGACCGGGCTCAGCGCCACCAGGATCTGCGGCGAGCGCAGCACCGAAACCAGACCGATCAACCCGAGCAGCACGAACCAGACCACCATCACCGGCCCGAACAGCCGGCCTACCACGTGCGTGCCGTGCTTCTGCAGCAGGAACAGCCCGATCAGCACGATCAATGACAGCGGCAGCACCCAGGGCTGCAGCGCGGGCGTCATCACTTCCATGCCCTCGATGGCCGACAGCACGGAAATGGCCGGCGTGATGACGGCATCGCCGTAGAACATGCTGGCGCCCAGCAGGCCGAGCAGCATCAGCGTGCGCGTCATGCGCGCCCCGCTGCTGCTGGCACGCATCGCCAGCGCGGTGAGCGCGAGGATGCCGCCTTCGCCGTTGTTGTCGGCCCGCATCACGAACACCACGTACTTGATCGACACCACCAGCGTCATCGACCAGAACAGCATCGACAGGATGCCGTAGACCGTCTGCGGCGAGAACGGAACCCCGTGCTCGGGGTTGAAGCATTCCTTCAGGGCATAGAGCGGGCTGGTGCCGATGTCCCCGAAGACCACGCCGATCGCCCCGAGCATGGTGGTCATCAATGCGGGCTTTCTTGTGATTGAGCTGCCGATGGCTGTCGTCATGGTGGTCTGCTGCGCGGATGACGAGGGGCGCTGACGCAAATTCCGTGCGCCGTCTGCCGCCGACCAGAGCCGCCGGAGTGCGGCAGAAGCCACTGAAGCTTAGGAGAAATTGCCCGTGTTTGCGCGAGTGTTTGCACCGATGGCCGTCGGCCCGGAAGCCTGATGCACCCCGCGGCGGCCACGGCGCGCCGTGCGCCTGCGTCGCCGGGCGGACCTGGGGGAAAACAGACTTTGACTGGGAGACGCGCCAAGCATATATTCACCAGACGATCGTTTGGCCGGATTGGCCTCGTCTGCCTGCTGCGTTTACCGGGTCGGCAGCCGATCGATTTCTCAACTTCACGTTCAAGATCATGGCTACTGGTACCGTCAAGTGGTTCAACGACGCAAAGGGTTTCGGCTTTATTACTCCGGACGAAGGCGGCGAGGACCTTTTCGCACATTTTTCCGCGATCAACATGCAGGGGTTCAAGACCCTGAAGGAAGGCCAACGCGTTTCGTTTGAAATCACGCAAGGCCCGAAGGGCAAGCAAGCCTCGAATATCCAGGCGGCTTGATCCGAAGGCCGGGGCACAGGCTAAGCCAGGATCGTTACGACGATTGCAGGACGGCGCGCCACTCCGGGCAGGCGGCGCGCCGGTCGAACCCCACAAGGAGGCACAGAAGGAAGCAGATTGTCAGGTTGTTCTGTACGTGTTTGCCATGAAGCTGTCGGTGGATTGCCGGAAACGGCGTCCGGTTTCACGAACCCTATATCGGGAGAATGCAATGGCCAGCCACATCGAAGAGAACACCAACTTCTATGATCCGCCCACCGGGGCAGCCACGGACACCGAGGCTGCCCCGTTTTTTATACGGGATTCGGAAATCCAGCTTTCGGGATCGCAGCGATTCCACGAAGGCCAGCGCGTCAGCTTCGACGTTGTCATGGGGCCGGACGGTGAACTGATCGCCGTCAATATCAAACCGATATGACGAGGCCGTTTCCGAGCCGCATCGACATCAAAAAAGGGAGGCACGGCCTCCCTTTCTCATGGGTGCCGGCGAAGGTTATTTCGCCGTCGGCATGACGAATTCGGCGCCCTTGCCGATCGCGTCCGGCCAGCGCTGCATCACGCTCTTGTAACGCGTGTAGAAGCGCACACCCTCCTCGCCGTAGGCATGGTGATCGCCGAACAGCGAGCGCTTCCAGCCGCCGAAGCTGTGCCAGGCCATCGGCACGGGAATCGGCACGTTGATGCCGACCATGCCCACCTGGATCTGCCGCGCGAACGCCCGCGCGATGCCGCCGTCGCTGGTGTAGCACGACACGCCGTTGCCATATTCGTGCGCGTTGATCAGGTTCACCGCTTCGGCAAAGTCGTGCACGCGCACCACCGACAGCACCGGGCCGAAGATCTCTTCCTTGTAGATCGTCATGTCCGGCGTGACGTGATCGAACAGCGTGCCGCCGGTGAAGAAGCCTTCGGCGTGGCCTTCGACCGCATGGCCGCGGCCGTCCACCACCAGTTGCGCGCCTTCTTCCACGCCCTTGGCGATGTAGCCTTCGACCTTGGCCTTGTGGGCGCCGGTCACCAGCGGGCCCATTTCGCTGTGGGGCTCCATGCCGTTGCCGATCTTGAGCGCCTTCGCACGCTCGGCCAGGCGCGGCACCAGGCGGTCGGCCACCCCGCCCACCGCCACCGCCACCGAGATCGCCATGCAGCGCTCGCCGGCCGAGCCGTAGGCCGCGCCGATCAGTGCGTCGACGGCCTGGTCGAGGTCGGCATCGGGCATCACCACCAGGTGGTTCTTGGCACCGCCCAGGGCCTGCACGCGCTTGCCGCGCCGGGTGCCTTCGGAATAGATGTATTCGGCGATCGGCGTGCTGCCGACAAAGGACACAGCCTGCACGTCCGGATGGGCCAGCAGTGCGTCCACCGCGTCCTTGCCGCCCTGCACGACATTGAATACGCCGTCGGGCAGGCCGGCTTGCTTGAGCAAGTCGGCGATCATCAGGCTCGGGCCCGGATCGCGCTCGGAGGGCTTGAGCACGAAGGTGTTGCCGCATGCCAGCGCAATCGGGAACATCCACATCGGTACCATCACCGGGAAGTTGAATGGCGTGATGCCGGCCACCACGCCCAGCGGCTGGCGCAGGTTCCAGTTGTCGATGCCGCCCCCGATGTTGTCGGTAAAGTCAGTCTTAAGCAGGTTCGGGACGCCGCAGGCAAACTCCACCACCTCGATACCGCGCGTGACTTCGCCCTTGGCATCGGAGAACACCTTGCCGTGCTCGCGCGTGATGGCGGCGGCCAGGGCGTCGTGGTTCTGGTCGAGCAACTCCTTGAACTTGAACAGGATGCGCGCGCGCTTGAGCGGCGAGGTCTCGGCCCAGGCCGGCGCGGCGGCGTGCGCGGCGGCCACGGCCGCATCCACCTCGGCCTTGCCGCCCAGCAGTACCTGCGCGGACACGGCACCGGTGGCGGGGTTGAACACATCGGCGCTGCGCGTGGCGGTGCCGGCATAACGCTGTCCGCCGATGTAGTGGCTGACCACGGAAGCGGTCACAGCGGGATCAATCGGTCGGTTCATCTCAGGCTACCTCTTGCAGGACGGTACGGACGGTGTCGAAGATGCGGGCGATTTCCGCCTCGCTGATGATGAGCGGCGGCGAAAACGCCAGCGTGTCGCCGGTGTAGCGCACCAGCACGCCGCACTCCAGGCACTTCAGGAAAACCTCGTAGGCGCGCGCGCCGACGGCCCCCGGGCACGATTCCAGCTCGATGCCGGCCACCAGCCCCAGATTGCGGATGTCCTTGACGTACGGCGCGCCCTTGACCGAATGCGCCGCCGCCTCGAACGCCGGCGACAGATCGCGGGCGCGCTCGAACAGGCCTTCGCTGCGGTACAGATCGAGGGCGGCCACGGCGGCGGCGGCGGCCAGCGGATGCGCGGAATAGGTGTAGCCGTGGAACAGCTCGATCGCCCCCGGCGCGCCCGCGTCGATCACGGTGTCGTGCAGCGACTGGCGCACGGCCACCGCGCCCATCGGCACGGCGGCGTTGTTGATGCCCTTGGCCATCGTCAGCAAGTCGGGCGTGACGCCGAAAAACGCCGACGCGGTGGCCGCGCCCAGGCGGCCGAAGCCGGTGATGACCTCATCGAAGATCAGCAGGATGCCGTGCCTGTCGCACAGCGCGCGCAAGCGCTCCAGGTAGCCCTTGGGCGGCACCAGCACACCGGTCGAGCCGGCCAGCGGTTCGACGATGACGGCGGCGATGGTCGACGGGTCGTGCAGCGTGACGATGCGCTCCAGCTCATCGGCCAGATGCGCGCCCCAGGCCGGCTGGCCCTTGGAGAACGCGTTGTGCTCGGGGGCATGCGTGTGCGGCAGGTGATCCACGCCGGGAATCAGGTTGGCCGAGAACGCCTTGCGGTTCGGCGAGATGCCGCCCACCGAAATGCCGCCGAAGCCCACGCCGTGATAGCCGCGCTCGCGGCCGATGAAGCGGGTGCGCTGCCCTTCGCCGCGCGCACGGTGGTACGCCAGCGCGATCTTGAGTGCGGTATCCACCGCCTCCGAACCGGAGTTGACGAAGAAGATACGGTTCAGCCCTTCGGGCATGATCTCGGCCACTTTTTCCGCCGCGCGGAAGGCCACGGGGTGGCCCATCTGGAAGGTCGGCGCGAAGTCCAGCGTGCTGGCCTGCACGGTGATGGCCTCGACGATCTCCTTGCGGCTGTGGCCGGCATTGACGCACCACAGGCCGGCGGTCCCGTCCAGCACTTCGTGGCCGTCGGCGTCGCGGTAGTACATGCCCTGGGCGGACACCAGCAGGCGCGGCGCGGCCTTGTACTGGCGGTTGGCCGTGAACGGCATCCAGAAGTAGGACAGGTCGGTGGTTTCCAATGGGTGCGGGGCGGGTTTCATCGGCAGCTCCAGGCAAAAGGGGACCGGGCAAGGTCGCGCGTTCTGGCAAACTGTACAGAGCGGACCGCGCATCCGACATGCACAGATGGCGCGAATCGCCGAAACTGTATTGGTATGCGGCAAACCGCATGCCGCCGGCCCGATTCCGCACCGCACCATGCAACTCGAACTCGATCCCCACCATCCTCAGCGTACGTTGGTCGACCAGATTGTCCAGGGCATTCGCGCCGCCGTGGACAACCACAGCCTGCTGCCCGGCACCCGGCTGCCCTCGGTGCGCAAGCTGGCGCAGGCGCACGACATCAGCACGTTTACCGTTGCCGAGGCCTATACCCGGCTGGCGGCGCTCGGCGCCATCGTCGCGCGACCGCGCTCGGGCTACCTGGTGGCGGCGCGCGCGGCGGTCCAGCCCGTGCCGGTGGCCCCCCGCTGGGAGCCGCCCGCGCTCAACGCCGCCTGGCTGCTGTCGGATGTGTTCGCCGACCGCTCCATCGCCATCAAGCCCGGCTGCGGCTGGCTGCCGAACGACTGGCTGGACGAGCGCGGCGTGCAGGAAGCGATGCGCATGGTCAGCCGCGTGTCGGCGCTGCGGGTGGCGGGCTACGGGCACCCGTGGGGCTACGCGCCGCTGGGCGACTACGTGGCGCAGTCGCTCGCGCTGCGCGGCCTCCCCGTCGAGCGTGCCCAGGTGCTGCTGACCAGCGGCGCCACCCAGGCGCTGGACCTGATCGTGCGCACGCTCTTCAAGGCGGGCGACGTGGTGGCCGTGGAAGACCCCGCCTACTGCAACGTGCTCCAGGTGCTCAAGCTCGCCGGCCTGCGCGCGGTGGGCGTGCCGCGCACCCCCGAAGGGCTCGACACGGCCGCGCTGGAGTCCATCCTGCGCCGCGACGAGGCCAGCCGCCCGCGCGCGCTCTTCGTCAGCTCGGTGCTGCAGAACCCGACCGGTTCGACGATGACCGCACAGAACGCCTACCGCGTCCTGCAACTGGCCGAGCAGCACGGCCTGTGGATCGTCGAGGACGACCTGCACCGCGAACTCGCCGATCCCGCCGCGCCAATGCTGGCCGCGCTCGACGGGCTGCGCCGCACGCTCTACGTCAGCGGGTTCTCCAAGACCATCTCGCCGTCGCTGCGCGCGGGCTACGTGGTGGCGGACGCGGCCATCACGCGCGAACTGGCGCGGACCAAGATGGCGGTGGCGCTCACCTCGTCGGAGATCACCGAGCGCATCGTGCACGCCTTCGTGACCCGGCCGGCGTATGCCGAACACGTGGCCCATCTGAATGCGCGGCTGGGCGCGGCGCATGCCGGTGCCGAGGCGACCATGCGCGAGCACGGCGCCATCCTGTTCGATACGCCCAAACGCGGGCTCTTCCTGTGGGCACGGCTGCCCGGCCATGCGGACGCCTCCGCGCTGGCCGACCGCGCCATCCGCCACAACATCTGGCTGGCTCCGGGCCAGTACTTCCGCCCGGACGACACAGTCAGTCCGTGGCTGCGTTTCAACGTCGCCTATTCGGACAACCCGGCGCTGTGGGATTTCCTGACGCGCGCCTAGCATCGGCGCACCGGCACACCGTCGCCCCGCCCCCGCCTGACCGGGCCGGGATGGCTGCGGCGTCACACATTCCACATCACCCGCGGCTAGGATGGCCTGGCGAAGCTTGGTACGGGTGTGTCGGCACCTGGGGGTTGCGGGCGCCACCCGCCACGCATCGCTGTGGTGAACGGCGGCCGGGCAACCTCGCCGGGTGCGGCACCCTTGCGCTTTGTCTATCGTGGTCGAGGCACGCTGGCGCCGATGGGCAAGCCGCGCGGCGGCCCGGCGGCGTGCCGACAAGGGTCTGTGGAACGCCCATTCAGCGGACCCGGCCGTTGCCGGGAACAGGCCCGCAGCGCTGCCCCGGCTGCAATGAAGGGCCGGCCGAACAGGCCGCTGGCCACGGCGGCCAGCCGCGAGTACCGCGACGTGCCCGATGATTCGCATCACGCACAAGGAGAGCCATGGACATCGATACCGTCCGCAAGACCGCTTTCGCCATGCCGCTGACCAGCCCGGCCTACCCGCCCGGCCCGTACCGCTTCATCAACCGCGAGTTCTTCATCATCGCCTATCGCACCGACCCGACCAAGCTGCGGGCCATGGTGCCCGAGCCGCTGGAGGTGCCCGAGCCGCTGGTGAGCTATGAGTTCATCCGCATGGCCGACTCCACCGGCTTCGGCGACTACACCGAGAGCGGCCAGGTGATTCCCGTCACCTTCGAGGGCAAACCCGGTACCTACACGCTCGCCATGTACCTGGACGACCATCCGCCGCTGGCCGGCGGCCGCGAGATGTGGGGCTTTCCGAAAAAGCTCGCCTCGCCCAGGCTGCAGACCGCCAAGGACACCCTGATCGGCACGCTCGACTATGGCCCCGTGCGCGTGGCCACCGGCACCATGGGCTACAAGCACAAGGAGCTGGACCTCGCGGCGCAGCAGCAGCGCCTGGCGCGGCCCAACTTCCTGCTCAAGATCATCCCCCATGTGGACGGCAAAACCGCCCGCATCTGCGAGCTGTCGCGCAATTACATGGAAGACATCGCCATGAAGGGCGCCTGGACCGGACCGGCCTCGCTGGAGCTGGCGCATCACGCGCTGGCCCCGGTGGCCGAACTGCCGGTGCTGGAAATCGTGGAAGCCCGCCATCTCGTCGCCGACCTGACCCTCGGCATGGGTGAGGTCGTGTTCGATTACCTCGCCAAGTAGGTCCGGTCCCACTCACCCTGTCTGTCCCCCCACCCACCCTCGCGGAGCACACAGCATGTCCGACCTGAAAGGAAAAGTCGCTGTCGTCACCGGTGCCGCCAGCGGCATCGGCAAGCAGATCGCCCTCACGCTTGCCCGGGCCGGCGCGGCCATCGGCATCGTCGACCTGAACGAAGATGGCGCCCAGGCCGTTGCCAGGGAGATCACCGGCGCGGGCGGCAAGGCCATCGGCCTGCGCATGGACGTCACCGACGAACAGGCCGTCGACGGCGGCATCGACCGCGTGGCGGCCGAGCTCGGATCGGTCGACATCCTGGTCTCCAACGCCGGCATCCAGATCGTCAACCCGATCGAGACCTACACCTTCGCCGACTGGAAGAAGATGCAGGCCATCCACGTCGACGGCGCCTTCCTGACCACGCGCGCGGCGCTGCGCCACATGTACAAGGACAAGCGCGGCGGCGTGGTCATCTACATGGGCTCGGTGCACTCGCACGAGGGCTCGCCGCTGAAATCCGCCTACGTGGCGGCCAAGCATGCGCTGCTGGGGCTGTCCAAGGTGCTGGCCAAGGAGGGCGCGGCGCATAACGTGCGCTCGCACGTGGTGTGCCCGGGCTTTGTGCGCACGCCGCTGGTCGACAAGCAGATTCCGGAGCAGGCCAAGGAACTCGGCATCAGCGAGGCCGAGGTGGTCCGGAACGTGATGCTGGGCGGCACCGTCGACGGCGTGTTCACGACGGTGGAAGATGTGGCCGAGACCGTGCGCTTCCTGGCAAGCTTCCCCAGTGCGGCGCTGACCGGACAATCGTTCGTGGTCAGCCACGGCTGGTTCATGCAGTAAGTAAGTAAGTAAGCAAGCCAGGCCCAGGATCCGCACCAGGAATCGGAGGAGACATGTCCGCATCCACACCACGCAAGCCGGCCGCCAAGCGCTCCGCTTCGGCGCCATCGCCCCGCCCGGCGAATGCCGCCCAGGCCGCGGCCCCGCGCATCGAACTGCCCCCCTACGAAAACATCGCGCTGGTGCTGCAGGGCGGCGGCGCGCTGGGCGCGTACCAGGCCGGGGTGTTCCAGGGGCTGGACGAAGCGGGCATCGCACCGAACTGGATCGCGGGCATCTCCATCGGGGCGCTGAACACCGCGATCATCGCCGGCAACGCGCCCGAGCACCGGCAAGCGAGACTGCGCGAGTTCTGGCAGACCATCTGCCAGCCCGGCTTCTCGCCGCCGCTGCCGGACATGCTGGAGAACGCCTGGTTCGACGGCAACATGCACATGCGCAAGTGGCTGACGGCCATGCAGATCGCCGATACCCTCGTCGAAGGCCAGCGCGGCTTCTTCGCGCCCCGCTGGCCGGCGCCGCTGCCGGCCGTCGAAGTCGATCCGCTGGAAGCGAGCTACTACGACACCACGCCGCTGAAAGCCACGCTCGAACGCCTGTGCGATTTCGACCGCATCAACGACGGCGGCATCCGCGTGTCGGTGGGCGCGGTCAATGTGCGCACCGGCAATCTCGAGAGCTTCGACAACACCCAGCGCCGCCTGCGCGCGGAGCACTTCATCGCTTCCGGCGCGCTGCCGCCGGGCTTCCCGCCGGTGCTGATCGACGGCGAGTATTACTGGGACGGCGGTGTCGTCTCCAACACGCCGCTGTCCGACGTCCTGCAGAGCACGCCGCGCCGCGACACGCTGGTGTTCCAGGTGGATCTGTGGAGCGCGATGGGGCCGGTGCCCGACACCATGATCGGCGTGGCCAGCCGGCGCAAGGACCTGCAGTATTCCAGCCGCACCCGGCTGATCACAGACTGGATGGAGCGCGCGCAATCGACGCGGCGGCTGGTGCGCAGCATGCTCGACCATCTGCCGGCCTCGAAGTTCGGCCAAGCGGCGTGGTACCAGCATGCGCAGGAGCTCGCCAGCAACAAGCACTACAACATCATCCACCTGATCTACGCGGCCAAGGAAGACGAGGGGCCGGGCAAGGACATCCAGTTCGGGCCGTCGACCATGCGCGACCACTGGAATTCGGGCCTGGCGGATATCCGCGAATCGCTGTCGCACCCGGCCTGGCTGGCGATGCCGGACAACGCCTCCGGCTTCGCCACGCACGACATCCACCGCAAGGCCGGCGTGCCACGCCCCGGCAAGCGCATGTAGACACGGCCCGGCGCCCGTTCGGCAATCGCGCGAACGGGCCGAGCGCCATCCACCTGGGATGTCGGCAGATCGGGGGCCTGGATTGGGCCTGCCGGCGCTGCCGTGCCTTTTTCCGTCGGCATCTGCGCATGCCCGGACGGGCCTTCACGCCGCGCGCGATGCCCCGGGTCCACCCGGACTTCATTCAAAAATCGGCTCCGCGCCGACCTAATATCCCGCCTTTTGCAATTTTAATAATTGATTTATTTTTTCTCAATTCCAATAACCAATGGTCGTATTTCGCATTTTGACCACCCAGTGCGGATTGAGAACGGTACTAGGCCAAACGGCTGATTATCGTACCAGACCAAGGTTATCGAATACGTTCAATTTCGAAACCCTCAACAAAACACCCCAATCCGGGCGATGCACCGGAATGCACGCCGACACCCACATTAATCCGATTCAACTCAATTGACATGCCTTTTAACATTTCAAAATCGGGCGTGCGCAGTCCCGCCAACCTCGATTCACCACTGGAATCCCAGGCACCCGGCCACGCCGCGTCGGCACCGAAGCCGCTTCCGGTCGGCCGGCGCAGCCCGATCCAATCCGAGTTGCGCAGCAAGCTTTCTCAAGCGCCTCACTCGTCGCAGCCCCCACTGCTCAAGCCGCCCGCCAAGCTGACGCCGGCGCTCCGGGAGAAACAGCAGTCGCCGCAGGAAACCGCGCCCGAGATCCATGAGGCCGGTGGCTCGGCCAAGGCCGCCCCCCATGCTTCGGATGTGAAACCGGTGGTCGTATTGGACTGGGACGACTGCCTGCGCTATGAGGAGAAGAAGGGCATGAACTATCAGCTGGTGCACAACGCCCTCGTGATCGCCGCAAGAATGCATGCGCAGGACCTGCCCAAGCTTGGACAAGCGGTCGCCCGCCTGCATGACCGCATGCAGCGTGGCGAACAGCCGAAAGATGGCGATCCGCTGATCATGAAAAGCCAGGAAGACTGCGCGAACTATCTCGCGGCCACCCCCGGCATCTACAAACGCGGCCTGGTCCAAGACTTTGTCCGGACCATGTTGCCTGACATCGACAGCAGCATGGCCGAGGCCATCACGGATGCCGCGTACACGCAGTGCGTGCTGGAATACAACCGGCTGATGGCAGCCCCACATCAGAAGGGGAACTGGCGGCACGACCTGCCGTTCCCGGACGTACGCATCGCGCTGATGCCCGGCGCGCGCGGACTGCTGGACACCTCCCGCGCCGAGGGGTCGCCTGTGATGCTCATCAGCAACCGGGCGCACAGCGATCTGGAAAAAGAGGTGCGTTACCTTGATATGCAGCAAGACTTCGATGTCGTTTCCGGGGCGCCGACCATCACGCGCAACAAATCCAACACCGATCCGTCGCCCATGCCTCAGACACTGGAGCAGCAACTGATCGCTGCGCTGCAAGGCGACGACGACGACGCTCTGCGCGCGGCGCTCGAAGCGGCATCGCCTTATGCCCACCCCAACACGACATCGGTCACGCAGACCGACCGCAAGCCCCTCGACACCCGGCTGCAGGATGGCCTGCAACGCCTTTCGGTGCCGTCCGATGCGCCGATCATCCTCTATGGCGATCAGCCGTCGGATATCTCGCAAGCGGCGAAACTGGCCGCAACGGGGCGTCGCGTCGAAGGCGTGCTCATTGATCCGGGGCGCAACGACATCGGACAGCAGATCGATATCGAAGGCATTCCGACACGGGTGATCGGCAGCCTGACGGATGCGGACGCGCCATGGAAGACCGCGGCCGCTTCGCGCGCAAGCCTGCCGTCGGCACTGGCGGCCATTCCCCGGGCTCTTCGGCCCGGTAGCGCCGGGCTGGTTCAAGGCGGGCACCTGTTTTCGGTCACGCGAAATGTGCCGTTTATCCTGAGCCGCCCCGGACAGGCCTCGCCTTCGCTGCCGATCGGGGCCGAGGGCGGTGTCGTGTATTCGCGTGACAAGCAAGCGCTCGGCGGGAGCGACGTCGGGATGGTGGCGTTGATGGATGGGAACGAACACCTGGTCAAGACGGGGGTGTCGCGCGGCCTGCTGGGACAGATCGTCTCCTGCTGGGCAAACGGCCAGGAAAGCGAAGGCGACAAGCGAGCCGGATACCTCATCGGAAACTGGGCACGCCTTTCCGGCAACAATGAAAATCAAGACGCGCTGGAGACACGGCTGAAAGACGCGCTGCGGACCTTCATCCAATCTGAAAACGGGGCGGCATTGTTCGAGAAGTCCAAGTCGGACGCATTGGATCTGGCGGACGTGAGCGCCATTCACCGTGAACTGACCGAGGCCTGCCCCGAATTGAAAAATCCGCTCGGCATGCCGGCCATCTTCGACGTTGTCAATGGCGCGGCATCGCAAGCGCTGGCGAACGCGCTGCAACGCACGTATCTTCCGGAAGAGCAGGTGCCCGACGCGACGCTGCTTGTTTCGCACGACAACGTGCTACTCGCATCGCGCCTGCTCCCGGATGCGGTTCCGATGGACGCCTTCCTCACACGCAGCTTTTTGCCGCCAGGCGTTTCCCTCCACGATGCCAAGCTTGCGGCGGCCAGCATCAAGGCCAACCCCGAAGGCGACTCAGCGGAGCTTCGGAGCGCGCGGGAACTGATCGCGCGCCTGTGCGCCCCCCAGCAGTTGGAGGCGGGCCGCGCGGGGCTGACACAGGCCTTGGCAGCGCAAGGGATGGATGGCTTTTTCACCAGCGTGCTGGCGCGGCTCACGATCGGGGAAAACCACAAAGATCTCGGGCCCGACAACATGCTGCTGGTGCGCGGGGCGGATGGCCGGAACAAGGCCGTGAACATCGACGTCACCGGCTTCTGGGAGCCCCGCCACGGCGGCGTTCCGACGGGCGAAAACGAGCATCCCCAGCTCGGCTGGAGCGAGGTGCTGGCGCATCCGGAGCGGGCCGCCGACATCCTGCTCGCCCCCACCGTCCTGAGCGGCCGCTATGCGCGGGGCTTCGAAGCGGTGCATGACGTGGTGGTCGATGTGTTGCGCAACACGTTGCGGGAACAAGCGGCACCCGAAGCCACTTCCGTACGGGCGTGGTATGCGGCACAGAACGAGGGGCAACTGCTCGCTTCGATGTCCGAACTCCAGCATGCCCTGCGCGATGTGGCCCAGCTCGGATGGATGTGCGATGCCGAGATGCTGGAGAAGGGATTCGGCCGTCATGCGAGCTTCATCCGCGACGTCGTTGGAAAAGCGAAGGAGGCTCAGCATGCGGCATGAATCGCAGGCCCTGCCGGAACACTCGACGAGCCGGTACCGTGCGCGGCGGTCCCGCCTGCGCCATCGCGCCGGGCGGGGAACAGCGTCCTCGCGGTCCAGGCTGAGCGCTCGCCTGGAGATGCGCCGATGCCAGCGGGAACAGGCTCAGCACTGCCCGCAGATCCGATCCAAGATTCCGATTTTCTGAACATCCATCACGCCCGGCACCGTTCCGGCTTGCCCGTCCCGCGCCCTCTCCGAATCGGCGCTCACACGACCTGGGCTGTCGCCTCCCGGGAACCGGTCGCGGCCCAGTCGGCGCGCTCGGCATCGGTCAGATCGGGGACCGCCGCGGCGCCGGTCTCGGCCGCCGCCAGCGCGGCTTCGAGCACGGCCATCACGGCCACGGCCTGGATGGGCGGCACCGGGTTCGGCGCGGCACCGCGGATCGCATCGCGCACGGCGGCGTAATACTCGCGCTGGTCGCCGGCCGGCGCCGCGATCTCGGTGACGGCCGCGCTGGCACCGTCGATCAGCCGGGCGGCATCGTCGTCGACGCCCCAGCCGGCGGCGCCCGGTGCCATGCCGGCCAGCAACTGCGCTTCCTGCTGATCCATCCCGCGCTTGACGAACGAACCGTGCGTGCCGTGCACGATCCAGCGCGGCGCGCCGCCGGCCACCAGCATGCTCGCGTGCAGGATGACACGCCGCTCGCCGTACTGCAGGACGACGTGGGCCCAGTCGGGCGTCTCGGCGCCGGGCCGCTGGCGCGCGAACGAGGCGCTCACCAGATCCGGCAAGCCCAGCAGCACCAGCGCCTGATCCACCAAGTGCGGCCCCAGGTCGAACCAGATGCCGGTGCCCTGCCCGGCCTGCTCGCGCCAGCGGGTGCGCACCTGCGGGCGGTAGCGGTCGAAATGCGCCTCGACGTGCATGGCCTCGCCGATCGCGCCGCTGGCCAGGGCGGCGCGCACGGCCAGGAAATCGCTGTCCCAGCGGCGGTTCTGGAACACCGACAGCAGGCGGCCGGTCTCGCGCGCCACGCGCGCCAGGTGCCGCGCTTCGGCCAGCGTGACGGTGAACGGCTTGTCGACCACCACGTGCTTGCCGGCGCGCAGCGCGGCCTCGGCCAGCGCCGCGTGGCGATCGTTCGGCGCGGCAATGACGACGAGGTCGGCTTCGGGATGCACTGCCGCGGCCTCGGGCGGGCAGACCCGCGCATCGGGCCAATCCGCGCGAACCGCCTCCGGCCGGTTGGAGCCGACCACGTGCAGGCGCAACCCGGGCACGGCGCCGATCAGCGCCGCATGGAACAGCTTGCCGGCGTAGCCGTAACCGACCAGTGCCACGCGCAAGACTGACGGGGATTGAGCAGAAAACGGCATATCGATGAACAGGAAGATGGGGTGGATGCAACACGGCCGCGCCGACTTCGTGCCCTCCCGTGCGCGGCATTGTGCGCTGCGCGCCGCCATTTCGGGCGACGAAAAACCTGCACAGCATCAAAAGTATTGCTTAACTCTCTTGTAAATAGGAATTGTTCTCATTATTATTTGCGCCTTCACAAATTGAAGGCGCCACCTCACGGGGACGGCGCCCTGCCCGCCATCGGGCCTGCTCACTTTACGGGAACCGTCATGCCGCCGAAACGCCTGTGCCTCTCTCTGGCCGTCCTTGGAACCTTGCCCTTCGCCCAGGCGGCGCTCGCCGACGAGGCCACGAAGGCCAGCCCGACCGTGGAGGCCGGCACCCTGCCCGCCGCCACCGTCACGGGCGCGCGCAGCCGCACCAGCTATGACACGCCCGTCGCCACCACGGCCACCAAGATTGCCGCGCCGCTGCGCGAGATCCCGCAGTCGGTCAACGTCGTGCCGCATGCGGTGATCCAGGACCAGGGCGCCCTGTCGCTCAACGATACGCTGCGCAATGTGCCCGGCGTGTCCGCCTCGCTCGGTGACGCGCAGCGCGACCAGGTCACCATCCGCGGCTTCTCGGCCATCAACGACCAATACGCCGACGGCCTGCGCGACGACGCGCTGTATTTCCGCGACCTCTCCAACGTCGACCGCATCGAAGTGCTGAAGGGGCCGGCCGCCGTGCTGTACGGACGCGGCTCGTCGGGCGGCATCATCAACCGCGTGACCAAGAAGCCGCTGGCAACGCCGCTGGCCGAAGTGGGCGTGGTGGTCGGCACCGAGGGCCAGAAGCGCGCCGAGTTCGACCTCAACACCTCCATCAACAACGACGCCGTCCGCGCCCGCCTGACCGGCGCCGTGGAAGACTCCGGCGGCTTCCGCAACGACTACTTCCTGCGCCGCCAGGCGATCTCCCCGTCGTTCCTGCTCAACCTGTCGCCCGATACCAAGCTGACGCTGCAGTTCGACTACCTGCACGACACGCGCATCGCCGACCAGGGCGTGCCGTCGTACCGCGGCCGCCCCGTCAACGTACCGATCGAGACACGCTACGGCTCGGCCAACGCGGGCGACGGCAATGTCGAGACCACCGTCAAGAGCGTGACCGGCACGCTGGACCACCGCGTCAACGATCAGTGGTCGTTCCACAGCGTGGTGCGCACCTATGAGTACTCGCTGGGACGCAACAACTACGTGACCGTCCGGAGCGTCAACGACGGCCCGGTGCCGACCGTCACGCTCAACGTCAACCAGCGCAACCGCAGCGACCGCGGCACCGTCTGGCAGAACGAGCTGACGCAACAGGCCGAAACCTTCGGCATCCGGCACACGCTGCTGTACGGCATCGAACTGGGCTACCAGGACAAGAGCGACCGCGTGGCCGCCCTGTCGCAGAACTTCACCTACAACCTGTTCAACCCGGTGCCTGTGGTCTTGCCGACGGTGCCGGGCAACGCCACGCCCAGCAACTACGGCCTGACCCACAACGAGACCTACGCGGTGTACGCGCAGGACCTCGTCAAGTTCTCGCCGCAATGGACGGTGCTGGCCGGTCTGCGCTACGAAGTCCTCAAGCAGAGCCGCGACGACCTGACCCCGAAGAACCAGGACCTGTCGCGCACCGACAAACCGGTCAGCCCGCGCCTGGGCATCGTGTACCACCCGGTCGAGCCGCTGTCGCTGTATGCGTCGTACAGCCGCTCGTTCCAGCCGCTGGCCGACAGCTTCACCTACTACACCAACAGCAGCGCGCTGGCGCCGCAGTCGACCACCAACTACGAGATCGGCGCCAAATACGATGTGTCGGCCAGCGCCAGCGTGAGTGCCGCGCTGTTCGACATGAAGCAGACCAACCTGACCAGCGTCGACCCCGCGACGCAGTTGGCGGTGCCCATCGGCACGCAGCGCACGCGCGGGCTGGAGCTGGCCTTCAGCGGCGAGGTGGCGAAGACGTGGTCCGTGATCGCCAGCTACGCCTACCTCAACGGCGTGCTGACCAACCCGTTCGACAAGAGCAGCGGCGTGGCGGTCACGGGCAACCAGCCATCGCTGACGCCGCGCCATAGCGGCTCGCTGTGGATCAAGCATGATCTGCCCAACGGTTTCTACGTGGCCGGCGGCCTCCATGCCGAGGGCGCGCGCTTCGCGTCGCAGTACAACCTCACCACGCTGCCCGGCTACATGACGGTCGATCTGGGCGCCGGCTATCGCAGCAAGCACGTCGACGTGACGCTGAACCTGCAGAACCTGTTCAACCGCGCGTACTACGTCTCGGCCCACGGCGGCGCGGAGAACTACAACCTGCCGGGCGCACCGCGCATGGCGCTGCTGGGCGTGCGGTACAAGATGTAAGGCGGCTCGCCGCGCCGGCGCTTGACCGGCCCGCCACGGCCGGATGGCTTCTTCCCTGCCGGGGCGTCTCGCCGGTCCACCCGAGGGTGATGCGAGCAGGCTTTCACCCGACCGTGGCCAGCATGGATGCGATCTCCTCCCGTGTCGGCGCATGGGCGCCCTGGCGGGCGCAGGCCGTCGCGGCACTGGCCGCGCAGAATTGCAGGTGCGATGCGGGTGTCGCCTCCGGGCGCGTGAGCAGGCTTGCCAGCCACCCGCCCATGGATGCATCGCCGGCGCCCACGGTATCGATCACCGGAATCGGAAGCGCCGGCTGGGACAGCGTGCCATCGGGCGTGAGCAGCGTCATGCCCGCCGCACCGCGCGTCACGAGCAGGGCGGCTGCGGGGGCCCACGCCCGCAGTTGGGCCAGTGCGGCCCCTTCGTCCAGTTCGGGAAACAGGCCGCGCAGGTCTTCGTCCGATACCTTGATATAGCTGGCGAGTTCGGCCATGCGGCGCAGCGTCGGCCGGTAATCGGGGCCGGCCATCGCATCCCGGTAGTTGGGGTCGAAGGCGATCCGCTTGCCGGCGGCATGAAGGGCGGTCGCGGTTTCCAGCAGGTGCGCCGCGAGCGGCCGGCGCGCGAGGCTCAAGGAGCCGAAATGGACAATCTGCGCCGCCTCGATCCAGCCGTCCGGCAACGCATCGGCGTCGAAGGCCAGATCCGCGCTGTTCTCGCCGATGAAGAAATACTGCGGCGGATGCGCGGCCAGGACCATCGCCAGCAGCGGCGCCCGTACGGCCTGCTGCATGAAGCGCATATCGAGGCCGGCCTGCCGGCTCAGCGCCACCAGTTCATCGCCGAAGGCATCGCGGCTGACGGCGCCGGCGAATCCGGTCGGCACGCCCAGCCGCGCGCAGACACGGGCGACGTTCCAGCACGATCCGCCGGCGACGCTGCGCCAGCGCCCGTCTGCTTCGCGGATAAAGTCGGTCAGCGCTTCACCGAATACGACCAGTTGAGGGAGGTTCATGGTTGTCAGCTTCAAGTTCGGGCGGCCGGGGCGGGTTGCGCGTGCGGACCGGCGCCTTGCATGGATCATCGATAAGAGGCAGTGATCCGCGCCGTGGCGCCACGCACGGCGCGGGAGGATGCGGACATTGCTAGCGGTAGCGAGTGAGGTGCGTCATGGCGCCATGCTCCTGAGAGTCGAGGTCGGGTCTATGCGGGAACCTGGGGCCACCCGGCGCGCGCAGGATCGACTGCCGCACCGGGTGGCTGCGATGCTGCCCCCGACCTCGGGGGCAGCAATGGCAGTGACCTGCGCGCGGGTTATTCCAGCGGCTTGTCATTCTCCAACGATCGCGCTTTGAACACCACGCCGGGCGGCCGTGCGCTGGGAAGCGACTGCGAACGGCGCAGGCGCGGCAGGTCCGGCGCCTGCGCCGGCGCGGGTCCCCCGGCCGCCGACACCGGCTGCACGCCGGCATCGACAAACGGCTGGAACACCTTCTGCCCGGCCACGGCGCGCTGCGCCCCCGGCAGCAGATCGGCTCCCAGCAGTTGGCCGTTCAGCCCGTAGCGCAAATGGACCTCGGCGGCAAACAGCGAGCGGGAGACCTCCGCGCTGTCATTGAAGGCCAGCAGCGGCAGGGGGTTCAGCGTGAAGGCGCTGCGGTTGCTGTCCGAATCCTTGGCGCAGATCTCGGTCAGGCGATACGGTGCCGGCACCGTGCGCGCCATCGCATTGAATTCCGCCCAGGAAAGCTTGCCTTCCAGCATGAGCCGATTGACTGCATTGATGTAGGACGGGTCCATCTGGAACACGAAACGCACATCGTTCACACCCTCCAGCTCGGACATCGCCCGCATCGCATTCGCCAACCCCGGCACAGCCTGGCGCGCGCGTTCGGAAGCCTCCATCAGGGGGCCGAGGGAACGGTGCGCCTTGCTGTTCTTGCGCGGGTCCACCAGCGCGCGGAAGTTCGGGATGTTGAATTCGATCTTCGCGCCGGGCAGCAGCATGGCGCGACCGCTCTCGGCCAACCGGTCCTGCAGCAGCAACTGCTCAGCACGGTCGACGAAGGCGGCCCGCTCGTGTTCGGTGCGCGCGGCCCAGGTGGATTTCGCATCCTCCAGCGTGGCCGCGATCATGGCCTTCAGGTGCGGGCCGTCGAAATGCCCGATCGCCTGCGACGGAAACACCTCCCGCGCCAGCGCCGCCAGTTGCGACCACACCTGCGGCGTGACCCGGCCGGCCGTCTTCCAATCGAGCGTGCGCTTGAAGCTCTCCACGCCGGAGAGCTCCACGCTCGCCCCCAGCAGGGTGATGTTCAACGAGCGCAGCACGAGCGTGAACGCATCGCTGACGTGCGGCAGCAGCCCGCCCTGCTGCACCAGCGAGGCAAAGGCGTTGGCCGCCCAACCCCGGCCGCCCTGGTACTCATACCCGGAGATCGGCTCCCAGGCGTGCTGCAGCTTGAGGAAGAAGTCCCGCACGCCCCAGTTCAGGTTGACGCCCAACATGCCCCGCTGCAAACCGGTCTGCTGGAATGCGCTGGTGGTGGAGCCATCGGCATGCTTGTGCACCGGGCCGAAGCCCGGGATCCGGTCGGCATAGCCGCCCAGCCCGCCGGCGTTGGCGGACAGATTGAGCTGCTGTTCACGCATGTCGAGCCCGATGGCCCCCTGGTTGAGCCCCAGCTCCAGCAGGCGGCCTGGATCGCGATTGGCCGGATCGAACAGCCGGCGGGCAAACTCGTCGATGTCGTCCGGAGCGACCAGCATCGCAGCGCCCTTGCCGTGCATCAGGCTGGCGCTGGCCTGGGCCCCGCCCTGGAGACGGAAGCCGAGCACTTTGCGCACCGGCTTGAAGTCCAGGCCCATGCCGCCGCCCATCGTCAGCCCCTTGTTGGACTGCCGCACAAAGAACGCCACCAGCGGGCCTTCGGCCAGCTTGTCCGCCGTCCGCTCCACACCGACCATGGTGGTCCGGTCCACGCCCAGCACGGCAAAGCCGAACGCGCCCACGCGCTTCTTCGGCGACACCGTGCCCGCTGTGGTCACACCGGCCGAGGCCCCCTTGGATTCGATGCCGAACAGGGTGGACCGGTTGCTCAGGCCCTTCATCGCCTCCGCGAACTTGACGGCCATCTCCGCCGGCGATGCCGCGTCCCGTACGGCATGGCTTTCCGCAAACTTCCGGTTGAACGGCGAGCGCGGCTTCATCACCTCCCGCTTGAAGGCCTGCGCCGTTTCCCAGAACGCCTCGGCATCGTGCCAGTTGCCGAAACCGAAACGCGCCAGCCGGAGCACCTTGTCGGTGTCCACGCCCCGTTGCAGCGCCTCGGCCGCGCTGCCCGCACCGGCCACGGCGACGGTCTGCGGCAGTGTCACCAGCCGTGTGGCCCGCTCCAGCGTCAGCAGATGGCGCCCGACCGCCCCCGTAAGGATGGCAAACCGGTCGCGGGTATCGCGGTGGCCGGTCAGATCGGGCGCCGGCAGCTTGACACCGTGCTCGCAGAGCGTTCGCATCAGTTCGACGACGCGGCGCATGTCGCCCAGGCGAGCGGGATCGAACACCAGCGCGGGCGCCTTCGCGCCCGTCTCGGGCAAGGGATCGGCCCGCACCTCGGCCCGGAAGACGAACTCGGCGAGCCAGTCGTGCATCTTGGGCAGCAGATCCTTCGGGTCGGGCTTGGCCGCATCCCGCCTGCGCTTTTTGCGCTTCCCGGCTGCAGCGTCCAGCGTCAGATCGGGACCGAGCACGCCGGCTGCCACGCCGATCTGCTGCAACGCGCCAAGCATCCTGTCGATGGCGTCGCCGCGCAATGCCTCGCAGGCTTGCGCTGTCGCCTCCGACACCGCCGGCGCAACAAAACAGCTGACGATGGCGGCGGGCGGCAGCGGCCAGCGCTTGCTGTGCAGCAGCAGGTCCAGCTCCAGATGGATCGCCTTCATGTCGAGGTATTCCGCGGCCATGTCGCTGCGACCGCGCAGGTGCTCCATCACCCGGTTCACCGCGCCCTTGGGGCTGGCCAGGGTCCGCTTCACGTGCCCGGCGGCGGTCAGGAAGTTGCTCTGCACCCGCTCGGTGACACCACCGGCCGTCCGGTGAAGCGTGGCGACCACGCCGGTGCCGGGAATCCGCACGCGCTTGGGCCGCGTGCCGGCCAGCGCCTGACTCACCGTCGGCTCGGCGGCGCCGGTGGTCAGCAAACGGTAGGTCTTCTGCGCGCCGAGCGGCGGCACGATGCGGTGGGTCCGCTGCTCGCCGCGGGCCAGCTCCGTCGTCAATTGCAACGTGCCCAGGCGAGAGATGCCCAGGCGCGCCGTCTCCGGATCCAGCGCGCTCAGATCGACCCGACAGTCGGCCCAGGTCGCGCTCGCATGGTCGTAGCGCAGCAAGGAAAGCCGCTGCTGGGGGTCTTCCTCCCCCAGCGGGCCGCGCGCCAGGGCAAACACTTGATGCTTGTCGCTGGACACGGCGATCTGATCGAGCTGGGCCTGCCCCGGGGGCACAGGCAAGCGCTGCGGCTGCCCGCCCGGCGGGGTGCGCACAAGCGCGTGGTCCTCGGTCAGGTGATAGGCGACGCCCTCGCCGTCCACCGCAAAGTCCCGCATCGGCGCCGACGATACCGCCAGCACCTTGGCCTGGCTGACATACCGCTGCGCCGGCACCGCCGCGACCGCGACGCCTGGCCGCGCGGGCAAGCGAGCCATGTTGCCGCCGAGCTCCAGTGCGAGCAGCCGCGAGCCGCCGTCGGAATCCGCCTGCAAGGCGTACACCGGCTTCGCATCGCTCAGGCCGAGCGGCCCCAGCTTGAGGTCCCGCAGGCCCTCCAGCGGCGTACCGTCGGCCTGCAGCAGCAGCCGCCAGTGGCCGGCCCCATCCTTCTGGCAGGCCGCTCCGGTCGCTGAAATCCCCAGCATCGCCCCATCGTTGTAGGCGCAGACGTTTCGCATAGGGGGCGCCTGCAACCCCCGCTCGCTCACCAGCAGCAGGGGCTGCTCGACGTGCCACTGTGGCTGCCATTGCTGCCCGTCCCAGGCGGCACTCACGCGCTGCCCCTCGCTGCTGCGGAACACCGCATGCAGCGCCGCGCCCTCGCCCGAGGGCCCGGGGCCGGTCGCCAGCGCTTCGACACCCCACCCTTCGTTGCTGCCCGGCATCCGCACGGGGCAGCCTATGCGCTTCACCTCGATCTCGCCGGAGGATGCCTGCGCCGCGCGCAGATCGCCCTGGTAGAGATGCCCCTGCTGATCGCGCACGAACAGCGTGCGGCCGTCCGGCGCCAGCGCGAAGTCCTGCGCGCGTGCCCGCGTGACGGGCTGGTCCGGCTTGCCGAGCTGCACCGGCTCGAATGCCGGCCTGCCGTCGGCGAGCTGCAGCCGGATCGGCCGGGCAACAGCCCCGGGTCGATCCGGCCGCCGCAGTTGCCCTTGCCCGTCCAGCGCGAGCGGCTTGCCGGCCGCGTCCATCCGCACGGCCGGGAACCGCTCCAGCCCCGCCACTTCGTGCGCCTGCACACCGCCGGCGTCGAGCTTGAGCAGCGTCGAGCCCGACCTCGCCCAAGCCTCGCCGTCCAGTTGCCGGCCCAGCAGGGTGAGCGGGGCCTGTCCCTTGCCCGGCAGGGGATGCGGCGTCCACTGCGCCTGCCGCATGTCCCACCGATAAAGCTGCCCATGGTGCTCGCGCCACAGTGCGCCATCCGGCGAGCCACCGAGGTTGGCCAGCAGGCCGATCGGCGGCGGGCAGACGCCCTGCTTCATCGCGGAATGCGCCGGCAGGACGATGGCCGGGAGGCTCTTGCCGTGCATGGCGACCCAGTACCGCACGCCATGCTTTTGGTAGTCGATCAGGTAGCCGCCGGTCGCGGGGTCCCAGTTCACGCCCGTCGCGCGGTTGTCGCGCAGGTTCAGCAGCCGCTCCAGCTGGTGCGCCTGTTCGCTGTCCTGCTTGGCGTCGCGGGCCTTGACCCGGATCTTGCCCTTCTTGAGCGTCAGATCGAACAGCGGCGTGTGGAGCAGCGGTGCGGGGCTGCCAGCCACAGCGACCGGCGCAGCCTTGACCGACGCGCATTTCCGTTCTTCCGCGATCGGAGGCACTTGGTGGACGGATTCAGCCGTGGATGCCTGACCAGGCTCAGCGTTGAACAACTCCAGCAAGGTCGACTTGCCACGCTCGCGCGTATCCGCTGTCCGGACGGGGCTGCCCCGCTCCGCCAGGGGTTTCGGCTGGCCAGCGATGCCCGGCTCCGCCGCCCTGCGCGAGCGGGAGACAAGGCCCGCCAGCAAACCAGCCGAGCACCTGGCACCCTTTTTCCGGGATCCGGGTTGAGGCTGGGTAGACAATAGGGTTGCATCCTTTGCCGTCCTGCCGGTGAAGCAGGTCGGCAAATATCTCCTGATGTTCATATTGCACCTTGTTTTAGATTGAATGAATGTGCAACGAATACCACCGCCCTCATGACATCCGATTCAGGGCCTGAATCCATAACGATGATCCGTATACGCCGGGTTTAAAACTGATATATATGAAATCGATTATCCGATTCTCTCCGGCTGGATCGGCGCGCAAGACGACGCGGCACGCCGATTCTCATCGGCATGCCGGAAAAGCTTCGATCGACTGAAACCCCGCGGGCGTGAGACTTGGCGCGGCTGCGCCATCGCCCGGTATCCGTGCACATGGCCGGCATCGGACCCTGGCATGCACGATCCGCCTCGCGGTCAAATCAATGCAATGCCGTCCAACTCCGGTTCATTCAGCGTAGGCGCCGCCCTTCGCATTCAATAACATCGACCCGGAGTAATGTATCCAAAAACGAATCCGGGAATCATAATAAGCGACGAAAACGAAACCACTTGCAAAGGAAACACCCAGTGATTTCATCAACACCACTTCCAAAATTCCCCATCAGAATTAAAAAAAGAAAATTTAAAAAAGATTTCCATCACCCACGGCCGGCGAAAGCGGGACCGATGTCACCGCCCCCGGCCGCGGACATCAGACCGCTTGCTGGGCCAGCACCTCCCGCACGCGCGCCGCGCTGCCGAGCGGCAACACGCGGCGCGCAAGCGCTCGGCAATCCTCGAAGTCGAGCCGGGACAGCGCGGCCTTGACCGAGGCGATCGCCGGCACGCTCACCGACAGCTCATCCACGCCCAGCCCGACGAGCAGCGGCACCGCCGCCAGATCCGAAGCCAGCGCCCCGCAGACCCCGACCCACTTGCCGTGGGCATGCGCGCCTTCCACCGTCAGCGCGATCATCCGGAGCACCGCCGGGTGCAGGGCATCGACCTTCGATGCCAGCCCGGCATGCCCGCGGTCGATGGCCAGCGTGTACTGCGTGAGGTCGTTGGTCCCGATGGAGAAAAAGTCCACTTCCTGCGCCAGCGCCTCGACAATCGCCACCGCGGCCGGCACTTCGATCATCAGGCCGATCTTGACGGAAGCCGGATACCTGGCCTGCTCTTCGCGCAGGATGCGCTTGGCGACCAGCACCTCGTCGAGATCGGACACCATGGGAAACATGATGTGCAGATTGCCGCCAGGCGCCGCCCGCAGCATCGCGCGCAGTTGGCTGCGGAAAAGCTCGGGATAGGCTAGGCTCACTCGGATGCCGCGCAGGCCGAGAAACGGATTCTCTTCCTTCGGCAGCGGCAGGTAGCGCAGCGGCTTGTCGCCGCCGATATCGAGCGTGCGCGCAATCAGCGGCCGCTCGGGGCCAAGCGCGGCGGCCACGGCCTGGTAGGCGGCGGCCTGCTCGTTCTCGTCGGGCGGCGCCGCGCGGTCTTCGAACAGGAATTCCGAGCGCAGCAGCCCCACGCCCTCCCCGCCCGCGGCAACGGCCTCGCGGGCTTCAGCGGCATCCCGCACGTTTGCCACGACTTCCACGCGATGCCCGTCTCGGGTGCGGCCGGGGCGATGCGCGGTCTGCTGGTCGACTTGCTCCTGCTGGCGTGCGGCGGCCTGGCGGCGCTCCACCTCGGCTCGCAGCGCGGGATCGGGGTCGGCCTGCAGCACGCCGGCCGTACCGTCGAGCACGGCGAGTGTGCCATCCTGTAGCAACAGGGCCTGCGCGGGTACGCCGCAGACCGCCGGAATCCCCATCGAGCGGGCCAGGATCGCCACATGGCTGGTCGGCCCGCCGGACACCGTGCACAGGCCGGCGACCTTGCTGCGGTCCATGGTGATGGTGTCGGAAGGCGTCAGGTCATCGGCGATGATGATCGAACGCTCAGGCAGGCTGCGCGGGCGCGGGGTGGCGCCCGTCAGCACGGTCAGCACGCGCGCGCTGACATCGCGCACGTCCGCCGCGCGCTCGCGCACCTGGGCGTTCGCATGCTGGCGCAGGCCCTGCTCCACGGCCTCGCAGGCCAGGTGCCACGCACTCTCCGCGCTGGCGCCGCTGCGCAGG